>DALTWG010000010.1 GCA_029987245.1 Methanocorpusculum sp. | reverse complement strand
ACTGTTGTGTTTTTGAAATAATGCTCTGATAATGAGAATCTGGATGCCGCGCATACTGATTTTGTTCTTTATATTGTTTTACATTTATTTTTGAAATTATGTTTGTATTACTGACTCTAATTTATTCAAATTACTAAAATTATTGGATAAGGATTAGGTTTTTATTTACAGACGTCTTGTATATTATCTATGACTAAAACTCAAATTCTTAGCCAAATTAAAAAAACATATGAAGAACTTGAAAATATTTCAAAAGCGTATAAGTTAAAAGCACATGAAAAATATTCGAAGAATCGTATCGAATCCTCTTATTTTTCAGGTGTTGCAGATGGTTTCAATGGTGGGGCAGGGTATTTGAAAAACTTGTATAACGAGATAAAAGAAGATAATACTTTAAGAGCAAGTCCTGTAAAAAAGATACGGACTGTTAAACGCGGAGTGCGCAAATAATTACTTACTTTTTTAAATTTTAGTCAAAATTGATTTTTTGGGCAAACGATTTTTATTTTTGGGCAAAACACAGTTTAATCAAAACAATAAGTTTAGTCAAAATCTAATTTTTGGGCAACGCCGCCAAATCCCGAATGTTTATATGGTTTTGCACCAATCTAAATAGTATGTGCTCGGCTGGAGGACCGGTTGAGGTCGATTTAAACGACCCGCTGAAAGGAAAAGGAAAGAAATACAAATGCAATGAATGCGGCGCGACATTTACGGGCCTTGGAAAACACCCGATGTGTCCCACGTGTCAGTCTGAAGACGTAACCGAAATCTAAATGGTTGAATCACTTTTCATCCCGTGGGATGACGCATACATTCTCATCAGAGGACACTCTTCATTTCTGCTTGCCGCCCGCGCGGGAAAAAAGTTCCCGCTCCTGATTGAAACCAAAGACGGCGAACTGGTGCAGGGAATGTATCCTGATGATATTATCGCCGTTTCTGCGACCGCAGGAGGAGAAATTCTGCCTGCGCTCTATCTTTTAGAACAGGTGCGCACGCATCATTTCCCTATTGTAGCTCTTCCGGAAAACCACGCAGCAGCAGGATGCCTGCCGTATGTTATTTCCGCAAACGACCACATTGAACTCACCTGCGATTCAGCGCGCGGGACACACGCAGAGCAGAACATTCTCTGTTCAGCGGATGAACTGACCGGAATGGTTCTGTATTCTGAAAACGGATGCCTGGTTATAGAAAATCCGCGCCCGGGACTAACGCTCGAACACGTGCGGTTCTCTTTAGAATACGTGATTGAAAAAACAGAAGAGGGAAAGATAATCAGGGAATGATTGTCGCCTCAAGCGACTCTTCATCATCTTCTATTGTGAGCCCGGGGGCATACTCGATTTCTTTTCGAATCTGAATTGCAAGAGGGTATCCTGTGTCCCATTCATCATCAAGTCCGAAACAGTACCAGCAGGCTGCCTCGGCATCGGCTTCTTTTTGCATCGGATGGCGCTTTCGCTTTTCCTCGATAATCACACGGAAAAACCGTGCGATTCGTTTTTAGAAAAGAGCGCCTTTTTTTGCGGCACATCAAAAAACCAGTTATATTCTTCAGCCATGACAATACACTGATCCCCGATGCATAATAATTATTGCATACGGCGTCCAAAGTATATATACATGAAAGTAACTGGTATCTCTTCATCATACCATGCCGGTTCCAACTCCGGCATCCTTGTTGAAAATATCCTTGCCGGAGCAAAAGCGGCAGGTGCCGAAACACAAATGCTTGCCTTGAAAGACCTTTCCATTAAACCGTGCACAGGATGCTCAGTTTGTAAAATGGAAGGAAAAACAACCTGCATCCAGAAAGACGACTTTGAAAAACTCATTGACTCCCTGCGAAGCGCCGACATCATAGTATTTGGCTCGCCAATCTATTTCGGCAGACCAAACGCCCCGTTCTTAAACCTGATTGACCGTTTCTATTCCCAGATGAATCCGGATTTCACTACCCGCCTGCCCAAAAACAAGAAATTCGCGGTTGTGCTCACCTCCGGAAGCGGCGCAGAAGAGACAACGACACCCATTATCGGCGAAATGAAACGTGTCTTCGGTCAGTATTTCGGCTGGGAATATGCAGGACTCTTCGCACGCAACCAGCTGTATGCCCCGCGTGAAGTAGAAGGACGCGCTACAGATATTGAAGCAGCCAAAGCATTCGGTAAAAAACTTACCGAGTAATCTCTTTTTCCGGCACACTTCCCCCAAAACCATAACCTTAATACCCTGACGCCGCCTTTATTATTATAGTATGGAAAAAATCGAGATAGTAAATACCCTTGAATTTGTCGCCGACATCGAAGGAAAAAAAGACTGCCTTATGGCACAGCAGGGTGAACTCTGGTTTAACATCGACATCCCCAAAGGAAGCGGTCTCAAAACCGGCGACAAAATCAAAGTGACCGTAGAGAAAGTCAATGAATAAAAACGACCCGTTCAACGACTCAGGGGACCGGAAAAAAATATACATCGGCGGACTGATTTTTCTTATAATCGGCATCGCAGTTATCCTGATAGTTTTTTCCGGCGGAGCACACATAGAAGTAAAATCCCTGAGTTATGAAAACGCCGAGATTACAACCGTTTTCGGCTATGACAGCGATGAGCCCCGTGATGTCTGGATCCAGTACCGTGTTTTTAAAGTTAACGGGCCGTTTTCAACAACTGAAATCATTGAAAACGAAAGCCAGGCGGCAACCTTGGTAAACGGAGACAATATCTCCAGACTCAAAGTCGCGCTGGAACCCGGAGAATACAAGGTCTTTATCTACATCATCGACTATGAGGACATGAAACAGCGGATTGCCGGTTTTATCAGATACGTAAACGTATAGTACAGGAACTGCTATGAAAATATTTGACAATGCATGCGTATACAATCCGGTAACCGGGAAATGGATACCCTCTTCTTTTTCCGTTGAGGATGGAAAAATTACAACCGTTGCAAAACCCGGCGAACTTACAGGAGAATCCTGCACCGACCTGAAAGGAGCGCGGGTAATCCCGGGCCTGATTGATGCGCACATCCACATAGAAAGCACGCTTCTTCCCCCGCACGAATTCGGCAAACTCGCGCTTTCCTGCGGTGTGACAACAGTTATCGCCGACCCGCATGAAATAGGCAACGTTGCCGGAACAAACGGCGTTGATTTCATGCTCGAAGATGCAAAATACTCAGCCGCAGATATCTTTTTCATGGTGCCATCCTGCGTTCCCGCAACACCCACGGAAATCGGCGGTGCTGTAATTTCAGCAAAAGACCTGGAAAAATACACGACAAATGAAAGAGTCCTCGGTCTCGGCGAAATGATGAATGTGCCCGGCGTGCTTTGCGGCGACAGCGAAGTAAAAGCAAAACTTGCCCTTTTTGACCGCGTGGACGGGCACGCACCGTGTCTTGGCGGAAAAGACCTTGACACCTATATTGCAGCAGGCATTAAGTCGGACCACGAATGCACATCCGCGGAAGAAGCCCGCGAAAAACTGGAAAAAGGTCTGTGGATTTTTCTGCGCGAAGGAGATGCAGCGAAAAATGTTGCAAGCCTCGCACCCGTTCTCACCCCGGAAACTGCAAGCCGCTGCTGTTTTGCAACCGATGACCGCCACGCAGACTTCATCAGAAACGAAGGCACTATAGACAATGCAATCCGCATCATCACCAGGAAAACCTGCCTCAACCCTTCGGCTAAAGCCTCAGGGGCATGCAAATCAGGAACACCGATTGAAACAGCTCTTCGTGCTGCAACACTGTCGCCGGCAGAGTATTTCGGTCTGGAAGACCGCGGAATTCTTGCCCCCGGAAAACTGGCAGACTTTTGTACGCTCAAAAAGGGCGCAGAGTTCAGAATCGACAGAGTCTGGAAAAACGGCGTGGAACGCCGTGACATCAAGGAAATACCGACAAAGGCAAAATGTGCATCACCTGCATTTTCCTGCCGGTTTCCGACCAAACAAGACCTTGTCCTTCCGGATGGAAACCTGCGCATAATCGGACTTACGCCAGGCGAAATTGTCACTGAGCAGATTATTGGAACAAAAAAGTATCCCGGGGCGCAGAAAATTGTCTGTGTCGACCGGTACGCAGAAAGAGGCTTTGGTGTCGGTCTGATTGCAGGACTTGACATGAAAAAAGGCGCAATTGCAACCTCGGTTGCGCATGACGCACATAATATTGTTGCATCAGGTGCAACCGATGAAGAGATTTTAGCGGCAATTCACGCAGTAGCAAGCGCAAAAGGCGGCATGACAGTGGTTGTAGACGGGAAAACGACCATTTTACCGCTTGATATCGCCGGATTGATGAGTTCACTCCCCGCAGACGAGGTCTGCGAAAATCTGGGCGTTCTTGCAAAAGAACTTGCAAAAACCGGAGCACAACCGAACGCATTTATGAGTCTTTCTTTTATGTGCCTCACGGTGATACCGCACCTGAAAATCACGCCCCGGGGGCTTTTTGACGGCGATACGTTTTCAGATACAGACATACGGATTGAATAAACCATGAAAATCGCAATAACACGGTTGAGAGAAAAAGGAGAGGACGATGCAGAGATTTGTGCAAAATACGGACATACCTGTAAACCGGTGCATCCGCTTTATGCCGAACTGAATGCAAGTATGGCACAAAGATTTGCTCTTTCCTGCAACGCAGGAGATTTTGACGCTGTATTTTTTTCAAGTGCATATGCTGCAAAAAATGCAGGAAGACTTCTTGAACGCGGAATTGCAAAAAAATGCAGGATTATTGCTATCGGTCCGGAAACGCAGAATACGCTTTTCAAATACGGCATTGCAGCAGAAAGACTGCCAAAATTTTACTCAAACGAACTGGTGCCGTATCTTGGTGAGTGGATTGAAGGAAAATCAATAGCCCTGCCCCGCTCGGATATGCCAAATCAGAAACTGATTAACGCGATAGAAGACGCAGGCGGAATTGCCTACGAATACCGGATATACCGGCTTTTTCCAACAGCAGAGCCGATTGACCTTGAAGACTGCGACGCGGTATTATTTACCAGTGCGGCCTCGTTTCGGGAGGCAAACCTGCCGGACACGAAAGGTAAAATTCTCCTTGCAATCGGCGACATTACAGCAAATGAGATGAAATCTGCGGGAGTGATACCCGATTACACTGGAAACGGCTCGGTGGAGGGAACAATAGAAAAACTCTCTCAAAAATGATTCCGCTTCAGATTGATCTTGCAAATGCTTCTGTTCTGGTTTTTGGAAGCAAAGCGGTTGCAAAGCGCAAGGCGGCGTATTTCAAGGGTTCTCAGGTTACGTTTGTTTCCCGCGAATACGGCACAGATATTGAAACGTTAAGCGATGCAGAGCTTCTTTCCCTGATAGAAACATATGATATTGTCATTTGCGCTCTGAACAAAACCTTGAATGATAAAATATGCGAGATTGCAAAATCCTGCAGGAAACTCTGTAATTCTGCAACAGGCGGAGGAAATATCCTGATTCCGGCGACATTTTCTGAAGGGGATGTTTCAATAGCCGTTTCGGCTAACGGAACTGCACCCGCACTTGCAGCGTTTTTACGCGATGACATAAAAAAACGCTACCCGGACCTTGCTGACATGGCACGACGCCAGCGGGCTTTACGCGATACGGCAAAAGAGTTTGTTCCAGATGGTAAAAAACGGGCAGAACTGATTAAATCAGCCTTACCCATGGAGGACGGCGAAATACAGATTTCCCTTGCCTCGTTTACGGGAACGCAAAGCGCACTTGCCGCGGCGAAATTTGACGAGGATGCTTTTTATGCCGCCGTTCCTTTTTCCGGAGTCGTACTGCTGCAAACCTGCAGCAGAGTAGAGATTTTAGTTCATGCACCGCTTGCAGAACTAAAATGTTTTTTGAAAAAAAGCGGGCGCGATGGATTTGTTTTTTATGAAAATAAAGACGTGCTTCTGCATTTGTCAAAACTTGCCGCAGGGCTGAAATCTTTGATTGTCGGCGAAGACCAGATTTTAGGACAAATGAAAGATGCCTTATTTGCTGCCAAAAAAGCCAAAAAGGCTGACGCTGTTGTAACAGCGTGTATCAGCACCGCAGCAGATTTAGGTGCAAAAGTCCGTCAGTTGACGAAAATAAACCGGGGTGCAGTTTCAATCGGTTCTGCCGCCGTGCAGCTTGCAGAAAAACTCTGCGGAGATTTGTCCGGCAAAAATATTTTGGTCGTCGGCGGAGGAGAAATGGGGCGACTGGTTACAAAATCACTCGCAGAGAAAAATCTGCGCGCAATTTATGTTACAAACCGCACCTATGAAAATGCCCTTGCTCTTGCAAAAGAGGTAAACGGTCAAGCTATGCGGCTGGATAAACTCTATTACTGCGCAGAAATGTCAGATATTATTATTTCCTGCACAGCCGCCCCCCATGAAATTATTCATGCAGCGCCTTTGGCGGAGGTCATGCAAAAACGGCGCTGGCCTCTTGATGAAACGCCGAAACCTCTTGTAATCATCGACATTGCAAATCCCTGCGATGTCGAAAAAACCTGCAGCACCATCCCCGGCGTGCGTCTGTTTACCATCGATGACCTGAAAGAGATTGCAAAGGAAAACATGGAGGCACGCGAAACCGAATGCGAAAAGGCAGAACAAATTGTTGAATCATTCCAGCCGGAATTTGCAAAAATCCTGCAGCGGACCGCGTCAGGACCCGCGCTTGCCGCTCTGTATTCATGGGCGGAGGAGATACGCACGAAAGAATCAGATGCAGCACGCCGTCTTCTCGCAAACGGCAGACCTGCTGAAGAAGTTCTTGACGGTCTAACGCAGGCACTAACTGCCCGGCTTTTAGAAGATACGGCAGACGCCGTCCGCAAAGCCGCTGAAGAAAAACGCAATCGCGATGCAGAGGAATTAGTAAAAATCATCACCGGAGGAAAATAAATGTACCCGCAAACCAGACTCAGAAGACTGAGAACCGACCTGCTTAGACCGCTCTTTACCGAAACAAGACTCGCAGAAGAGGATTTTATCCTGCCGCTGTTTTTTGACGAGGCAGCCACTGAGCGCAGCGAAATCGCATCCATGCCCGGACAGTTCCGTTATCCCTTATGTGATGCGCCATCTCTTGCAAAAGAGTTGATCGAAGAAGGCGTAAAAAGCGTTATTTTATTCGGCATCCCGAAGGAAAAGGATGCATGCGCAAGTTCCGCCTTCAGAGAATCCGGCGTCATTCAGGAAGCGGTCCGGTTGATGAAAGCAGCCGCGTCGAATCTTGTTGTCATCACTGATTTATGTGCCTGTGAATACACAGACCACGGCCACTGCGGCATTATAAAAAAGGAGGGAGCCGGATTCGAACTGGATAATGACGCATCCTTAGCGCTTATTGCAAAAATCGCCGTAAGCCAGGCAAAAGCCGGCGCCGACATGGTGGCACCAAGCTGCATGCTGGACGGGCAGGTTTTTGCCATACGCAAAGCACTTGACGAAGCTGGCTTTAAAAACACGCCGATTATGTCATACAGCACCAAATTTGCCTCGACGCTTTACGGCCCCTTCCGCTTTGCAGCAGATTCTGCGATGTCATTCGGCGACCGCAAAACCTATCAGATGAACCCGGCAAACGGGCGAGAAGCAGTGCGTGAAAGCGAATTAGACGCCGAAGAAGGAGCGGATGTGCTTATGGTAAAGCCGTCCACCATTTATCTTGATGTGCTTGCATCGGTGAAAAAAATCGGTCTTCCAACTGCCGCATATCATGTTTCCGGCGAATACGCGATGATAAAAGCGGCGGCGCAAAACGGATGGATTGATGAAAAAATGGTCGTTTTGGAAACGATGACATCATTAAAGCGTGCAGGCGCCGATTTGATTATAACCTATTACACCCGCGATATTCTGAGGTGGATGCATGAGAAGTAAAGAATTATTTGATGAAGCACAAAATGTGCTTGCAGGCGGAGTAAACAGCCCGGTACGGGCTATTTCCCCGCACCCGTTTTATGTAAAGTCTGCCAAGGGCGCCGTTTTAAAAACCGAGGACGGAGACGAGTTAATCGACTGCTGCATGGGTTACGGCCCGCTTCTGCTGGGCCACGCTCCGGAAGAAATTGCACACGAAGTTGAACACCAGCTGGAACGCGGATGGCTGTTTGGATGCCCCACCGAGGCGGAAATCGAACTTGCAAAGCGGATTGCAGCAGACTACCCCTCAATTGATGCAGTAAGATTTGTTTCAACCGGCTGCGAGGCCACTATGACCGCAATCCGCCTCGCCCGCGGGGCAAGCGGAAAACCCGACATCGTCAAAATCGAAGGAGGATTTCACGGCGCCCATGACTCCGTCTTAATCGAAGCCGGAAGCGGAGCTCTTTCCTGCGGAATACCAAATTCCGCGGGCGTTCCTGTTGACACCGCAAAACACACCCTGCAGGTGCCCTTTAACGACGCAGAGGCACTCGAAGAATGCCTTTCGAAAAATCCGGAGACCGCATGCCTGATTATGGAACCGGTGATGGGCAATGCGGGCCCGATTCTGCCAGAAGACGGTTATCTGGAAGCGGTCCGTGAAATTACCAAAGCGCACGATGTTTTCCTCATCTTCGACGAGGTGATTACCGGGTACCGACTCGGTCTTTCCGGCGCACAGGGAAGATTCGGCGTTAAACCTGATATCACCACACTTGGAAAAATCGCCGCCGGAGGATTTCCAATAGGCATAATCGGCGCAAACCGCGAGATAATGAGCTCGCTTGCCCCAAAGGGCCCGGTATACAATGCAGGAACATTCAATGCAAATCCGGTCTCCATGGCGGCGGGACTTGCGGTAAACAAATATCTGCATGCGCATGAAGACAGGTATGCAAAAGTCGAAGCACAGGTCGCAAAAATCCGCGAATCCATACCCGAAAATGCAAAAGGAAGCTTTGTTTCCTGCGGTTCCATGTTCAAATACTTCTACCGGGCGGCAGCGCCAAGGAACTATCGCGAGGCAAAAGAGTGCGATACCGCGGCATTCCGCGACTTTTTCGAGCGGGCGCTCGGCATCGGCGTATTTGTCCCGCCCTCGCAGTTTGAGACCAATTTCCTTTCGTTTGCACATGACGACGCCGCAGTTGCGAAAATCTGCAGGGCCTACAAATTCGTATGATTCGCATAGGTACCCGCGGGAGCCGCCTTGCCTTAGCCCAGACAAAGACCGTCCTTTACAATCTCAAAGCTCGCGGCATTGAAGCAGAACCGGTTATTATCAAAACAAAAGGCGACAAAGTCACCGACCGCGGCCTGCACCAGATTGGTGGATACGGAGTATTTGTGCGGGAATTGGACAATGCGATTCTTTCCGGCGAAATTGACGCCGCAGTGCATTCAATGAAAGATATACCCGCACAGCGCCCCGCGGGGCTGGTAACCGCCGCCGTTTTGCGCCGCGATCCGCCGTTTGACTTCATGGTCGTGGAAAAACCACTCGATGAATTATACACCATCGGCACCTCCTCGCTTCGACGCCGTGCGCAACTGCTTCGTTACTATCACAATCACCCGGAGATGGAAATAAAATCCCTGCGGGGAAATATCGACACACGGCTTTCCAAACTTGAATCCGGAGAATATGACGGGATTGTTCTTGCAGAGGCAGGGCTTTGCCGCTTAGGTATTGCCGTACCGGGATTTCGCCTTCCGGCAGATTCCTTCGTTCCCTCCCCGAACCAGGGCACGATTGCAGTTGTTTCGCGCGATACGCCGCAGATTCGCGCAGTTTTTGCCCCCCTCAATGACCCCAGGACCGCATTTGACACCGCAATCGAGCGGGCCGTTATGGAAGAATTGGGCGGAGGCTGCTTTACACCGCTTGGGGTGTATTCGCAAGGCGGGCGCCTTTTGGCTGAAGTGCTCTCGCTTGACGGAAAACGCGCAGAGCGCGTAACCGCCGATAATCTCACGCCGGAACTCGCCCGCGAGATAGGAAAAGAGCTGCGCATAAAAGCAGCCCCTCTCATCGAAGAGGCGCTCAAAGAAAGCAGGAGGATAGAATGACCGTATTTCTGGTAGGCTCAGGGCCCGGGGGCCTTGGACTTCTGACCTTTAAGGCGCGCGAAATTATTGATTCGGCTGATGTTATCTTGTATGACCATCTTTTGGGCGACGAAATCATCGAAAGCCTGCCGGAAGGCGCGGAAAAAATCGATGCGGGCAAATCCGGCGGACACCACACCATGCCGCAAAAAGTAATCGAGCAGATGATGATAGAAAAAGCAAAAAACGGCGCCCGCGTGGTGCGGCTGAAAGGAGGAGACCCGTTTGTGTTTGGCCGCGGCGGCGAGGAAATGCAAATCCTTCGCGCCGCGGGCATCGACGTTGAAGTGATTCCAGGCATTACCAGCGGCATAGCAGTGCCCGAATCAGCCGGCATTCCGGTAACGCACCGGGATTTTGCCTCCTCGGTGACGTTTGTCACCGGTCATGAAAAATCCGGCGGGGCGGCGCCCGACTGGGACTGGATTGCAAAATGCCCGGGAACAGTTGTTATCTACATGGGGGCAAAAAACTTCCCGGCGATTGCAAAACAGTTGATTAAAGGAGGGATGCCCGCCGCACGCAAAGCAGCTGCAATAGAAAACGGATTTCGTAAAAACCAGCGTGTTGTCTGTAAAACGCTTGCAGAACTTGCAGATGAAGAGATTTCTGCGCCGGCAGTCATTATTATCGGCGATGTGGTGAGCCTGTATCAGGGGTGAAGATGCAGTAACTCTAAAAGCTGATAGACTCCACCGCAGGAAGACGCCGAAGTTCCGTAATTACCTCGCCAGGCAAATCTCCTTCCACAATCAGCACCAGCCGCGGCCGCTCGATAAAATACGGATCAGTCACAAAAATCTGACGCAAAGCGATGTCATGCTTTGTCAGAACCGAAAGCGCTGAGGAGACAATATTTTTATCGCCCGCGTTGCGGGGGTAAATAGTCAGAACTGAAAGCCCCAGGTCCATGGCAACTCCCGTTAAATCAGGCGTTACCCGCAGATTTTTGAAAATATGACTGAGCTCCTCGACCCCGGCGATATTTGCAATCGTGGCGTCAATTACCCGGCGGTCAACACGCACAGCCCGCGCAAGAGAGGCTGCAGTAACCTCAACCCCGTTTGCATGGACCTTGCCGTTTTCACTGATGCCGAACCCGTTTTCCAGAAGAAACCGGACCACCGTCTGCTGCGCGGGATAGTCGGAAAAATGATTGAGAATTTTACGCCACATGTTTTATAGTGATTTGTTTTTTCAGGGGAAAAACAGTGCGGTTATTTTTTCATGTTCCGCACGGCTATCAGCAGCACATTGCACACCACCGCGGCGCTTTGCGCATCGGCGCTGAAAGACGTCGGCGCCATTAATACCGCCTGGTGCCCGCAGGCGTCCGGCGCGCTCTTTGCAAGCAGTGCTTCCAGATTTTGCGCGGTCTTTTCCACAAGAGCCGCGCCGGCGTTTGGCGCCTGGGTGACCGCGATGTGATATATGCGCGTGCGTGCTGCATCGCGCCGGATGCATTCGAAGACAAATTCGCTCGCGGGCGCTGCTTTGCATACCTCACCGAAACGCTCTTTGTGCGCCGCAAGATACGCGAGGCACTCTTCCGGGAAGGTGTCCTTTTGCGTCTGCGGCTTATGCTGCGGCTGCTTTGCAGCGGTCTTTTTTGCCGCGGGAAATGCGCTCTTTTCCCTTCCTTTCGGAAACGAGGTTTTGGGAGTGTCCTGTTTTGACATGGATTTGGGATGCGTGTTTTTATGTAATGCGGGGGAAGGGAGTCGAACCCTTGAACTACTTGAGACTCGCCCCTAAAGCGAGCGTCGTTGACCTCTTGACTACCCCCGCAATTTGAAAAGTGCTTTATTATATTGGCGCAGGAAAACTAAATAGTCTTCGCCTCGGGATGGAGTACAAAAAGCAAGAGTAAATAGTTGCAAAACCAAATGAGATTTATACGATAGCATGAAACCCGAAGTAAAAATTATAACCTGCCCGAAATGCGGCGCAAGACAGGAGTTTACGCTGTATCCTACGATTAACGGCAACAACAGCGACCTGCGCGAGAAATTTTTAGACGGCAGTCTGACAACGCTTACCTGCAGCGCGTGCGGATTTTCCGGCGCGGTAGAATACCCGATGTTTTATCATGATATGGAGGAAAAGTATTCCATTTTCTTCCACCCGGATTCAGACGAGCGCACGGCGACTTTGCCCCCGACACTTCCGGCACATCTGATTAAAGATTTCCGCCTGCGGCTGGTGCACACACAGGATGCATTCCGAGAAAAGATATTCATTTTCCGTGACAAACTGGATGACCGGATTGTGGAACTGGTCAAAGATGCAGTGCTGAAAGAGATGGCGGCAAAAAAAGAGGAGAAGATGCCTGAAGCACTGTTTTATGCGCAGGATATATTTGAATGCGAAGGGCGGAGTCTGATTTTTGTACCGCGGACAGGAAGCGAATATCTTGAACCGATTAAGGTGCCGTTCAAGACATACGAAGATATCAAAAAAATGATGCACGGTATCTGGGAACGGCCGGTTGAGGGATATTCGGTTGTGGACAGTGTGTGGGTATCACAATGATAGAAGAAGAGCCTCCGATAGATATTGAAGACAGTGTGATTTGTCCGGTCTGCGGACATGAACAGGAAGTGCTGGTAACACCGACGGTGAATGTAACAACAGATCCGGATATGCGTGAGAAGGTGCTTTCAGGCGAAATATTTCTTTTTACGTGCGATAAGTGCGGGTTTAAGGGATATGCAGGTTTTCCGATGGTCTATGAAGATAAAGAAACTGCCGGAGGATTTTTGATTTATCTTGAGCCGGACTGTGAAGAGCGGGTGGTTGGTATTGACGGCGATGTTGCGGATCAGGTGATTTATCGCGAGATTTTGATGCGGCTGGTAACCGATGTTCACGGACTGCAGGAAAAAATTTACATTTTTGAGGCAGGACTTGACGACCGGGTGATGGAGTTGTTTAAAGTACTCGCGCTTTCGAAGATGGTCGCTGACGGTGAGGACAAGCGTCCGGATGAACTGCGGTTTTCGCGGGTGGAGACAGTAGAAGGTGATGATCTGGTTGTATTTGCGGCGTTCAAAGAGGGAGTGTATCTGGGAATTCTGGAACTGCCGTTTGCATTGTATCAGTCATGTGTGATTACAGGTGAGGAAATCTGGGATGTGCCGGTCGCGGATTGCGCGGCGGTAGACGAGGTATGGATTCGGGAAAGAATGAAGGAAGTAAGAGAAAAGGAAAAGCAGGAGGAAGAGACTCCGTAACGTATTTTCTGCAAAAATGTACTTTAGCATTTTTGCATCTTATTTTTATCAACCGACTGCGGCCTGACGATTTGCACAGCCAAAAAAAAGGGTTACTCTATTTTCGCAATACTCACCGTAACCTTCAGCCCGTCGATATCCCACTCGGTGCAAAACGCCGCGCCTTCCGGCAGACCGCAGTGACAGGTCTTTCCCGCCGGCGTCGTAATCTTCAGACAGTCAGCTCTAACCTCTCCTGCAATCACATCATGCTTTGCATCAATCAGCGGATACACACGGTCATCTTCGACAACAACCAGACACTTAATCTTCGCATCCACCGCAAGACCTGCCTGTTTTCTCATCTCCTGAATGCGCCGGATAACCTCACGCGAGTAGCCGTCAGCTTCCAGCTCCGGCGTTAAGGTAACATCAACATAGACCGTTGCCTCCTTCATCGGTGATGAGAAAATATTTTCCGGCATCCGCTCGACAAATGTCATGTGCTCAGCCGTAAGCTCGCAGGAGAAATCGCCGTCCGCAAATGGAATCGCACCTTCCGCAAGCGCCGCCTTTAACTCTGTGCCGTTCGCATTCTCAATGAACGCCTTCACCTTCGGACCGTTTCTGCCAAAGCCTTTGCCGATTGCCTTCATCACCGGCACCGCAGTCCACTCAACCTTATCCCAGATACCTTTGACAGCCGTGACCGCCCGTGCATTCGCACGGTCACATGTCATATCATTCATCGCCGTTACCGCATTCAGCACCGCATCGGAGTCAGACGCCACCACAACCTCGTTCACCGGCCAGCGACCCTTTCTCTTGCCGTTCTGGCGCGCATTGGCAACAGCCTCATCGAACTCGCGGATAATCTCCATCTCCTCTTCCAGGACCGGGTCGATTAAAGCATCATTGCCCGCATACCAGTCAAGCATGTGCACCGACGCGGCTTCGCCGCCGGTCTTCAGATTCTGATACATCTTCTCACAGATATGCGGCGCAAACGGAGCAAAGATGGTGATAAGCCGGCGCAGGACATAATACATGGTATCATACGCCTGCTTCTTCGAAACCGACTCCTCCTCAAGCCACATCCGCGGCCGGACAAGCTGCACATACCAGCGAGAGAGGTCTTCCAGAACGAAGTTCGTAATCGGCCGGGTTGCACGATGCAGGTTGCGCACCTTCATCTCCTCCGTAACCGCCTTTGCAAGCGAGTTCACCCGCGAGATAAGCCAGCGGTCCTCGCGGCAGAAACCGGAGGCTTCGGCCTCAACCGATGCCGCATCCCAGACACCGTCCTTTTCCGCCGGAGCGTAGCTGTCAAGTGCCATGTACGGCAGCGGGAACTTGTAGACATTCCAGAGGACATTGAACATCCGCTGCGTAGTCTTGACACCTTCCAGAGAGAAGCGCATATCATCCCATGGTGCGGATGCGGACAGAATATACTGGCGCATAATATCCACACCATAGTTGTTGATAACATCCTCCGGGGCAACCACGTTGCCTAAGGATTTGCTCATCTTCTTACCGGTGGCATCCAATGCAAAGCCATGCATGAGGACCTCTTTGTACGGGGACTTGCCAAAGACCATGGTGGAAAGCGCCAGCTGGGAATAGAACCAGCCGCGGGTCTGGTCCTGACCTTCGAGGATGAAATCCGCCGGCCAGTACTTTGCAAAGTCCTCGGTCTTGTTCGGGAACCGGAGCGTCGCCCAGGAGGCAATACCCGAATCATACCAGACATCGAAGATGTCCGGGATTCTGTGCATGATGCCGCCGCATTCGCAGGGAATCGTGAACTCATCGACATACGGCCGGTGGGGGTCCACTAATGGCTTGCCGGAGAGTTTTTCGAGTTCTTCATAGCTGCCCACTACGCGGTATTTGCTGCATTCCGGACACACCCATACCGGAATCGGAATGCCCCAGTACCGCTGGCGGGAGATACACCAGTCGCGGGCCTCGGAGATCCAGTCATGGAACCGTGCAGAACCCGCCCAGTCCGGATGCCAGGTGACTTCAGCGGCGATTTCTGCAAGCATCTTTTCCTTAACGTCCTTTGCTTTAAGGAACCACTGAGAGGTGGAGCGATAGATAATCGGTGTCTTGCATCTCCAGCAGTGGCCGTAGCGGTGGGTGATTTTGCGGGAGGCAAGCAGGAAGCGGCCGAGTTCGGAAATGACCATCTGATTTGTCTCGGGGTCTTTGACATAGCGGTCTTTAAAGACGCCTGCTTCCGCGGTGAAGAATCCGTTTTCGTCCACGGGGCATAAGGAGGGGAGACCGTATTTGAGTCCTGTAAGGTAGTCGTCCCAGCCGTGTCCGGGTGCGGTGTGAACCAGTCCGGTGTTTTCCATGGCAACGTAGTCTGCGAGGACGACTTTGTGCTCGATTTTATTCTGGACCGGCACCTGTTCAGCAAGTGGGGAAGTATAGGTGAACGAGGTGAGTTCTTCGCCGGTCTTTGTTTCGAGAATCTCAAATTTCTGGTACTTGCCGTATTTTAAGACCTGCTCGGCGAGGTCTTTTGCAATCCAGAGGTCTTCGGTGACGTCGTCTTTTGCGGCGCGGCATTTGGCATAGACAAAGTCCTTTCCTGCGGCAACGGCGACGTTTGCGGGCAGTGTCCACGGGGTGGTTGTCCATATGACGAGGTATTCGTTTTCTTTTCCAACAATCGGGAACTTAACGAAAATCGAAGGGTCGGTTTCGTCCCAGTATTCGACTTCTGCTTCAGCAAGAGCGGTGCCGCAGCGGGGACACCAGGAGATGACGCGGCTTCCGCGTTCAAGCATGCCTGCTTCGTCGCATTTTTTCAGGGTGTACCAGGCAGCTTCCATGTAGCCTTTGTCTACGGTCTGGTAGGGGTCGTCAAAGTCCATCCAGGTGCCGAGGCTTTTGAACTGCTCGGACATGATGTCTTTGTTTTTGAGGGCAAAGTCGCGGCATTCTTCGATGAATTTGGAAACGCCGTATTTCTGGACGGCGGCTTTGTTTTCAAGGCCGAGTTTCTTTTCGACCTGGACTTCAATCGGGAGACCGTGCATGTCATAACCGGCGCGTTCAATGATATGTTTGCCGTTCATCGATTCAAAGCGCAGGATGGCGTCTTTGAGGATTTTGTTCCAGGCGGTGCCTAAGTGGATGTAGCCGGTGGTATAGGGCGGGCCGTCGACAAAGAGCCAGGGGCGCCCGTTTTCGCGCAGTTTGCGTGTTTTGCGGTAGGTGTTGTTTGCTTTCCAGTAGTCGCGCACAGACGTTTCAACGTCTTTTGCAACATAGTTTTCTGTTACTTCTTTCACGAGTATTTCCCCACTGTTTAAGAATGGTGTATTATTTGGTTTTCCTAATAGATAGTTATTTGGAGTGGTGCAGGGTAAAACTGCCGCGGCCATAGGCCAAAGTCTATTACTATGAAACGACTATTACATTAGTATGCAAAAAGATGTTGAGGTTTATACACTTCCGTCCTGTCCGCGGTCGAAGAAAGTGAAGGCTTTTCTGGCGGAGCAGGGCGTTAAATATGCCAATTTTAATGTGGAAGCGGATAATAAGGCGTTTAACCGGATGGTAAAACTCACTGACCAGTATAATGTGCCGGTAACGGTTATCGGTGATATGGTGATTCTCGGCGCCGATTTGGATAAAATTGCCGCCGCGCTCGCGCCGGAAGAGGAAAACATCCCGGATGCGGGACCGGTTGATTTTTCAGTGTTTGAAGATGGCGCGCCCGCTCCCGCGCCGGTCTGTGAAGCTGAATCCGCGCAGGTGTCAGAACCTGCGCCAAAACCCGAACCCGTGCTTGAGCTGGAACCGGAACCCGAGCCCGAACTGCCGCCGGAAGAGTGCGAGTTGATTGTTCTCGGTTGCGGAGCGGCGGGGCTTGCAGCGGCTTTTTATGCAGGGCGCAGGGGTATCTATACGATTGTAATCAGCGATAAAAACGGCGGTATTACGGCGAGTCGGAGGACGGTTGCGGAGTATCCGGGTGTCATGGAGATCTCCGGCGGGGATTTGATGACAAATATGTGCGCTCAGGCGCAGAATGCGGGGGCGCGTTTTATTGAGGATGCGCCGCGCACGCTCGGAAAAACGGATGACGGCAGGTTCCTGGTTGAAACAGCGGGCGGCGCGAAATTTATCGCAAAAGCGGTTATTGCAGCGCCGGGAAGCAGGGCGGCGCCAGGCGGCGCGGAAGGCGAGGCGGAGTATATCGGACGCGGGCTGGCGTTTTGTCCGGTAAGCGAGGCAGAGGTGTATGCGGGAAAAAATGTCGCGGTGTTTGGCGAGGGAGGAGTGGCGCTGGAATCGGCGGCGGTACTCGCAGAGTATGCAAAAGAAGTGCATGTAATTACGCAAAGCACCCGCATCGCAGATGCGGGGGCAGGCGCATGCCTGAAAGTCAAGGAAAATATTGTGTATCATCACGGATTTACGGTAAAATCCGTCGGAGGAAAGGATGGGCTTGAGTATGCGGTTATTCAGAAACTGGAAAACCGGCTTTTCGGCGGCACTAAAAAGCTGCGTCTCGATGCGCTGGTGCTTTGCACCGGTTTTGCGCCAGATACGGCGCTGTTTGCTGAGATTGCGGAACTGAATGAGGCAGGCGAGATTGTAACAGACGGTGATGGAAAAACCTCGTGCGAGGGGTTGTTTGCAGCGGGCAGCGCAACGTCGGAAAAGGCAAAGGGTGTTGCGGTTTCGGTTGGAAGCGGGGCAAAAGCGGCGTTTTCTGCGGCGGCGTATATAAGAAAATAATCTTTTTTCAAATCGAAAAGAAAAAATGTATTTTTTTCTTTACTCGTAGAGCTGGCACTCGTCAATCTTGGTGTAAGAAACGAGTTCCGCATCTGCGAAATGAAGCGCAATTTCGCGTGCTGCACTTTCCGGTGCATCGCTTGCGTGAATTACGTTTTTACCGACAGACATTGCAAAGTCGCCGCGGACAGTGCCGGGCATTGCCTCTGCCGGATTGGTTGCTCCGTTCATCTTGCGGACGGTTGCGATAACATTGTCGCCCTCAAGAACGAAACGGAAAACAGGTCCGCTCATAATGTAAGCCTTCATGCCCGGGTAGAACGGTTTTGCAAGGTGCTCGGCGTAGTGCTTGTCAACGGTTGCCTCATCAAGGCATCCGAACTTTGCTGCAACAAGTTTGAAGCCCTTGTTCTCAAAGCGGGATAAAATCTCGCCGATAAGACCTCTCTGAACTCCGTCCGGCTTAATCATTACAAAAGTGCGTTCCATGGATTTACTCCTTTCCGCGTGCCTTGCGTCCTGCTGCAGTCCAGGCAACCTTTCTCGGGATTCTGCCGAGGTTGTAGTTGCTCTGGCACTTGGAGGAACAGAAGTAGAAGACTGCGCCGTCTTTTCTTACGAAGAGCTTGCCGGTTCCCGGCTCAAGCTGCTTTCCGCAGTAACTGCAAGTGTATACATCTACCATTTAGCTCACCGTCTTGAAAGTTTCTTTGCTTCGCGTTCGGTTTCAAGGAGCATTAAAATGTCACCCTCACGGATAGGACCGAAGGTGTTGCGGGTGATAATGCGCCCCTTGTTCGGGCCATCGAGGACACGGCACTTAATCTGGGCTGCCTCTCCGTGCATGCCGGTAAGTCCGATGACTTCGATAACTTCTGCGGGCGTTGCGTCGTCAGCCATGGGATTATCCTCTCAGTGCCTTGATCTGGTTTGCAAGGTCATCGATGATTTCCTTGCCTTTGCCGACTTTAACGATTGCAACAGAGGTGCAGCCGACTTCAAGTCCGCATGCGGCACCAATGTCTGCCTGCTTGTTGATGAAAATGTACGGAATCTCTTTCTCGTCTGCAAGTCCCGGAATGTGCATGACAATCTCTTCGGGTGCAACATCTGCACCGATTAAAACGAGTGCTGCAGTGCCGCGTTCGACAGCTTTGGTTGCTTCGTTTGCGCCTTTCTTAATCTTTCCGGTGTCACGGGCAAGCTCGAGGGCTTCCAGTGCTTTGGTCTGAAGCTCTTCGGGAGCTTCGAACATCTGATAAATCTTTGCCATAATGAATCACTTCACTCGAGAGGACTAACCTCTGTCATCGCTCATCAGCGGTAAAACAAGTATTTGTTTTTGTATCGTATTGATACCCGTTGCGGCGTAACTATATTTATGGGTCGTACTAAGAGATAAATATTAGCCTGCATCGAGCACATCTTCGCTTTGGCGAAGACGTTTGCGAAGCCGAAGCACATCGCAACCCATCGCAAAATAATCCGGCAGTTTTACGTTGGTTGCAGCCCCTTGTGTCCATTTTACCGGAATTTCAAGAACAGACATGCCGGAAATTTCCGCCAGGGAAAGTACCTCGGTATCCCAGGTCCACCCCCGGGACTTAACACGGGGCAGCAGTTTTTTGAGCGCCTCCGCGCGAAAACCCTTAAACCCGCACTGGTGATCCCGTATTTTGCTTTTCAGGAGACTGCGCACTAAAAAATTAAACGCGCGGCTGGTAAATTCACGGTTGCCGGAACGTTTCACCTCGGCACCTTCTATCATGCGCGACCCGATTACGATATCATACCCCGCATTCAGGCGCTCGATTACCTCCGGGATATGCGAAAGGTCGGTGGACAAATCCACATCAAAGAAGAGGAAAAATTCCCCGCGGGATGCGCTGAATGCATCGCAAAGCGCGCCGCCTTTGCCGCGGCGGGCGCTGCCCGCGCCGGGGGCAAGGCGGATGCGCGAGTCGGATGCGGCAAAGCGCTCTGCCGCCTCACGGGTGCCGTCTGTTGAGCCGTCTTCTGCGATAATCAACTCAAAGGAGACGCCCAGACCTTCCAGTGCTGCTATAGTTTTTGGCACGGCTTTTTCAAGACCTTGAACGTCATTGAACACCGGGATTGCGGCACTGAGTAGGGTTAAGTCCATTTGCTTTTATAAGATTAGACCGTTCTTTGATATATAGTCGTTCCTTCAGCGCTGAAAATTTCAGTCAGCCCGACCTTGGGCAAATCTATGGAATACTGTTCCTGTTCAGCGGAACCGGCGAAGATATATTCCATGCCGTATTTATCCATGAGGTCAAAACACTCATCGGGATTTTCGTAAATTGCCCTTATATCTGCAACACGTTCACTTACATTGCCTATTCCGGAACGCCACCCCGATTCATGCCCGGCCCAGCCCAGAATAGTTTCCCGTCCGGTAATTGCGGAAACCATGGAACTGTAAGTGTAGGAAGTACCCGCCCCTTCCACGATTTTTGCTTCGGGCGAGAGATTTTCCTGAATGTAATCAATACCTTTCGCATCTCCCGGATGGAAGGATTCAAGCCATGCACTGCCGTCCAGTGTTCCCGAAGGATAGCCTAAATTGATACCGCCGAAGGTCAAAACCGGTACAAGAATAACGAGGACGACAACAGCAACCGCAATTTTTTCTTTCGTGGAAAGTTTTACGCGCAGAAGCGAAAAGGCGCGCCCAATCATAAGCATCGCAGAGGTGCCTAACATAAACCAGCAGGCAAATCCGAATTTAAAGACGGTGTTCATCCGGTAATAGGCATCGCCCATGTAATCTTTCAGGTAGAACAGTTCCATGAAGATAAGGACCGCAAGTCCGATAAACGCAAGAATCGTCTCCGGTTTGAACTCTTTTTTGAGCGCAAGAAGGATGATGCAGAATAGCGCTAAGCCAAGCGCCCCATAGCCGAAGAAAAAGAGCACGACCGGAATTATGAGAAGCCATGGATATTTTTTCAGGGTTTTTATGCCGTAGAGAATAAACACCGCAAGGAAAAAGCCCCACACACCTAAAAATTCCACGATATCAGACGGAGTTGTCACAAAGAAAAAGCCCTGAATTGAAGAGCCGCCTGCAGAAAGCATGGTTATCAGGAAAGGTGAAACGATAAGCAGCGAAAGCACCGGGGCAACAGCGAAGGGCAGAATTGCCCTGAGCGTAATTTTATGATTGAAGTCCCGCCACCAGACAATTACAGCCGCGATTATGTATACAACCGCATAAATCATCACGTCCCAGGAGTTGGTTGCCGGCATGCAGCCAAGCGAAAGTGCCATAAGGATACCAAGAAGGTATCTGCCGTAGCGAGGCAAAACCTTCCACTGCGTAAGCATGACAAGAATCAGGCAGATAAACAGCGCCTGATTAAAGCAGCCAAGCACATGTGCGTGCGGGTCGCCCCAGAGGAAAGAAAAGAGCGGATACTCATTAATCGTTGCTCCGTCGCCGATGACACGGGTCGATGCCCACCAGGAACCGATTAGCCCGAGTCCTTTGGCAAATGAAACGAACAGGGCGGGCGTTGGTATCAGAAGCACCAGAAGAGGCAGCCAACGGCGGTGTTTGAGAATCAGACTGCCGACGGCAAAAAGCGAAACCGCGGCGAGTCCCACTACTGTCGGAATCATCAGATTGAATACAACGGGGGCTGCCCCGAATGAAAGAAGCCCCAGCACGGCAAATGTCCAGTGACCGAGATAATAATAGATGGACAACTCACCGCCGGCATACCAGGCATCAGCCGGGGTTACCACCGGATTGTTCATAATGGAGGAAAGAATGGCGGAATCCATTATTTTTTCCCCGGAAGGGATAATTCCCGGCGTTACAAAGCGGATAATCAGGAACAGGACAAATCCTGCGAGGAAAACCATGTCCCATTTCGTATTTGCTTTGAACTCTGCTATGCTGTACTGTTTTTTCCAGACGGCGAGCGCAAACAGCGCTAAAAAGACGATAAGCGCAAACTGCACAGGGAGGTGCGCCATGCCAAGATACCAGGAAACAAAGGTCAGAAGAATAATGCCGAGTGGATAAGAAAGTCCGTAGGCAAGGTCCTTTAATGCGGGTTTCACATACGGGTACAACGCAAGCTGACAGAATTTAATAACAACCAGCCATAAAACAACCGTCAGAAACTGCGCGCCTGCCTCAATCATTCTTCATCCGCTGCCTCTTTGCCCTCTTTAAACAGGCGTTTGAGTAAATCAGCCGCCCAGTTGCCAAAACCATACAGGGAAATAATTCCTCCGATAAGAGTAACGCCGTTTTTAATTAAATGGTCGATTACGGCAATTAATGTTGCAACAGCCGCCGGGACGCCGCCGAATTCAAATACAACCATAAGAGCTACTTCATAGGTCCCGATTCCACCGGGAGTAATCGGAACCGCTTTGACCAGATTGCCGATTACAATCGCAAGCAAAACCAGGAAAGGATTGATATAACAGCCGAACATCACAGCAACAAGATAACAAATCGAGACGTCGGCAAGCCATATTATGACAGATATCCCGGTTAAACCAAAGAATGCTTTCCAGGTTGAGGAAACTGTCCGAAACTGCGCGATAATTTCCAGAATCTTTTTGAGTACCTTGTCTTCAGACTGCAGTCTGCGCACCGCAATAAAGAAGATAATGCCGATTGCGCCGGCTGCAAGGACGCCTGCCATCAGCCAGATAAACCAGTGATATTCCGCCGGAATCATGGTGATGATAAAGGGAATTGTGCAAAGTCCAAGGAAGGCGATGACTAAAATATCATAGACGCGCTCTGCAATCAGCGAGGTGAAACCCGGCGTGTAGGCGGTTCCTTTTTCATGCTTTAAAATAAACATCCGCACAAAATCGCCGAGACGGGCCGGAACAATAATGTTTGCTGTCTGTGATACGTAAATGCAGGCTGTTGCAAGCAGAACGCTTACTTCTGATTCAAGACGGTGCAGAATGTATTTGTACCGGAAGCCGCGTAAAAACCACGCGCATACGCAAATGGCGACTGCTAAGGGAAGCCATAACAGATTCATGGCTGAAAGGGCTTCCTGCAGGTCGTCAAAGGGAATGCGGAAGAACATAAAGACGATTAAGCCAATCGCAATTATGGTAGGGATTACTATGGCAGCGGTTTTTTTCCAGTTCATGTAAGCCGTTTCCTCAGTTTCAAAATATCGGTGCCCATTTCCTTTACGTCTTTGAATCTGACCGTCGTCCCGGGACCTTGAGTCCATACAACAGGGAATTCATCAACGCGGTATCCGGCGCGCTGCGCAAGTATCAGGGATTCGGTGTCCCAGAACCAGTGGGGCGCCTGGATTTCTTTGACCAGTTCGCGCAGGACCGGGACTTTGTATGCCTTGAATCCGCACTGGTGGTCGCATAATTTGCTTTTTAAAAGCCGGCGCACAAGGAAATTATAGCCGCGGCTTGCAATTTCCCGGTCCCCGCTGCGTTTGATATTGCTTGTTTTCATCAGGCGCGAGCCGGTTGCGACATCGGCGCCGTCTTCAATATGCATTAGCAGTTCGGGCAGGTGTTTCATGTCGGTTGCAAGGTCTACGTCATAATAGCAGAAAATATCGCCGCGTGCTTCAGATAAGGCGCGGTTTAAGGCGCGCCCGCGTCCCTGGCGCGCGTCGGAGTGCAAAAGGCGCACGCGGGCGTCTTTTTTTGCCCATTCCTCGACTAATTCGCGCGAACCGTCGGTTGAGCCGTCTTCGGCAACGATTATTTCAAATGCGCGGCCGAAACCTTCCAATACCTCCAGCGATTTCGGAATGGCTGTCTTTAATGCCTCAACATCGTTGTAAACCGGGATAACTGCTGTAATAAATGTCATTGAATCTGTTTTGCGGCGCGGATGCCTGCTTTAATCGACCCTTCCATGCTGCGCTCGGGGTAGTTTTCTTCGGAAAACATGCCGGCGATATATAGTCCGTCTCCCGCGCATACCGGCGGAATGTGTTCTTTGTAGCCGGTTACAAAAACCGGGCCGGCGAATTTATCGATATACATATCCTGATGAATGATGTCGGATCTTTCCACTCCGAATCTGGCGCAGAAATCTTCTATCATGCGCGCTTCAAGACCGGGCGCCGGTTCGTCCCTGAAATAGGAGGCGAGATACACAACGTGTTCTCCATACCACTCAAAGGGCGCAAAGTTGGTATGCGTTACAACCGCGCCGAAAGCGCTTGGGTCGCCCATGTTGGTCCAGTATATTCCCGGCGTCGGGTTCTTTTTGAGACCAAGCGTCATACAGGCGGCTCCCTGGTAAATGATATCCGGCAAATTGAACTTTTCCGGGTTTTTCAGAAGTGACCTGGTTATCTGCGGAGGCAGGGTGGATATGACCGCATCGAATTCCTCGCCGTTGACAAACCATTTATCCTGTTTTTCAAGCGAGGTTACCGCCGCGCCAAGCCGTATGTCGCCACCGGTTTCTTTGATTTTATCGCACATCGCATCAATGAAGCGGTGCCAGCCGCCTTTCATATATCCGAGCCGCTCGCCTTCAGCGCCGCGGTCCGAGCGGATTGCAATCCGGCTCATAAGCCAGGCAGCAGACACTTCGTCTTTTCGCCCGCCGAATTTACTGATTAACAGCGGCTCAAAAAATGCGCGGTAGATTTTTTCACCGACTTTTTTTAACAGATATTCTTTTGCGGTGATTTTGTCCAGCGCGTCTTCGTCGATGGAGCGGGAACTGAGCACGAAAAATCCCAGGCGCGCTTTCTGGAAAAAGGAAAGCGCACTCCATTTCAGAATTTCTATCGGTGTTGTCACTGACTCAAGTCTGCCTTTGGCATAGTATCCGGTGGAGCCTTTCAGCCATACAAGCTCATCTTTGAGGTTGAGCGATTCAAGCAGCCCAAACAACTCCTTATCGCCTGAAAAACAGTGGTGATACAGTGTTTCCAGTTCATACCGCCCGTATTTTTTTGAAGACAGACAGCCGCCTGCAAAGCTGTTTTTCTCAAAAACCGCCACATCATTTGCGCCTGCAAGTTCCAGTGCTGCAGATAACCCTGTAAGACCGCTGCCTATTATTGCAACCTTCATTCCTGTAATAGTATTTGTATTCTATAATAAGAAACCTTTTGGAAATTGAATGCGCAAAAAGTCCCGGCAGGTGCCGGTACCCTGCAGGGTGTTTTTATAGACGTCTATTTATTAGTACCATGTTTTTATTCTAATACTCATAAATATGTGAAATTGAAGTGGTACATCTCCTGTGCCTCACCTGCGCGTTCGTACGCAGGCATTTCAGAAAACACACTTCAGGAGTGGTTACCCACTCACCCAATGATATCATATATATCTTATGAGAGACAAATTATAACACAGTTAAAGGTGTCAACCAAATGCGAGTATTCTTTATAGGATTCGGACAGGCAGGCGGAAAAATTGTGGACATGTTCCTGGCTCAGGACAGGAAGGTAGGTTCCACCAGTTTCCGCGGTATTGTTGTCAACTCGGCTAAAACAGACCTTATGGGCCTTAAATTTGTGCCGATGGAAGACAGACTGCTTATCGGACAGACAATGGTAAAAGGTCACGGTGTCGGAACCGACAACGTGACGGGAGCAAAAGTAGCGGCTGATGAAATTGATACAATTATCAGCGCGATTGACCGGCGCGGCACTCATGATGTGGATGCATTTGTGGTATGCGCAGGTCTTGGCGGCGGTACCGGTTCAGGCGGTGCCCCGGTATTATGCAGAAACTTAAAGAGAATCTATCGCGAGCCGGTGTATGCCCTTGGTATTATTCCGGCACCCGAAGAGGGGCGGCTGTATTCGCTGAATGCCGCGCGTTCCTTATCCACGCTGGTAAACGAAGCAGACAACGTCATTGTTTTCGACAACAGCGCCTGGAAAAACGACGGCGAAAGCGTTAAGAGTGCTTATGAACGCTTAAACGAGGAAATCGTGCGCAGATTCGGTGTTCTGTTCAGAGCAGGCGAGGTTAACAAATACGGCGTCGGTGAAATGGTTGTCGATTCCAGTGAAATTATCAACACTCTGCGCGGCGGAGGTATTTCGTCCGTCGGTTACGCCATTTCCGAGGCTATCCCGAAGGTTAACGCAGCAAAGCAGAGCAGCAGAGGCGGTCTTTTCAGCCGGCACAAGGACAAGAAGGCAGCCGAGCCGCATATTGATATTACTTCAACTGAAGACAAATCCGCAAAGATTATCGGTCTGGTCCGCCGCGCAATGCTCGGTCGCCTGACGCTGCCGTGCGACTATTCCACTGCCGAGCGCGCGCTTGTTCTTGTTGCAGGTCCGCCGTCCGAACTTGACCGTAAAGGTGTTGAAAAATCCAAGAGCTGGGTTGAAGAAAACATCGCCGGTGTTGAGGTCCGCGGCGGAGATTATCCGGTTGAATCCGGTTATATTGCATCCGTTGTGCTTCTTGCAACAATCGGCAATGCACCGCGTATCCGTGAATTAATGGAGCTTGCAAAAGAGGCGAAAGAGGAGGTTGCAAGATCCCGCGAGCGCACGGCAAACACCATGTTCGATGATACAGCGATAGACCCGTTGTTTGAGTGAGTCCCATGAAAAAAATACTCTATGCAATACTGGCAGTGCTTCTGGTAGCGGTGGCGTTCACCGGAAGCGCAGCGGCATTTACAGTTGATGAATCAACGGTTGTAGTAAATCCAAGCGGTTCATTAAGCCCGAAGGATTCAGTTTCAGCCGTAGTAACAATTAGTCTTCCGGAAAATTCAGAGGCAACATTCAGTTTTACCACACCGCTTGATAAAGCATCATGGCACATTGAACTTATAATGGGCGGTGTTACGATGACATACACGGATTTGAGCGGTAAAACTGCTTCACCCTCGGATTTCTGGACAAAGACATATGCAGATGCATATTCATTAAAAATTACACTGAATGGAGTTGTCGGCAGCGATTTAGCCGGAAATCAAATCAGAGTAATGACGATTATGCAGTCCGGGACAGCTGCAGGCGGTCTGACTACCTATTCAACACCGGAACAGGTAGTTTACAACCCGTCAACTGTTACCAGCACAGTTGCCGAGAAACAGAGTGAAATTACCTCCATAAGGGAGGATGCAGTATTTTACAGTGCATTTGGCATTGATGTAACTGAAATCAACGACCAGATTGCATCCGCTGAATCCTATCTAAGCAGTGCAGAGTCCTACCTTGCAAACAACAACCTGAATGCAGCATACACTGCACTGGACAATGGTAAAACAGCAGTTACCAACGCAGACCGCGGCGTTGCAAGACTCGCACTGGACAAAATTGCCGATGACGTAACGGAAACAAAAGCGATTATCGAGGAACTGCTGAACAAAAACTGGACAAACGAAGGCAGTATTCTTTCCTCAAAACTGACCGAGGTAACAAGCAATTACAATCTGATAAATACAGAGTATAATGCCGGCAATTCTCCGGACTGCAGAGAGACACTGCAGAGTGCTGAAGATCTCCATGCCCTTGCCGATGAGTATCTTCTTAAATCCAATTCAACGCCGGACATCCTCCAGTACTGGTGGGTTCTGTTAATTGTACTTGGCGTTGCAGCGGTTGTTGTCGGAGTGATCTTTATCATTAAACGCCGCGGCGGCGGATGGGACGAGTTGGGATAATCTTCTCCTTCCCTCCGGCGGACACCTTTTTTCTTTTTTTTACTGCAGCGGTTAGCGAAATACAGTATTACTTCTGATTCACTGATACAACCGGAATTTTTTCGCAAATACCAGCCAGAACAGTGCAAGAACTCCACCCGCGACCGCGCATAAGAGAAACATCCCGGAATAATTTCCCGCGCCGACTATACCTAAAAGCAGAGGACCGGCAAACGTGGTACAAAACAGCCCCACAAAAACAGAAACCGTTACCCCGCTCATATATTTGCCAAGCACCCGTGCGGGTGTAATTTTCCCGACCCATGCAGATGCATTCGGAATTGCAAGCCCAAGCGCAAAACCGATGAAGACAAGCCCCGCACCCATCAGAACAATAATCTGTGAAACACCGATACATACGAGACCAGTAGCCTCAAGTCCGAATATAAGCGCAAAAATCCGCCCGGTCGAAAGATGTGCTGCAACCCGCCAGAAAATGATTCCCGTAACCGTGCTGCTGATGCCGAAGATGCCAAGCAAAAGCCCGGTCCAAAATGCGCCGTCGGAAATACCCGCGGATGCAAGATAGTATGACATATTCACCGTCGGCAGATACATCAGAACTGCGGACAAGACCATGGTCAGATAAATCAGGATATATACACTTGCCTTAGGCATCGGTTTCTCATCGCCATCCGCGCCTTTTTCTGAAATGCGGCGCGCCGGTTCTTTGAGGAAGAAAATAACAAACGGCAGTGCGACCAGACCCAGGATATAGATAAGAAATGAATAATGCCAGCCGAGAATGGCAAGAGCGCCGCACACCGTCTGCAAAACCGTAACACAGATGCCGTTGGAGGCGGAGAGGTATCCAAGATAGCGCGCCGCATCTTGCGGCGCATAATATTCGGTGATAAGCGCCGAGACCATCGGAAGAAGTCCTGCAATACTTACCCCGAGCACCAGACGGCATGCAATAATTGCATACAAGTCTTCGAGGAAAAAACCGGAGACGCCGGCAAGACCGAAGAAGAGAAGCGCGCCGCCAAGTATTTTCACCCGTCCTATTTTATCTGACAGCGCGCCGATAAAAAATCCAAAGACCGCGGTTGCAAGCGGCGGCAGAGTCAGCACCAGATTAATTAAAATTTCCGGCGCGCCGAATGCTTCACGCATCAGACCTAAAACCGGCGCAACGGCAGCGGTGCCGAGAATAGAGGGCATACCTGCAAACAGCAGCACAAACAGCGTAAACTTTCCGGCGTGAAACGGGCGGCTCATATAATTAGTATATGCGCTGAAAGAATAAGAAACTGCGTCATTAAAAGACAGGGGAAAACCCCTGCCTCAAAAAGGATAATGGTTTATCAGAACGGATTTACTCCGGCTTGCTGATAAGTGCGACCTTGGAGACAATCTCACCGGTCTTCTTGTGCGGCTTGCGGATGACACCGTCGCAGCCTTTCTCGATCTCGCGTGCTTCGTCGCAGAGTTTTGCTGCTGCGCGCATAACTTCGTGTGCAGAGCAGACGATTGGGATGTAGTCGGTCCACTCTTTGGTCATGAAGCAGCCCTTAACGTTGATGCCTGCAACAGACTGTGCGAGTTCGTATGCTGCCCGTGCCTTTGCAAGTGCGTACGGGTTGGTGAACTGGTCTTTGACTGCCTTGTCGGAAGTGATGACAATCTTCGGGAGCTCGAGTGCGTCGCCTGCTTTGCCTGCCTTAACCTGGTCGGTGACTTTGTCAAGTTCGGTCTGGAGTAAGCGGAATGCGCCGGTTCCTGCGAGGACTTTGATAAGGTTTCCGTTGTAGTCTGCCATCTCAATCGGGTCGAGGAATTCACGGCGTGCACCGATCATTGCGTCTGCCTTTACGATGATGTAGCCGAAGCCGGATGCCTTGAGTGCTTCCCAGCCTTCCTTTTTGTTGGTGACATCGTCAGTGATAACGATGACCGGAATGCCTGCTGCCTTAAGTGCTTCACGTGCTCCAACCGGGCCTTCGAGGACACCGTTCGGGGAAACAACGATTGCGAAGTCCGGTTTCCATGCAATGAGGTTGGTGACAACGCGGTCAACATCTTCCTTCTGTAACTTGGTTCCGGAGGTTGCCATGAAGGTCATCATGTCTTCACGGTCTGCACGCTCATCGAGAAGAAGCTCAGCCATTACACCGGATGCGATGTTGCCGAGTTTTGCGACTCCAATTTTTACTACCATATTTGATACACCTCTCATTTGCAAATGAGATAACAAATTTATCTACGGGAAGCAATATAAGGTTTGTGAATGGTTGGTTTGCATCTCAATTCTGGTAGTGCAGAGGTTGTTTGGATATTCTGAGAAAAATCCCGCGGTTTTTTCAGAGAAATGCGCGCGGGCGGGCGGGGCAAAGGTATGCAGACGTGTATTAAAACACCCTGGAGCGGTAAAATTTTACGCGCGGCGGACATCTCGAAAGTGTTTAACCAATTCCTTTATTATTAAGCAAAGATAATTACTATTCATGAAAGATACTCTCTTAACCGAACGACAGATGGAAGTTATCCGCTACCGGAAAAACGGCATGACACAGCAGCAGATAGCAGATATTCTCGGTACATCCAAGGCAAATATCTGTACCATTGAGAAATCAGCGAACGAAAATATCCGCCGCGCAAAAGAAACGCTGGAATTTTTATACACGCTGGATGCAACCGAACTGTGCACACTTTCCCCGGGCGTGGATTTAATGAATGCGCCGAAGATGATTTTCGAGGCGGCAGGGCCGCTTAATATCAAAGTGCGCTATGACACAATTGGATTAATCAACCGGTTAAACAATGCGGTGCCGGAAAAAGTGCACGGGCGCCACATTAAAGAACCCATCTGCGTGTATCTGAATAACGACGGCGACTTATACTTCAGTTAAGCCGCGCTCTTTTTTTATCATGCGCCGGTTTTCGACATCCGGCGAAATGATTCTCGACAAAGTTTATATATTTCAACGACGTATAATATAGTAGAGAAACCCGGGCAGGGGTAAAAAGCCGGGTTTCTACAGGTGGTGCATCCTGCGGCAACTCACCGCAAAAGGGATGCACGCCTGTTTTGCTTCCTCGAGCCTCTTTTGAAAATTTCTGTGTGATTTCAGTTTACCAGCGCGCGCACAAAAGCATACTTATTCATTCTCAAAAACCAATTATATTGTATGAATTTATTTCTGCATGCAGCAGATTCGCTGAAATACGGCTTTGCGAGGATGGCAAAACATCCGGCGCGCTGGCTTTTGTTCAGCGTACTTACGCTTATTCCGGTTGCAAATTTTTTTGTCAGCGGCGCGCTTTTGAAAATCTACCGCCATGAAGAGCCAACGCTTGCAGAGCCGAAGAAATGTTTTGTACAGGGATTCTTTTCAGTGATTATCAACGCAATCTACATGATAATACCTCTGATAATTATCTTCGTCTTCCTGCTCTCAGGCCTTCTTGTCGGTGGAGAAACAGGAGATATTTCCGGTCTTTTGGAAGGGCTGCTTTACGGTGCCGTGCTCGGGCTTGGATTTGCGGCGATTCCGGCAGTCTTTTTCAGCATGGTTGCAATTCCTGCGATTATTAATTATGCGCGCGCGAAAAGTATCATCGCGGCATTTAATTTCTATGAGATTCCGGATTTAATCCGCGCGCTTGGCTGGGGCAGATATTTCCTTTCATGGATTGTCATTATTGTCTGCAATCTGCTTATTTCCGTGCTGTATTTGGTTGTCGGACTCATACCCGGTGTCGGATTTATCCTTTCCGCACTGGTATGGTTTGTCTGTCTTGTGCCGGTTTCGGTGTTCAACAATACCTACTGGGCAAAACTGCTTTGACAAATCCGGCAAACCTTTAAGAAAGTATAAAAATATCTATAAGAAATGGCAACTCTTTCCGAAATAACCTGCTGTGCCTTCGCTGATGCCTGCAAAAATATCTTCAAAAGTACCGGCATCTGGCTGGGGCTTACCATTCTGACATTGTATACCGTATTTGCAGCTGCTGCACTTGCGAACCCGGAAATAGGCATATGTGTCACGTCATTTCCCGGCATAATTCTTTTAGTCCTGAGCATCTTTGTATGGATATTCCTTACCGGCATCTATGTCAAACCGCTCAGGGGAGAAAAAGCGGATTTCAAAAATCCGGGCAAATCATTTGTCCAAGGCATCTTATTTTCGGTAATATATCTTGTCTGGACAATTATTCCGCTGATTTTAGCAGCTCTTCTCCTTTACGGAGGCATAGTAAGCGGCAGTATGCTTTCCTCGGCACATGACCATATTTCATACAATATCGCCCTTGGTGTTGGCTGGGTATTTGCAGCAGCAGTCTATCTTTTGTTCTGTATAATCTGGATACCGGCAGAGGTAAACTTCGCCAAAAGCGGCAGATTCCGCGATGCTTTTACCTTTGCAAAGTACCTTGAGCAGATTCAGGCAGCAGGAACCGCAAAATTCCTGCTCGGACTGCTTCTTCTGGTCGTTTTGGAAGCTGCAATGCTTTGCACCTTGATTTGTACCGGAGGACTGCTTTCCCTTATTCCTGTCGCAGGCCCCTGGCTTGGCATGCTGGTAATTTCCGCATTCATCCCGTATTTCTGGATTTTTGCCGCGGCATTTTCAGCGCGTCTTGTTGCGGAGGCAAACCATGACTGAAAGCGCGGTCAAACCAAAAGAGGCGGGCGTCTTAAAAGCCCTGATTGTAATTGCCATCCCTATCATTCTCGGCAATGTGCTTGAAAGCTTCATGGAAATTGTGGACATGCACTTTATCGGTACCCTTGGTGAACTTTCCATGGCCGCAGGTTCGACCTCGATTTCAGTCATCATGCTGTTAATGACCGTGTTTATGGGTTTGTGCATTGCGACCGCGGCTTTCATTTCACGCGCGCACGGAATGGGGGTCAAAGATAAAATTCCGTCCATTCTCGGACACACGTTCATTATCGGCGTGATTGTCTGTATAATTCTTGCTGTCGTCGGCATTTTCTTTTCCAAAGACATTTTACTGCTGGTAGGTCATGGAAACGCGGCACTGGCAGAAGAAGGCGTGAACTACCTGATGCCGCAGCTGGTCGGCTCTTTTATCTTTCTCTTCATCCTTGTTCTGACCTACGCATTCCAGTCGGTGGGGGACGCCATAACACCGATGTGTGTGCTCATCGGTGTGAACATATTAAACGCATTCTTAAATCCGCTGCTCATCAGTATATGCGGCCTCGCGGGTTCTTCTTATGCAGTATTGATTGCGCGCGGACTCGGCGGGCTCGCCCTTCTTCTTCTGATGTATGTTATGCCGAAGCACAAAAATGACGGGCTGCGTTTTCCGCGTCATTTCAGATGGGACTGCAAACTCTTTTCATCCCTCGCAAAAGTTGCCGGCCCTTCAGCAGTCCAGAGTGCCATCAGGAACCTCGGCCTCCTGATAATGACCGCAATTATAGCAATTTACGGGCAGGCATCTATTGCGGCATACGGCATCTGTACCAGGACTGATATGATAGGATTAATGATAGGCATGGGTATTGCACAGGCCGTCTGTATTCTGGTCGGACAAAACCTTGGCGCCGGAAATATCCGGCGTGTGGAAATTACGGTGCGCTATGCGGCTGCGTTAAATGCAGTTGTGATGATTCTGATTGGCGTCTGTTTCGTTGTATTTGCCCCGCATATTCTCGGATTTTTCGGCGCGAAAGGAGAAGAGCTTTCCATCGGTCTGCAGTGGTTTGAACTGATTCCGTTTGCCTCTATTTTAATGGGGGTTGCAATCACCTTCGGTTTTGCAATGAACGGTGCGGGACGCACCTGGCCGGGCATGATTGCGGCCCTTGCCGGTCAGGTTATTATTCCAATAGGGGTTTCTGCATACTGTGCTGCAAACGGGCTGCCTATTATCTTTGTCTTCGGCGCGGTTGCACTCGGTATTGTGGTCAACTTTATCATTGACTTTGCCTTCTATATACAGGGAGGGTGGAAAAAACAGCAGATTGCAATGGAGTAAGATGCGTTCCGGCATACATATCGGAATGCTCCCAGCCTGATTCTGACGGCGCCAAAACCCGCCTCTTCCATACCGCAAGGTACAAAACCAACAGCATCACCCGCACCGGTATTGGGACTTATCGCCGTTATCGGATGCGTGCTGATTGCAGTAAGACGGAACTAAAATCTTTCAAACGAAATTACACAAAACAGATTTTTCTAAAAGGTAAAAAGGGGATAAAAAAATTTATCCGAAGAGTGCGCCAAGGCCTGCCATGGCGTTCTCTTCTTCTTCTTCCTTG
>DALTWG010000064.1 GCA_029987245.1 Methanocorpusculum sp. | reverse complement strand
AGCTTCAGAAACAAGAGGAAGGAGGTACTCAAAATACTTTTCTTTAATTTTCTCTTCAATCATAAAGGAAGAGAGGGTTGATGTGATAATATGTTGTGCATGTCTGAAACAAGTTCTTCCTGTAACTTGAAATAACTCATTTCCTTCGTTTTTAGCGGATTTAAGACGCATATGGGGATTGTTTTATAAGCATATAAACCTGCCGAAACAATAGGTTTCAGAAAAAGGTGGGAATATGTGCGAAGCACATGCGCAAAAAAATTAGTGAACTACTGAACACGGAATTCACCACGGACATCACCACGGAAAACACGGAAAACACAAAATTCAACGGAATTCACGGAATCAACGGTTGATGATTGGCTAGAATGCAATTTCTTCTGTGTTTTCTGTTGATTTCTCTATTTCCGTGTTTTCTGTGGTGATTTCCGTGGTGATGTCTGTGTAGGCATTACGATTTAAGCGACACAGACAAACATTCAACTGTCAAATTTGGGATACACCGAAAAAAGACGCGCAGAATCAGACGGCAGAATCAGCATAAGCCGGCGCCGTCTTCTTTTTTACGCACGTTAAAAAAAATTACACCCGCTTCTCATTCAGCGCGGCGACAAACTCTTTCGTCCCTGCAACCCCCGGAGGAATAATGCCCCCCTGGAGCTTTTCAAAATACACATACACATAGCCGTCATCCGCCTCAACAACATCCGTGAGCTTGTCATAGGCGCAGACCGAATCCTGCTCACCGATGGCAAAATGCACCCCGTCCTCTTCCAGACTCATGGAACACGGCGAAGACCAGGGCGCTGCACTGCGCCCTTTTCCCCGCAGCGCCTTGCGCAGACTTTTTTCCACCGTATGCCAGTAGAATTTCGGATAGAGAAGGAAAAAGATGATTGCAAGCGCGAGACCGCCTATTACCCCAATCCAGAGATACGTGGTACCTGCAATCGTCATCGAAATAAGCAGCGGAATCATAAAACCGCAGACACACATATAAATCCGCAGCTTGGAAAAATTCTTCTGCATATATGCCGACCGCGCGAAATGCGACTTGTTGAAAATCAGATAATCCTCTTCCGTTAACGTATAATTCAGTTTCATGCTAAAAAATTATTTGACCGGAGTAATCCGTCTTGCACAGCTGCATTTTTCACACGGCACCGCAAGCGGGTAATCCCCGCTTGCGCACGCCATGCACAAATCCTCAGCCGGTATACCGACCGACTTAACCAGGTCCTCGGTGGAAATGTAGTGCAGCGTCGTTGCATGGATTTTTTCCCGGATTTCCTCAACCGAGCGGCCGGTTGCAATAAGCTCCTCGCGCGTCGGCAAATCGACACCGAAATAACACGGAGCGATAATCGGCGTTGAGCCGATTTCCATGTGCACCTCGCGCGCGCCGAAATCTTTGACCATATCAACGATGCGAAGCGACGTAGTGCCGCGCACAATACTGTCATCGACCAAGACAACCGACTTGTCCGCTACATGCCCGCGCACCGGATTAAGCTTCATCCGGACCGCATTTTCACGCAGCGACTGCGCCGGCATAATAAACGTCCGGCCCACATACCGGTTTTTAAGCAGACCCTCGATATAAGGAACATGCGCCGTTTCCGCATAGCCTGCTGCAAACGCCGTGCCCGAATCCGGCACCGGCGAAACAAGGTCGGCTTTGGCCCCGGTCCTGCCAAGATACGCGCCGATTCTGCGCCGCGCATCATAAACAAGAATGCCGTCGATGACCGAATCCGGGCGCGCAGTATACACATACTCGAAAATACAGTGCGCCGTGTGATCTGCTTTGGCAAAACGGTGATGCGTTACGCCTTCAGCGGTAACCTCCAGAATCTCGCCTGACTCCACATCGCCTTCCAGTTTTGCTGAAAGAATATCAAGACCGACGCTTTCAGATACCACAATCCAGCCGTGGCCGCTTTTGCCATAGCACAGCGGCTTCACCCCGAGCGGGTCCCGGAACGCATAAAGAGTGCCGTCAAGAAGCGCCGCACCGCTGTATGCGCCTTTGAGGCGCAGCAGCGCGTGAGTGAGCGCAAGGACACTGTCATGACCTGCGGCAAATTCCTGCGCTATCATAACAGCGATTAATTCAGCGTTCGACAATGTTGCAAATATATTGCCTCTCCCTTCCGCTTCACGGCGCAGCTCTTCCGCATTCAGCAGGGATGCATCCACACTGATGCTTAAGTGATGACCCAGGAACTCAAAGTTCAGAGGCTGGATGCTTTCAGGATGATTGCGCACCGCTTTTTCCGAATACAGAACCTGACCGATACCTACCGTTCCCGGAAGGTCTTTCAGGACAGATTCATCGAAAACCGCGGACAGTTCACCCTGTCCCTTGTGATAATGAAACGTGCCGTCAAAAGTAGTAATGCCTGCTGCTTCCTGCCCTCTGTGCTGAAGCGCATGCAGAGCATAATAAAGGGGGTAGGCAACACCGCGAGAGTCCACGATGCCTGCTATACCGCTCATAATATACCTGATTTTTATCTGCTTGCTTAGTTATCTGCTGCTTTCTTAATCCAGTCGTATTTCCGCATCTTGGAGGACTTGCCGAATCCGCATGCGGAACAAACGCCTTTGCGTGCATGGAAAGACTGCTTTCCACAGCGGCGGCAGATAATGTGGGAGTGCTTGTTGCGCAGACCCATTGAAGGAGTGCCTTTTGCCATTTGTTTAATTCACCTCAGTTTATTCTACCGACGGGGAAATGTAAATGACATTGTCGCCGCGCACAATTAACGTGCCGAGGCGCACAACGCCGTTTTCCCCCTCTTCCTCAGCTTTGTCGAGAACCAGGTTCATGTGAACATCGTAGCCCTGAAGAACTCCACGAATTTCTCTTCCGCCTTTGAGCGAAATGATTACCGGCTGGCGGTTAAGTACCTGATCTAAAATTTCCAGTGGTCGTTTAGTCATAAGGAATACCTCTTACTCTCATGGAGTTCTGTAACTCTGCTGATGAGTGCTATATAATTTGGTTATAATAGGAGATAAAGATATCGTGTTACCCCGGAAAAATCCGGGACGACACCGTTAGAAAAGCCCCGCAAACGGGGAGATTATGAAGTTCCAGAGGTTGACAAAACCCTGAATGAGCAGGTCTTTCATCGCATCCACGCTGACACCTAAGACCGGTGTTAAGAAGACAAAGAAACACACCGTTCCAAGGATGCTGCCGATGTTGGCGCAGGCCGCAACCAGGAGAATGCGAAACAGCGGCACCGAACACATCTCTTTGAGACTTTCCGCCTTGCCGATTGCCTTGAAATCGCTGCCGTGCGGCGGCGTGAACTTTGCCTGAACCAGAGCCGCAAACCAGCCGCAGGCAAGGAACGGGTTTAACGAGGTCATCCACGCAAGGCCTGCCGCGGTAGCGGCGGCAAGCGGGTGACCGCGGCCAACTAATGTCCCAATCCCTGCAAGCACGCCGTTTACAACAACCCACCAGATGATTGCCCAGATGAGCAAATCCGTTGCCCCGGAAAAGGCGATGGCTAAAATAATCACGGCGAACATGAAGATAACAAGTCCGCCTATCAGTTTGCCCCACGGGAACTTTTTCGGCAGCTGGGTGAGGTCTTTCATCGGCGGAAGAGTGTCCGGGTTTTCCCGGAAGCGTGCAATTCCCGGAAGATGTCCTGCGCCAAGGACAACAACCGCGCGCTCGAAGTTTGACTGCTCGATATTGATTACCCCGTGCGCAAGATAGGCATCCCGCTCATCGATGAGCGCTTTTGCCCCGCCCGGAGTAAACTTGTGAAACTCTTCAAGCGCCATCTCGATGATGTCCGGGCTTGTCATCTGGTCGACGGTGACACCGTCGATTTCATCGGTATCGTCGCCGTCAAGACCGAAGACCGATTTCATGAGCACCCAGATGAGTTTTACCTTTTCGGTAAATTTCATGCAGCCCCAGAAGCGCCCGATGGTGATATTGATGTCCCGGTCGATTAACAAAAGCGGAATATGGCGCTCTTCGGCAATTTTCATTGCCTCAACCATTTCCGAGCCCGGCTCCACGCCGACATTGAACCCTATTTTGCGCTGCACATAGGCCAAAAGCCACTGTACTATCATCACGGTGAAATTACCTTTCAGCAGGGATTTTACCTCGGGGGCTTTTTCCTCTTCTGCCGCGCCGCCTGCTTCCTCGCGCATTTTTTTGCGCAGGGTATTTGCGCGCCCTACGTCAAGTTCCACTGCGATGACGTCGGGATTGACTGCGTCAACTGTCGCCCGTACTTCTTCTATGCTTTTCTGAGATACATGTGCTGTACCTACAAGATGTATTTCAGTCATTAATTATATGTGCTCCGCGGCTGTCGTAGATAATTGTTGTACCTGTGATATTACTATTTTTTTGATATTGCACCGCGGTGGCCTGTGCCTCGGCGGCTTCCGCCGCCTCGCGGTCGCGCAGGGCGCGGGCAAGTTCTTTTGCCTCGCCGTCGGAGAGGGGCGCGTTTGCTTCGCAGATGCCGTCGCATTCGGAAATTAGAAGTTTGCCCTCATTCAGCATAAAAGGATACGTACGGCAGATATGCGGGCGGACCTGATAATACCGGCAGCGCCCGTTTTCCAAAAACATGCAGTTGCCGTCTTTTCCGCGGCGCAAAACCCAGCCAAGTGTAAAACGGCCGCCTTTTTTCGGGAGCCACTCGGGGTACGGCCCGGCGATTTCGCTGAATGCAAGGCCCGATGCGCGGCAAAGCACATCGATTTCGTCCGGCGATACCATAACTTCGTTATCAGGGCCGCTGCAGCATTTTGCGCACATCCGGCAGCGAAATCCGCTTTTTTTCAGGTCGTCTTCGAGCATCAGTTGTAGCGTGTCACGTGTTCACGGATGGAAGTGCGAATCTGTTCGGGGGTAAATCCGAGAATGGATGCAAGAAACATCGCCCCGCCCGCGCCGGAACCTTCCTTGATTTCTCCTTGCGCATACCGCGCAAGTCCGGGATGTCCGATGCTTGCAAACTCCGGGTCGACGAAATAGGAATCCGCTCCGATTGCGGCCGCGGTTTCCTTAAAGGAGGCTGACGCATCGTTGTATACATAGGTTGTGGTAACCACGTCGGGCACAGGATTTCCAAGCGCGGCGCATACGGCAGCTACTGCAAGCATCTGGGTTCCGCCCGCAAGGAAGAGTTTTCCGCGGAATCCTTCGGCAATGCCTGCTGCAACCGGCATCATGGGGTCGCCGATTTCTGCGGCGATGTCAAGCGGGTCGGTAATTCCCGCTTTTTTGACAAGGTCAACCGCTTTTGCCGCAATCTCTTCTTTGAGCGCGACCGGGTTGGTTATCTGGGCGCTGCTCACTTTGGCATTATAGCCGAGCGCGCGAAGCACGCATAGCGCGGTGGTGGTCCCGCCCGGAAGACATTCGCCGAGGACAAGCAGGTCGTGCGACTGGGAAAGAAATTCGCCAATCCAGCGGCCTTTTTCAAAAAGGGCGCGGGCGTTGGGCACGGCGCTTCCCTCGCGCGGGTCGCCGCCTGCTTTCTCGCCGAGGTTCATGTGAGGCACGATTACCTCTTTATTGAGGCCGGCGGCGATTAACAGCGGTTTCATGCCGATTAAGTCCATCATCGAAAGAGTGATGGAGGCAGGCGTGGGGCATCCTGTCGGCGTGTTCGGGGTTAAGTCGCCGGAGAGTTCGCCGTTGATAATTAATTCGGCGTCAAGCGGGGGAACATATAAACTGGACTCAGGGTCTTCTCCGGCGCCGGAAACGCCGGGAATCATGGATACTACGGAATTTGAAAGGATGAGGGCAAACAGAGGCGACTCGCATGCAAATTCGGCGCGGGCGGATACAAATGTCATATACAGGTAATATTGGCGGTTTTGCGTAATAAACAAGGCGCTTTTAATGTTTAAAAGACAAATTTTCCTGCCTCATGCGCAAGGGGAGTCGGGAAAGACTATATTTATAAATATGAATACAACCTATACTTATTACTCATACTATAAAAATATCCTGTACCTATGACCGACATATACTATGCAGCAACCGCCTTTATCTGCCTGATTTGTGCCGCGGGCATCGGCTGGAAAGGCTATGCCATCATCCCTGAAGATGACAGAACCTTCCGCAAGGCGGCAATCCTCTTTTTAGTGCCGCTGCTCATATTTTTCCTTGCCGACGGCATCTGGGGCGTTGTTGCCGCGGACCCGCTGACGTTTGGACAGTCGGCGTATTTTGTCGTTTCCACGATGTTTCATACGATGGCATCTGTCGCTGTGTTTGCCTGGACTGGATTTTTTGCCTGCGCGCTTGGACAACGTACTTACAAAAGTATCCTGCTCAAACTTCTGCGGATTATTATTCTCGTCGTGCCGCTTGTCCTTATTCTGCTCAACATATTCACCGGCCAGGTCTTTTATATCACGGAAACCGGCGAGTACGTGACCGGAATGCACCGCACGATTTTATTCTATTTCCAGCTGACCGGCTACGCATTGATTGCACTGCTGTCCACTATTATCCTGATAAAAACCAGAGGGGCAAAGAGTACCTGGCGGGGTCTGGGGATTCTGACGGCTTTCATTCCGATTCTGACCGGTCTTTTGCAGCTGAAATTCCCGGATGCGCCGTTCTATTCGATGGGATTTACCGTTGGATTAATGATGGTGGTCATATCGTATCTCAGCTACAGTCTGGAAAAGAAAAATGCGGAGCTGGAAAAAGCCCTGGAAGAGACCAGAGCGGCAAATGCGGCAAAAACTGCGTTTTTGTTCAATATGAGTCATGATATCCGCACGCCGATGAATGCCATTCTCGGTTTTACGGCGATTGCGCAGAAGTATCCGGATGACAAAAAGCGCGTGCAGGATGCGCTGGGTAAAATCAGCGCTTCGGGAAGGCATCTGCTTGATTTAATCAACAATATTTTGGATATGTCGCGCATCGAGGCGGGGAAGACGGTTATCGAGACAAAGCCGGTGAATCTGGTGGAGAATGCGGTAAATCTTGCGGGGATGATTCGTGAATCGGCGGTGCGCAAGAGTATTGAGGTGGTGGAAAAAATTACGCCGCCTCTGCATCCGGTTGTTCTTGCGGATGTGCTGCATTTGAACGAGATTCTCTTAAATATCTTAAGCAATTCGGTTAAGTACACGCCGGAAGGGGGAAAAATTACGTTTTCGATGGAGGAGCTGGCGGACGGCGGCGAGACGGCGGCGGGCGCGGCCGGGTCCGGGGCCGCGGATGCGGGCGCGGATGCGGGCGCGGATGCGGGTGCGGATGCGGGTGCGGATGCAGCCGCAGCGGATAAAATGCATGTGTACAAATTTACCGTTGCGGACACGGGTATCGGGATGAGTCCGGAGTTTGCGGCAACGATTTTCGATGCGTTCAGTCGTGAGGAGTCCAGCACGGTGAGTAAAATCGAGGGCACGGGTCTTGGCATGAGTATTGTGAAACGGCTGGTGGATTTGATGGGGGGCATGATTTCTGTTTCGTCAAAGCAGGGTGTCGGTACGTCGATTGAGGTGGTGCTTTCGTTTGCGGAGTCGGTTATGCCGGTTGCGGCGAAGCCGGCGGCGGCGTCGGCGGCGACAGCGCGGCCGGAGGTGCTTTGCGGCAGGCGGGTTCTGCTGGTTGAGGATAATGAGCTGAACCGTGAGATTGCGACGGATATTTTAACCGATATGGGGCTTGCGGTTGAGTCGGCGGAGGACGGGCTTGCTGCGGTTGCGCTGGTAAAGGAAAAGGGGCCGGTGTATTTCGACTGTGTATTAATGGATGTGCAGATGCCGGTTATGAACGGGTATGAGGCGACAAGGGAGATTCGGGCGTTAGGCGGGGAGTATCTGAAGATACCGGTTGTTGCGATGACGGCGAATGCGTTTGAGGAGGATAAGAGGAATGCGTTTGAGGCGGGGATGAATGCGCATGTGGGCAAGCCGGTTGATGCGGGGAGGTTATCTGAGGTGCTGGCGGAGATGGTGGAGGGGAGGTAAGGAG
>DALTWG010000063.1 GCA_029987245.1 Methanocorpusculum sp. | reverse complement strand
TGCACCTAACTTTTTCTATTCACTGAATGAGATAGGCTCAACTGTCAAATTCAGGATACAGCAAAAATACCGCGCCCGTTACCTGTTTACGGCGCAAAATGCGGTTATGAAAATGCATATGACCGCATACAGCAGGGGTTGATATAATCAACCAGACCAAGGGCAAAGGAAAAATCACTCATTGCACACCCCCGCTTCTTTTGTCGTCATCCTGATAGGACAGCTCTGCCTACTCCACCTTCTGCACGGCACACGAAGCTCCGCACTCCTTTTTCTCCGTCAACGGCTCCACCACCCGGTAGGCATTGGCAAGAATCGAGGACTGCGAAAGCATGCCGGCTAAAAGCACCGCCTCTAAAATCTCCTCACGCGAGGCGCCGACCTTTTGCGCCGCGTGCATGTGATACGAAGTGCAGTGGTCGCACCTGAGCGCCGCCCCCACCGCGAGGCTGATTAACTCAACCGTTTTGGGCGGCAGCGCTCCGGCAGCCGTAACCGCATTCTTATAGAGCAGATGCGAGATAAGCGCTTCGGGCGATGCCTCCAGCTTTTTGTAGATAAGCGGCGCCGAGCCGTATTCCTCTTCAACGCGCTTCAGCCAGTCAGCCGCCGTCTGCTTTGCGCCGTGCTCGTCGACGGCGTGCAAAGCCTCGACGAAATTCAAGTCAAAGTTTACCATGATTATTAGTGTATTCTGTAAGGATAAATACGTGTGGGATTGAACCCGGGAAAACAAAACGAAAACAAAATGAAAACAAAACGCTGAACAGTAACAAAAAATTTAATATACAGAAAATGCATAATCATAGCATACTTCATGCCGCTCACGCAAACACAGAAACGGTTGCTCTATCTTGACCTCATCAAGGTTGTTTCGCTCATCTTCATGCCTGTTGCCCACATGATTGAAGAGTTGGCAGACATTGAAATCTACGCGGATTCATTCCCGCTTTCCGAAGTGATGACCGCACTGGGCCTTGCCTATATCACGATTGGCCCCGTCCTTTTCATCTTCTCCATGGGAGTGTCAATGCATCTTACCAGACACACAGAACCGAAAGACTTTGCAAAACGCGGCGTGATTCTGATAGGCTGCTTTTTCCTCCTCAACATCTTCCGGTATGTTCTGCCGGAAATCTTCAAAATACTCTGCTTCAATGAATCAGACCCTCTTTTTTCCGTGGTTGAAGTGCTCTTCGTCTCTGATGTCCTTCTGTTTGCCGGTCTTGCATTTCTCTTCTTCGCTCTGGTAAAGAAACTGCGCGTTCCGGCGTCTGCAGTCATTGGTTTCGGACTCATCTGCACCATTGGACAGATGTTCATTCCGGCACTTACGTTCGGCAGTTCGGTTCCGGAAACGATACTCTCTGATGTGGTCGGATACTTCATTTTTGTCGAAGAGGACGTCAGTTTCTTCCCCTTCATATCCTGGATTATCTTTGTGATTCTCGGATATATCTACGGAGAACAGCTGCTGAAAACAGCATCAAAAGACCGGTTTCACCTCTATATCGGCATCAGCGGAGTAGTGGTTCTTCTCATCCTCTTTGCCGTCACTATTGCCGCAGGCATCTTTGAAACCCGTTTTATCTTATGGGGAACACAAGGATTCAGAATGGATATGTTTTCCACCTTCTTCTCTGCAGCAGTCAGCGCAATTTCAATAAGCATCCTCTACTTCGCGGCAAAACCGGTAAAAGGAGAGAAAATCACCCGGATTCTCAAAACAGTTTCCGGAAATATCACCAGAATCTACTGTATCCACTGGGTAGTTCTCGAGTTTTTCCTTGTCATTTTGATGGAGTGCACAGACACCGTAATTACTGCCTGGTGGATGCCGTTTGTGCTGGGTATTCTTCTCTTTGTCGTGAGCGCCGTTCTTGCAGAAATCTACACTCGCTGGAAAATAAACCAAAAAATGAAGAAAAAGACAGGAAATCAGATAGAGAAACAATAACTGCAGAAAAACAGTCAGTATTTACCGGGACAGGGCAGTGAAATACACATTGTGTGTGCATCATTTCCTTCCCCGGACACTATCACACTCCCTGCCCATTCAATATATTTATTGAGTACAAACACCAAATATATAACCCGTGTGAACACAAAATTCGACGGAGAGAATGTACTGGCACCCAAAGACGCCAAAATATTCTACGAACAAAACGGCTACGGAAGACTCGAAAAAGACGGACGCCTTCGCCTCGACACACGCGAAGCCCTCTACCTGTTAGCCCGCGGCAAAATCGAGGTCGCAGGCTGGACTTTCGACACCCTTCTCGCCGAATGCTCGAAAAAACCCGGATTCTTACGCTCATTCATTGTCTACCGCGACATCCGCGAACGCGGCTACGTCATCACCGCCGGCCCGCAGGATTTCAGAATCTTTGCCCGCGGACAAAAACCCGGAAAAGGAACCTCCCGCTACCTTATGCGCGTACTTAGCGAACGCGACATTATCGACTTTTCAGCGATTATCGCCGACGCAAAAGCCGCCGCAAACATGCGCAAAACCTTCATCCTCGCCGTCCTCGACGACGAACATGAACTTACCTACTATGCAGTCAAAACCGGCGGACTGCCGGACAAAGAACCGCAGGAAATACCCGGCGGTCTTGTTGCGGTCTTAGACGGCGTACCCGCCTGCGTTAGCGAAGACGGGACCGGTATAACCGCCCGCCTCGCCGGCCTCTGGCTCGGCCGCATGCTCGATGAAACAAGGCTGTTTTTATCACCGGTGGAAACCGCCTGGCTCCTGGAAACCGGACGCCTTGCGCTTATCCCGGCGCTTTCGGCGCAGGAGTACATCGCCCTCGCCGGCGCCGCCGACAGCGAGTTTTTAGAAAAACTCATCCTCTACCGCTCCCTTCGGGCCCAGGGCTTTTGTCCCCGCTCCGGCTACAAATTCGGCCACCATTTCCGCGTCTACACCGAAGCAAAAAGCCACTCCGAAATGCTGATACACGCCGTGCCTTTCGGCACCAGACAATCCATGAGCGAAATCTCCCGGTCCGTGCGCCTCGCACACTCGGTGCGCAAAAAAATGCTTTTTGCATGCCTGGACGAAACCGGGGAATTAACCGAAATCGAATTTGCACGAATGAAAATGTGAACAGGATACACAAATGGCAGAACAGATAAACCCCTGGTCAAGTACCCCCAAAATCAGCATAGAACGGCTGTACGAGGACTTCGGCATCACACCGTTCGAGGAACAGAAAGCCTCCCTTCCCGACCTCCCGGTTTTTATGCGCAGAGATATTATCGCCGGCCACCGCGGCTATGACGCGGTAGCCGACGCGATACGAAATAAGAAACCCTTCCATGTCCTGACCGGCTTCATGCCCTCAGGCCACCCCCACTTCGGCCACCTCATGGTAATGAAAGAAGTCGTCTGGCACATTCAGCACGGCGGCACCGGATTTATCTCCATGGCTGATAGAGAAGCCCGCGCCGTGCGCGGGCTTTCCTGGGAGAAATGCGACGAATACGCCCGCGAATACATGGAATGCCTCTATGCACTCGGCTTTACCGGCGAAATATACACCCAGCGGCGCAACAACGCCTTAAAAGACCTCGCATTCGAAGCGGCAACCCATATTAACTTCAGCAACCTCTCGGCCATATACGGATTCGGACCGGAAACAGAACTCGCCCACGCCGTAAGCGTGAGTATGCAGGTGGCCGACATCTTATATCCGCAGCTCAAAGCAGGCGCCGCGCCGACCGTGGTCCCCGTGGGAATCGACCAGGACCCGCACATCCGCTTAACCCGCGACGTCGCCAACGCATTCAGAATGTTTCTGGTTGAAGACCGCGGGACTCATATCAGCATCCGCGCTAAATGCGCGAGCGCTGATGCAATCGCCGCCGTCGCCAAAAAATTCAAGGGCGCGAAAAAATACGAAGGACACATCGACCTGCCCGAAGGCTTCCCGCTGGACGCGGCCCGTGTCGAAGAGATTGTGCGCAAAACCGAGCAGGAACTGGGCGGGTTTGGATTTATTCTGCCGTCATCCACCTACCACAGTTTCCTTACCGGTCTCCAGGGCGGGAAAATGTCCTCGTCTGTTCCCGACAGCCTTGTCTGGTTCGATGAAGACGAAAAGACCGCCCGCAAAAAAATAATGAGCGCCGTAACCGGCGGGCGCCAGACGCTTGAAGAGCAGAAAAAACTCGGCGGCGAGCCGGAAAAATGCTCTATTTACCAGCTGAACAGATTCCATATGATGGAAGACGACGCCGGACTTTGCAAAATGTGCGAGGCATGCAAAGCGGGCGAACTTATGTGCGGAACCTGCAAAAAGGAGACCGCTGAGCGCGTGCTTTCCTTCCTGAAGGAGTTTAAGGAAAAGCGCGATGAAACTGCACACATGGTGGAGATATAACTATGGAATTAACATTAAATGAAAAACGTGTATTAATGGTTCTCCCGAAAGACGGGTCAAGTATAAACAATATCGAATTTGCCAAACGCATAAATGCGCCGCCGGTTTCCGCGATGCAGTGGGCGCTTTTGTGCGCCGACAAAGGTCTCGTCAACATCAGCCGTGAAATCAAACAGGAGGCTGTGCTTACCGACGAAGGGAAAAAGTACGCTGTCGAAGGTCTTCCGGAACGGCGGATCTTAAACATGCTGACACGCCCCATTCCCATGAGCGAACTCAAAGACTTCGCTCTTTCCCGCATTGCAATCGGCTGGCTGCGCAAAAAGAACTGGGTTACCATTGCAGACGGCATGGTAATTCCAAAGGAAAACATACCCTTAGGCGAGGATGAAGAGGCGCTGGCGAACCCGGTTCCGGGAACGGCCGGCTGCAATATGCTGGTAAAACGCGGCCTGGTCACCATTGAAGAGCATTTGACCTTGTACGGCTGCCTTACGCCTGAGGGCATCGCCCTTGTTGAGGCAGGTCTTGACATGCGCGAGGAAACCGGCACGCTTACCCGCGAACAGATTATGGCAGGCGGCTGGAAGTCGCTTCCGCTGCGCCGCTATGCGGTGGACAAACTCCCCAAACGCGTCTACGGCGGACGGGTACATCCCAACCAGCAGATTCTCGATGAAATCCGCGAACTCCTCTTTAACATGGGCTTTACCGAGTTCCACGGCTCGATTGTGCAGAACTCCTTCTGGAACTTCGATGCACTCTTCCAGCCTCAGGACCACCCGGCACGTGAGATGCAGGACACCTTCCACCTGGCCGTGGAAACCGATATCCCGAAAGGCTGGGAGAAAATCCGCGACATTCACATGAACGGAGGGGATACGGGCTCCACCGGCTGGGGAGGTGCCTGGTCGGAGGAAATCTCGCGCAAATGCGTGCTTCGCACGCACTCAACGTCCTTGTCCATCCAGTATCTTGCAAAGCATCCGAACCCGCCGTTAAAGGCGTTTTCCATCTCCCGCGTCTACCGCCGCGAGACGATTGACCCGACGCATCTGCCGGAGTTCGAGCAGCTCGAAGGCATTGTTATGGACGAAGGCCTGCACTTCGGTCATCTGCTTGGCTTTTTCAAGGAGTTCTTTGGCCGGATGGGCTTTGAAGAGGTCCGGTTCCGCCCGGGCTACTTCCCCTACACCGAGCCGTCGGTCGAGCCGGAGGTCTGGGTTGACGGTCTTGGCTGGGTGGAACTCGGCGGAGCGGGCATTTTCAGAAAAGAGGTCACCGCGCCGTGGGGCATCACATGCCCGGTTCTTGCCTGGGGTCTTGGCGTCTCGCGGGTTTCCATGCTCAGAATGGGCCTGAAAGACCTGCGCCAGCTTTACAGAAGCGATATCGACTGGATTAGAAACAGTCCGGTCAGGAGGGTGTAATTATGCCGGTCGTAAAACTCAACAATGAATATTTATGCCGCCTGACACGGGCGGATATTAGCACCATCCGCAGCAATCTGCCGATGATGGGCTCTGAAGTCGAGCGCGAGGAAGAGGAACAGACAGATGTGCAGTATTTCCCGAACAGACCTGATTTATACAGTGCGGAGGGGACCGCCCGGGCTCTGCGCGGCTATCTCGGCATCGAAAAGGGCCTTGTTAAGTACAGCGTGAAGCCGTCAGGGGTTTCTTTCACGGTTGACCCCGCGTTAAAAGAAATCCGGCCGTATCTTGCGTCGGCGGTCATCCGCGGTCTGACTCTGGACAATGCGATGATTGAGTCGTTAATGGGGCTGCAGGAGTCGCTGCACTGGGCGGTTGGCCGCGGGCGCAAGAAGGTTGCCATCGGTGTCCATGACCTGGACAAGGTCACCGGTCCCTTCCGCTATATCGCAGCACCGCACGACCGCAAATTCGTGCCGCTGGATTATGACCGGGAAATGACGATGACCGAAATTCTGGACGAGCATCCGAAGGGAAAGGCGTATGCAAAAATTGTGCGGGATTTCGCGCTTTATCCGTTAATCGAGGATGCGAAAGGAAATGTCTGCTCATTTCCGCCAATCATTAACGGGGAGCTGACCCGTGTCACGGAGAATACGCACAATATCCTGCTGGATGTAACGGGTATCGAGCCGCGGGCGGTGGCTGTTGCGGCAAACATTTTGTGTGCGGCGTTTGCGGAGATGGGGGCGTCTATTGAGTCGGTCACCATCGACGGCGTTGAAACGCCGACTATGGCGCCCTCAGAGCGTATTGTATCGGTTAAGGAGTGCGAGGCGCTGACAGGTGTGCCGCTTTCAGCAGAGCTTATGGCAAAGCTTCTGGAAAAGATGCGGTTTGATGCATTTGTCGTGGACTCTGACAAAGTCCGTGTCCTGATTCCGTGCTACCGCTCGGATATTATGCATGACCATGATATTTATGAGGATGTGGCTATTGCCTACGGCTATGATAAAATCGAGGCAAAGCTGCCGCCGACGTTTACGGTTGGCAAGCCTCATCCGGTGCAGGTGCTTTACAGCACTATCAGAAAGGTGATGACGGGTTTCGAATACATCGAAAACACGCCGTTTACGCTGACAAGCGAAAAGGTTGCCTTCGAGGGTATGTGCCGCGAGGCGGATGCCCGCGCCCTGCATCTTCTGCATCCGATTTCGGAGGACCAGACGATTGTGAGGACTGATATTCTGCCGCTTTTGATGGAGTCGCTTTCGATAAACAAGTCGCGGGAGCTGCCGCAGAGGATTTTTGCGTGCGGGGATGTGGTGCTTGATTTGCAGACGTATCCGGCGATGGCGGCGCTGTCCTGTCATCCGGGTGCGGATTTCTCGGAGATTTACGGGGTGTTTGATGCGTTCTGCCGTGAGATGGCAATTTCGTATGAGGTGCGGGAGGGCAGCGACGGGGCGTTTATTCCGGGCAGGTGTGCGGCGGTGTTTGTGGAGGGGGAGCAGGTCGGTGTGTTCGGGGAGATTAATCCGGATGTGCTGAATGCGTTCGGGATTGAGCAGCCGGTATGCGCGGCGGAGATGGATGTAAGGCGGTTTGTGTGAGGGGTTTTGTGTGAGGGGTTTTGTGTGAGGGGTTTACCTTCATCTATTTTTTTTTTCTGATTTCAGGTGAATCAATCTGCGCGGTTTTTTTAAGGATGCAGGTGGTTCATCCGTTGAAAAAAGCCGGTGGGGTTTTTTGGGGCGTGAAATAAGTGAGTGAGTTTTTTTGCGGGTTGATTTAGGTCGGTGAGGTTTTTTAGGGCGTGAAAAAAAGTGAGTGACTTTTTTTAAAAATAATTTTAGGTCGGTGAGTATTTTCGCGCGGGGCGGAGAGCAGGGCATGCAGGTGTAGTAATATCCTTTTTCGCTTTTGCTGCGGCGGGTGGCTGTGAGGCTTTGGATACAGGTACGTGAGGGGGGCTGAAAAGAGGTGGTTTGCAGCCGGGTTGTTGTTTTGTGAGGCTTATGTCAGTATGGGGGCTCATTTGCTTTACGGCTTTTGCGGGTCGCTCGCGCTCCCAACACGAAAATCACGAAAACTATCACGAAATGCACGAAAAAAATCTTTCACGAAAGCTACCGAAATAACACGAAAAGAGGGAAGCGGCTGGTTTTTAGAGTGAATCTAACCAGAGCCCCAAATCATCTTCACGAATTATGTCAGCGAGTAATTTTCCTCTCCGTTTTTCGTCATCAATCCCATACCAGCAATGTAATGGGCCAGGGGCCCCTGAGGTCGCCAGCAGAGCTGGCTCATGTCTTCGGCGAACCGCCTCAGACCCTTGGCCAGGGGTAGGCCCTATCTTCTTTCACGCTGCGCGGGAAG
>DALTWG010000062.1 GCA_029987245.1 Methanocorpusculum sp. | reverse complement strand
CCGTAACTGTTGCAGTTGGTGTTGCACTTTCAGTGGCTGTTGCAGTTGGTGTTGCGCTTTCAGTGGCTGTTGCAGTTGGCATTGCACTTTCAGTGGCTGTTGCAGTTGGTGTTGCACTTTCAGTGGCCGTTGTAGTTGGTGTTGCACTTTCAGTGGCCGTTGTAGTTGGTGTTGCACTTTCAGTAGATGTTACAGCTGGTGTTCCAGTATCATCTCCTGCGCACCCGTATCCAACAACCGATACAACCGCCAGTGCCAGAATCAGCACCAGCAATACTTTACAAACAACATCTTTCATCATCATTACATATTACCTCCCGCAACCCCGAGCACAAATATCAGCACATACGCAATCGCCATGCCTAAAATCACCGCAATAGCAGCAGTGCCCCCGGTTGTATTCTGCCCTGCAACCGCGCCCTTCACCGCACACACAGCGCCCCAGACAGACGCCGCAAACAGACCGATAACCGGAATCCAGCCGACAAACGCATACGCAAGCGACGACCGCATCTTAATGGCAAGCACCTCACCCGCCACACAGCCCGGATCAATCAGCCGCATAACAAGCCCTGCTGCAAAACCCGAAATAACCATAAACACCGCCCACATCACAAAAAGCATCAGCATGAACAGTACCAGCAGCAGAATATTATCCGCAAGCGCCGTTATAAGCGGGAACGTTGAAGCATCAAGAGGCAGAATGTTCGGCAGAGCAAACGCGAACAAAAGACCGGTCAAAACCGCCCAGATAAGCCCGGAAACAAGAAACGTGCCTATCGCATCGCGCGGCGTCTCCTGGTGATAATAGGCAAACGCATCAGACGGGCGCGTAACGAATCCAAAGATACTGCCGTTGTACGGCGCCTTCTCGCGATAGGCTCTCTCGCGCCGCTGTCTTGGCGCCCTCGGCGCCCGCGCCGGTCGCGGCTCCCGTTCGCGCCGCTCCCGCACCGGCGCTAAACTGCGCTCCTCGCGCCCGCGCCCCGCAGCGCCCGGCGCAGGCGACTGCGCCGGCACTAAATCCGAGCCGCACATACCGCAGACCAGGTCATTAATATGATTGCGCGCCCCGCAGACCGGGCAGTAGCGCACAGCAGTATTCTGCATCTGCGGCGGATTCACCTGCGTCACCGAATACTGCGCATACGCCGGGGCGGGCGCCTGCGGCGCCGCCGGCGACTGCTTCGGAATTACATCCTCAAAAAGCAGCATCCAGCGCTCACGCGCATCCATCGACGGAAACACCAGATGCATCTCCCGCTCACTGTCGCGTCCCCGCATAATGACAGAAATACCCGGCTCGCCAAGCTCGCCTGCCATACGCGAACAGCGAACCAGCATCGACACCGCAAACTCGCCCACAATCCCTGCACGCCCCTCAATTACAAAACGGGTGTTTGTCAGATGCGCAATCACGAAATTGCTCTTAATGCGGACGTCTTTGGTCGATTCAAGCAGCCGCTCGTTTGACGCCGGAATGAACGTCCCGACACGCGGCGTTTCCCGTGCCGGCTCCGGCTGCGAGACCGCGACCGGCTTTCTCGACGGAAGATGCACCTGCAGCTCGCGAATCCACGCATCCCGCGCCGATTCAGTCGGATACGTCAGAAGCATCTGTTTCATGCCGGTCTGGGAGCCGATGGACAACGCAATCGAAGGCTCGCCGGTTTCGGAATTCATCGGACTTGCATCGGTAATTTCAGCTACGGAAAACTCCCGCGCGATTTTTCCGGGGCTGTTTTGCAGAATAAGGCGGAGATTAGTGAGATAGAGCGTATAGTAGGCGCGCTTGATGCGGACGCCCGCGGTGGAAAGCGCCTCGGTCTCGCCGTGCTGATAGGAGGGCGCCTGGTTCTGGTTTGCCATCCCCTGCGAGGTAAACTGCGGCCGGCTTACAGCCGGGCCGCCGGTCTCGCGGACCGGCAAATCCGCTTTGCCGGATGCTTTTTCAATATTTTCTATCCATGCGCTCTGTTCACCGGTTTTGAATACGGCGTCAACCGGAAACGTCCAGATCATTTCCTTGCGGCCGGAAGGGGTGGAGAGTACCACCTCCACCCCGGGCTCGTTGTTTGCGGCGGTGACCGCACGCGCCGATGCAAGGCTGGTTGCCTTGAATTCGCGCGTCGGGCCGTTTCCTTCCAGCAGCAGCCGTTCGCTGGTCAGTGTCGCGTAATACTGATGACCTTTTACCAGTACAGGGGAGGCGTAGACCTGTACCTCATTTGCGTGCATCTCAACAGGAGACATAAACTATGTAGTATAATTTATTTTATAAGAGTATAAAGGCATCTCAAAGGGAAGGGGGGAGAGGGGTTTTGGAGAGTGTTTTCCATTGAACGAAAGGAGAACGGTCGAATAGCTGCAGGAAAAAAGGTTACGTTATTTCCTTCTCAGGAAATACGCCGCGGCAAGCCCGCCGGCGAGGGCGATAACCGGTGCCGGACTCTTTGCTTTTGTTTGCGCATCCGCCGGCGTTGCCGCATCTGTTTCTTTTACCGGCCCGGATACCGCCGGCTCAGCAGCCGCAGGTGCCAAAACAGCCGGAACCGAAGCCTCCGGTGATTCGGCCGCATTTTCTGTTTCCGTCACCGCCGGAGCCAAAACCTGCACAGAGTCAGCAGTCTGCGCCGGTTTTGCCGTTGCCGCTGTTTCCGGCAGAGAATCAGATGCCCCGCCCGTTTCCGGCACGAAACTAAACGAATCAATACTCGTGAAACCTTCCGGCGTGTAATATGCGGCGTACGTGTAATAACCGTTTGCCTCGCCGGTGAAAACCGTCGGCAAAGCCGTCATTACGCCGTTTTTCACCTGATACATACGGAAATCATTTTCACCCCAGCCGACATTTTCCGCCTGCATCTTCGAGACACGCAGCGTCAGTTTTGCATCGGCGTTGTTCGCATCTATCGTGGTAACCGACAGGGAAAGCGGCTCGGACGGATTTGCATATGCCGGCCAGTTCTCCGTATCTTTGGTCATATCCCATGAATACGAATCAACCGCACCTTTGGAAAGCGTGACTTTCATCTGGAAATCCGGCGTCTTTGCCGCGCCGGAATCTGAAACCGGCGTCGTCCGCGGCGTAATGGTGAAATTAACCTCAACCTGCGGGTTATCTGTCGTCGCCCACATATAACCGTCCGGGTCACGCAGCTCCAGCGTTATCGGATACGTGCCTGCGTCAGTCCAGCCGTCATTATCGAGAACGGTGTACTCATCGGTATCACTCAGGTCAGCCTTCAAAACCTCACCGGTCCATTCCTTTGATTCATCTGCAGGCACCTCTACAACCTGTTTTTCTTTGTAGATGACAAAATTAACCGTAACCGCCGCCTCTTCCGTCGTGGACCATTTGTAATTTACCGCATCCCGCAGCGTAAGCGTAATCGGGTACGTGCCAACGTCAGCCCAGCCGATATTGCCGGAAACCGTGTACGTATCAGTATCGGTGATATCTGCTTTCAAAACCTCCCCGGTCCAAAGCTTACTTTCACCGGCCGGGACCAACACAACCTGTTTGGATACCAGCAGGTGAATGGTTGTATTAGTGTCATGCCCGTGTCCATCGGTTATTGTTGCAGTATATGTGCCGCTGTCTGCTGCGGACGTAAATTCGAGCAGTTTGCCGTTTCCGTGCGAATCCCAGGAAATACTGATGTTGTCCGCCGGAGACAGAGAAACAGCATTCAAAACATGCTTTGTTCCGTCATATTTCATGTAGAATGTTTCATTTTCAGCATCATAGCGGACCGCCGTATCGGTCATCGAATGATAGTCGATTGTTTCATGCGACGGCGGCGAAAGTATAACAAACGTTTCCTTGCCGTTATTGTAATCAAGCGTTACCGTGTCGCCGGCTGCGTTTTTATACAATTTGGTGCCGGTGGTGGATTTCGTATCGGAAACAAGTTCATAGCCGTCCGGGATTGGAAGCAGGTAATCCTTTTTCACCACCGGAGCTAACAGCGTCCATTTTGCATAGACCGTTGTATTCTTATCGAATTTCGGATAACTTAAGGATGTGATTGGTCCATCGCTGAAGTTTTCATCCAGATACCAGCCTTCAAATTCATACCCTGTTTTTGCGGCATTGGGCAGATACGCCGTGCTTGTTGCATTAAAGTAGCGCGGGTAGCTGTGACCTATATGCGAATAAATATCACAGGGATCATCTGTTTTCGGGTCACAATAGGTTATTTTGTAGTTTTCCTGAGCGGAACCCCAGTTTGCATACAGTGTGATGTCTGTCCCGTCAGTAAGGTTGTAAACCACCTCTTGATCGAAATAAAATTCTCCGCTGCCGTCTGCATTTGTTGTCCAGCCTAGGAAATGCTGAGTGAAGATGTCAGGTGCGTGATAGGTGTTTGGGAGGAGCTTCTCGTATTTATTGCGGTCTATAGACTGTTCTAAAGGTTCTGGACGATCGGAGGAACCGCCGTTTTTGTTAAAGTGCACTGTATATGCTGAAGTTGCCCATTGTGCATAGAGCGTGAGTTCATGTTCTGCGACATCACCGAACTCAACGCACGGCGTAAATGTCTGATTTGCATAATACTTAACTCCGCTGCCGTCTTTTGCGGTATTCCAGTTCATAAACTCCCAACCGGCTTTTTTAAACGTGTTTGCCGCAAAGGATGCTGCAATCTCATTCGGATAACGCTCAGTGACGTCCAGGATGGAAGTCGCTGTCAGAGCACCGTTTCCGTTGTACATTATTTTGAACTTCGGCATGAGATATGATTCATCAATCTTCAGCGTGGTGGAAAAGACCGGCAGGCGGTTGTAGCGGTGAAGACTGCTGTCTGCATAATCATTTATTACCCAGGTGCCCGGGATGTTCCAGGAAAGCGTTTCAGCATAGAATGAAGCATTGTCCCATATATCCCATGCTGAAACAGATTTGCCGTTTGACCTGTCCGGGTCATCCATGGGTGCGCCGTGGTGTCCGTTCGGAAGCGGCATTTCTTCCCATGCGTAATTTTCCAGAAGCGTTCCGCCGCTCTTTTTACCGCAGACGCGGCCGGTTGTGTCGCCTGACTTTGCTTCAACAGAGTTGTTTAATGCAATGCTGTAGGCAAGCGTGCCGGAGTCCATTTTACCGACCAGTCCGCCGGCATCGTTCTTTCCTGCTTTCACTCCTCCGGCTGCATAGACATTGGTTACGGTGCCGCCGTTGATTTTTCCGGCGAACCCGCCGACGCCATCTCCGCCGCCCTCCGCATGACCGAGGGCAAAACATTCCGCAATGCGGGCATTATCGGTAAATCCGACAAATCCCCCGACATAATCCCCGGGACCGCTAACGCTTCCTGTCGCATAACATTCTGAGATTGCGCCCCCTTCAATATTGCCGCCAAATCCGCCGATACGTGTGCCGTCGGTAGTATAAACCTTTCCGGTTGCATAACAGTTTTTGATAACGGTTTTGGAATTGTACATTTCTCCGACAAAGCCGCCGGCATGTTCTGACTTTGCATTTACTTCGGCACCGGTATGACAGTCGGTAATTGAACCGCCGTCATCGACTTTGCCGATAAATCCGCCGACGTTCTTGCCATGTCCTTGAACAGATTCTATCGCAGTCGTGCAGTTGGAAATAGTGCCCTCCCCCGTAAGTTTTCCGGCGAAACCTCCTGTATCGTCATTCCATCCGATAACAATAGCAAGTATATAGTAACGGGAACCGCTATAATAGTAATGGGAATCGGAAATGCTTCCCTTCTCCATTTTCCCGACAAATCCTCCAACATAGGTAATACCAAATATCTCATTTACGCAGGTCGTGCTGCAGTTCTCTATGCTTGTGTTGATACTGTGTCCGACAAAGCCGCCTGTTTCATTTATTCCACTTACGGAAGAGTTGTTGTGTGTCATGTTGCCTCTCAGCTCTGCTGTACAGTTGCTAATAACGCCGTTTTCCGTATAACCGACAAAGCCGCCGGTTCCGCCGGATCCATCGTTATGTACAGACCCGTGACACTTGCAGTTTGTTATTCTTCCCCCCTCGTTTTTACCCACGCAACCGCCGATATATTTTCCGTAACCTGTCACATCAAAATCTGTTGTTTTACAGGTGTCAATCGTGCCCTTGATATTTTTACCGACAATGCCGCCGACGTCGTCGCAGCTGCTTCCTGTACTATAAGAGGAGCCTGTTGCAGTACATGAACGGACAATACCTCTGTTTTCACCGACAATGCCGCCGACATAATCATTTCGGGATTCAATCGTGCCGTTAAATGAACAGTTTTCAATGTTCGAATCACTTGCGGTTGCTGCAGCGATGCCTCCGGTATATTTACCGGCGGAGGTAATATGGGAAGATGTAATCTCTGTATTACTGATATGCAGCGTTCCTTCAGAGCGTCCGAGAATGCCTCCGGTATAGGTTTTGCCGGTGAGAACAAGACTGGTAACTTTGCAGTCAGAGATACGAAGTGTCGATGATCCTCTGGCATGTCCAACAATTCCTCCTGCATATTTTTCGCCGTTTATAATAACAGCGGTAATAGTACAATCACTAATACTTACAGTACAATCTGAATCAACCAGTCCGACAATTCCGCCGTAACTTTCCACAGATGCGGTTGCCCAGGAGGTAAATGAGAACAGGTCAAGGAGACCGGTTAACATATCTGCAGGATTTCCATCAAACATAGTTATTATATCAAGTATTTTTTGCGTGATTTCCAGTATCTCATCCAGTTTGCTGGCACATTCCGGATTTGCAATCATCAATCCCTTGATTGTGCAGTTTGTTATCGTACAGTCTTTGGCGTATCCGACAATACCTCCGTGATAGTGATAAATCTCAGATTTCTGATACGAAAAATCCGGGTCGCCGGTGATTGTTCCGCCGTTCACTATACAGTTTTCAATACTGCTGTTGCCTTCAGCATAAGCGGCCACAATTCCCACTCTGTTCTCTCCAATCAATACCGGTTTCTCAAAAATAATATTTTTTACAACCGCTCCGTCAGTAAGCCTGCCGAAAAAACCGACATAATCATCCGCCCATGAAAATTCGGCATGGGTAAGGTATGATATTGTATGCCCTCTGCCGTCAAATGTTCCGCTGAATTTTCTGTCATGCCGGAAGATATTATTGTGTTTCCCGATTGGTGTCCAGTCGCCGGCATTTTTTAAATTTAAATCCGCGCCAAGAGCAAAGTACAATGATTTGCCTGTATGTTCGTCATTTACAAAATCACGGAAGGATTTTAACTGGTCGACGGTCGTGATAACGTACGGGTTTTCTTCACTTCCATCTCCGGAGACTCCCTTTTTTTGTGCCCATTCGCTCCATGAACTATTCTCATCCGCACTTGCCGCGCCGCAGAGCACTGCAGTACAGCAAATTAGTGCAAGCAAAACAAGCAGAAGCCGTTTTAATACAGCAGATTTTTGACTTTTATCCATAGATAGATTCATCCTCACTGAATAGTATACTATTTATATTTGCTGTTTTAAGGTATATGTGTTTCAATATTGGTGAATAAAAAAGAGAGAGTACGGGTGAATATCACACGTTCACATTTACCGGTATGCCGGCTAAGTTTCTGTCTCTAAAGAGAGATAGTCCGGTTGCCGAGGTTTCTGCAAGCTGCTGTTTGTCGACGGTCATGATGAGGTTGTAGTTTGTCTGTTCCCGGTCGTTGTAGAGGACCATGTTCCATGTGCCGTCGTCTTTTAAGGTAATGCTGCCTTTGCGGATGTCGATGTCTTCTCTGTTTCCGGTTGCTGATACTTTGCTGAACACTGCATCGCATTTGCCGTCGTCATCAATGGTTATTTTTACAAAGCGGGTGGTTTCCGGGTTGTATTTGCCGTACCAGGTACCGGCAGCATTCTGAACGGTAAGGGTGCTTTCGGCGGGTGCCGGGGTGTCTGCTGCCGTCGGAGTAACAATTACTGTAGTAGAGCTCGCTGCGGTGGGAGTTGCCGCCGGGGTTGTCTGGGTAATGGTTACGCAGCCGGAGGTAAAGACCAGTGCTGCTGCAAACAGGAGGGCTGTTATAAGCAGAATAATTTTTTTCATGATAGTTAATAATTGTCTCTGCTTTGTTAAATGTGTTGCTGTTTTTTATTTCCGGCGGGCGATTGCTTTCAGCATGAAGATGAGTGAGTCCAGGTCGTCGGCTTCGGCGCTGCAGCTGTCGTCGCCCGCTTCCTGCAGACAAGCGCGGTCTGTTTCGAGTTCGCCCGCTTCCTGCAGACAAGCGCGGTCTGTTTCGAGTTCGCCCGCTATTTGGGCGAAGGTGGTGCGCAAATCCGCGGCAGGCGTGAATGCTGCGGCGTCTGTTTCGATTTGGGCGAGGCCGCCGGTCGCATAGGTTTCTGCGAGGCGGTCGATGAGGTCGGTGATGTCGTAGGTGAGATTTTCGAGCTGGTCTGCCTCGCCGTCGGTTTTGAGCGATGCGGCGTTGTCGCCTGCCTCGGCGAGGGAATAGGCTTCAGCGCGGGCGGTTTCGGCGAATCGTGCAGCGGCGGTGCGAAGGCGGGCGAGGCGGGTAAGGAGGGGAGTAAGGTTGGGCATACTGGTAAACAGGTAGGCGGGAGATGGGGATAAAGGCATCGGTAGGGGAGACATTCTGCCACCAAAGCTGCCCCCCCAAGCTACCACCCAAGCTACCACCCAAGCTACCACCCAAGCTACCACCCAAGC
>DALTWG010000009.1 GCA_029987245.1 Methanocorpusculum sp. | reverse complement strand
GTTCGGGGTAATTGCGGGGGCTGCTGCTGCAGGGGTATTTTGTCTGCGTAAGAGAAAATAAGACAAAAAGCGTATTAGGGAATTATAAAATGCAAACCAGTTGATTTTCTGTGATGCAGTTTTAATCCTGGCTTTGCAGTAATTTTCTAAATTCTTCTTTACTTGGCAGCACGGTTTCATATTTACTCGCAAATATCTGTGTATTATTTTCCGGCAGTGTCATTTCAACCATTGATTGTTTTTTGTCTTTGCAAAGTATTATACCAATTGTTGGATTTTCCTCAGGTAATTTTACACAACGGTCATAATAATGAACATACATTTGCATCTGTCCAATGTCCTGATGTTTTAATTCACCGATTTTTAAATCAAAGAGAACAAAACATTTCAGGATGCGGTTGAAAAATACAAGATCAACCTTGTAATGATCTTCGTCAAAGGTGAAACGTACCTGTCTTCCGACAAAGGTAAATCCTTTTCCAAGTTCAAGCAGAAAATTCTGAAGATGTGTGATAATCCGGTTTTCCAGTTCGGTTTCGGAATATTGCGGCAGTTCCGGCAGTCCGAGAAATTCAAGGACGTACGGGTCTTTAACGATATCCCGCGGTGTTTCTATTATCTGACCAACAGACGCAAGACGCATGATTTCTTCCTTGTTTTTACTAAGAGAGAGGCGTTCATAAAGAGAGCTGTTATACTGGCGTTTTAGTTCATTCAAACTCCAGTCGTTTTTGTATGATTCTATTTCATAATATTGTCGTTCACCGCTGTTTTGTATTCGCATAAGAAAGAGGTAGTGCGACCAGCTCAGACAGAATTTTTGCGGCTCAGAGGAATTTATGGCTTGCTGAGGTGAATTTTTATCAATAGTTTGTCCTGTTTTGAATTGGTCAGAAAGTGTCTGACCAATTTGGGTTTGTGAGTAAACAGTGTAGAACTGCCGCATTTGTTTGAGGTTAGTTATGGAATAGCCTTTGCCGTATTCTCCGGTAAGTTCCCTGGATAACTGTTGTATGATATATTTCCCGTATTCAGCCCGGGAATTCCCGTTTTGTTCTTCTTCTACAATCAATCGTCCGATTTCATAGTATGTGTAAACCATGGCAGTATTTACTGCTGTTTTTACAGTTTGCCGGGCATTTTGGAGAAGGGTGTGTATCCGGGAAAGAAAATCTGTTCGAAGTACGGGGTATTCTGTCATATGCAGATATATTTGTTTTATCCGAGAATATTTTTTGTTGTATGCATATTTCGTCTTTATGTAATTCGGGATTTCGGCCCCACTCCTTGCAAAAAGATATACCACTCTCCAACCTATATAATAATCAATGGCACAGGGAATACCGGAACTCAATGAATTTCGCGAGCGGCTTTTAGACCTCTCGCTCAAAAATAACCTCCTCAATTACAAACCGTCAACCGCCCGGACAATAGAAATTATCACAGAAATCCCCTCACAGGTCTACAAAACCCTTGTTCTTGATGAAAAAGGCATGAAATTCCACCCGGCGCAAAAAGACAAAAGCGCCGGCGCGGAAGAAAAAAATATCTGGAAATACCCGACTTTTATCACCAGCGCGCACCAGACTGACCTGCTTTTGGAAACCCCCTACACTGATATCGACCTGCGAAAACGCCTGTATACACTCCAAAGCAAAAGCAGAACCGTAATCGAAGAGCAGGGATACGCCGTATTATACCTCGCCTTAGGCTTTGTGGGCTGGAAGGACATGGCGCATCAGAGCAAAGCCTATCGCGCGCCCCTTTTGATGATTCCGGTCACCCTTGAGCGCGAAAAAGTCAAGGACAATTACACGCTGAAGTGGACCGGCGACGACCCGGAAATATCCTTATCCCTTATTGCCAAGCTCGCCGGCGAAAATATCACGCTTCCCGACCTCGGACACCCGGACAGCCCCGCGGAACTGGACGCCTATTTTGATGCCGTAAGCAAAGCGGTTGCCCACCGGAACTGGGAATTTGTCCCGGATATCGCCCTGGATTTGTTCAGTTTCAGAAAATTCGTCATGTTCAAAGACCTTGACCCGGAAAGCTGGGGCGGCTCCTTTGAAATCGAGTCCAATCCGCTGATTAAAAATCTCTTTAATCCAGAACCGGCAGCCGACGCCGAAATAATCGATGAAAACAAGCTGGATGCGCGCCTGAAAGCACGCGAGTCCTACAATATTTTAGACGCCGACTCTTCCCAGATGGCGGTTATCGAAGAGGCAAAAGCGGGCAAAAACCTTGTCGTCGAAGGCCCGCCCGGAACCGGCAAAAGCCAGACAATCGCCAATATGATTGCGGAAATGCTTGCCTGCGGCAAAACGGTGCTTTTCGTCTCGGAAAAAATGGCGGCACTTGAAGTGGTCAAGCGCCGGCTTGATGTCGCCGGTCTTTCGCGCTTCACGCTGGAACTCCACAGCCAGAATGCCCGCAAAACCGAGTTTGTAAGAGAACTTGAACGCTGCGTGCAGCACGCAAGCGAGATGCCGTCCGGAAACGAGGACAATTACGCAAAAATCGACGGATTGCGCGGGGATTTGTCCGGTTACTGCGAGGCGCTCAAAGAGCCTGTAGGCGCCTGCGGGTTTACACCGTATGATTTATACGGTATCCGCGAGCAGTACCGCTATGAATTCGAAGACGCGCCGGGACGTGAAACCTGCCGCCTTCCGCGGATGAATCTGGAAAACGCCGCGCAAATCACGCCGGAAGAGTACAAGGCGGCAATCGACGCCTTAACCGACCTCGCGGCATTTCTCAACACCCTTCTTTTACCGGGGGAAACGGTTTCCATGCATCCGTGGGCGGGCACAAAGCCCGGCATGCTGATGCCAAGCGACCGCGAGGAGATTCTTGCCATGGCACAGGAGTACCAGAAGCAGATTGAAGCGCTGCAGACGGTTATGCGCCGGATGTCTGATTTAGCCGACATTCCCGCCCCGCGCAGCGAAACAGAGATTTCTGCAACGATTGAAACCTGCCGCTGCCTGACGGGAACATATACCGCCACATCAGATATTTTGCAAAACCCCTTATGGCGCAATGACGATGAAATCAACCGGCTGATTACAGCGCTTGAAAAAATCATTGCCCGCAAAAATGCGGTCCTTGCAAAATTCACGCCGGAACTCTTTTCCCGCGGGCCGGGAGAGCTGTTTTCCTCGTTCCTTGCGGTTGCTGAAAAAGGCCGGTTTGCAAAGATGTTTTCCGCCGACTACAAGAAGGTAAAATCGGAAATTACGTCGTATTATGTAAAACGGGTGCCTGACGACATTACCATCCTTGACGACTTAAAAGAGGCAAGAACCTATCTTTCAGACGCCGAGATGTTTGCAAAAGACGAGGACAGATATGCAGCCCTGTTTGGCAAACTCTGGAAAGGCACCGACACAGAGCCCGAAAAACTGCGCGAATACAAGACATGGGTGCAAAATCTCCTTACTTTAATCGGCGAAGGATTTATTTCCGTCAACACGATTGATTTAATCGGCACCGGAAAAATCAGCGCGATGGACCTGAATTCGCTTTTCGGCGTACTGGAGCACTCCGTTGCGGCTCACGCCGAAGCACGCGCAAAACTCTTTGCGCGCTTAGGCATACCTGAAGAAGCGGACCTCACGTTTGCGCAGGCGCGCAAACTCGCCGACGAATGGATTACCGATATAGACCGGCTGGTTTCCTGGAGTCAGCTGCAGAACTTTATCGATGCCGTGCAAAAGACCAGCGCCGCGCCTCTGGTTGAATTACTCTTCGCGGACAAAATCACCGGCGAATCCCTGATTCCGGCGTATCTGACAGCCTACGCAGACTCGGTTCTGCGCGAGGCTTACGCCGCGCGCCCGGTCCTGGCAAAATTCTCGCAGATTCCGCACGAACAGAAAATCGAGGCGTTTGCTGAGGCAGACAGGCTTGCCATCCGGGAAAATGCGCGGCGCATTGTGCAGATTCTGGACAAAAATCTGCCTGACATGGTAACAGGTTCCTCGCGCGAATCCGAGATGGGTGTCTTAACAGGCGAATTCAACCGCAAGCGCGGCCATATGTCGATTCGCATGCTCATGACCAAATCCGGAAGCCTGATTCAGAAAATCAAGCCCTGCTTCATGATGAGCCCGCTTTCCGTTGCGCAGTATCTTGACCCGCGCTCGGTGCAGTTTGACATTATCATCTTCGATGAAGCCTCGCAGGTCAAGCCCGAAGACGCGTTAGGCGCGCTTATGCGGGGCAGACAGTTAGTTGTCATGGGCGACTCGCGCCAGCTTCCGCCGACTACGTTCTTCGATGAGATTGCAGGCGGCGACGAGGAGGAGGAGGAGGAATCAGTTGCCTCGGTTACCGATATGGAGAGTCTCCTGCATGTCTGCAAACAGAGTTACCCGACGCGGCGGCTTCGCTGGCACTACCGTTCGCGGCATGAATCGCTGATTGCCGTCTCAAACGAGGAGTTTTATGACAACAGCCTGATGGTCTTCCCCTCGCCGGAGCACGAAACCCCTGATTTAGGTCTCTCCTTTGTTTATCTGCCGGACGCAGTCTACGAACGCGGCAAATCCGGGGCAAATAAAGGCGAAGCCCGCGCGGTCGCGCAGGCGGTCATTGCATATTACCGCAGATATCCGACAAAAACCTTAGGTGTCGCCACCTTCTCGACAAAACAGCAGGAAGCGGTGCGGCGCGAGGTTGATGTGCTTTTGCGCACGAATCCGGATGTGGAAATGCTCATGCGCCCCGCAAACGGCGAGAATTTCTTTGTCAAGAATCTGGAAACGGTGCAGGGCGACGAACGCGACACAATTTTAATCAGCATCGGCTACGGATTTGATGAAAATCACCGTCTCTCACGCAATTTCGGTCCGCTGAACCAGACCGGCGGGGAACGCCGGCTCAATGTCATTATCACCCGCGCCCGCGAGCGGTGTGTGGTCTTTTGCAACTTCCGCGGCGCGGAACTCCCGGTTGACCATGAAACCTCGTCAGGTGTTGCCGCGCTTTCGCATTTCCTTACCTATGCGGAGTTCAGAGACGCAGACGCAGCCGAGACGGCGGCGCTCAATGACGCTTCAAGTCTGTTTGCAAACACGGTGCAGCGCATGCTCGAAGACCATGGTTACACGGTAGCGCGCAATCTCGGCTGCGCAGGCTTTAGAATCGACCTTGCAATCGCACATCCGGCACAGCCGGGCACCTATATGGCGGGCATTTTATGCGACGGGCCGTTTTACTGGTCGTCTGAGGTCACGCGCGACCGCGACCGGCTGCGGATGCAGATATTAAAGGGCCTTGGCTGGAATCTGATTCGCGTCTGGTCGGCTGAGTGGTTCCAGCATCCGGTTTCCTGCACAAAGGTGCTTCTTGATTTCCTCGAGGAGTGCAAGACAAAGCCGCGGGCGAAAAAAGAGGAGGAACTGCCCGCGCCGGCGAAATTCGAGGCGGAAGAGTCAGATGGCGCGGAAGGCGCGGAAACAAAAGAAAAGCCCGCGTCCAGGGCCGCGCAAAAGAGCGCGGCCGCGTCTTCGCAAAGAAGCGCGGGCGACGGCGGGGAAGAGGAGACAGAGCCGCGCCCGGCTGCATCTTATACCCGTATTTCGCTTGCGCCCTACGTGGTCTGTAAAGAATCTGTCCTGACACGCTACCACCAGTTCTCCTCTATTCCGGACACCGCGCTTTCCACCGGCATCGTTGAAATCGTCTCCGTGGAGCAGCCGATATCAGAAGAAATGCTCTTTGCCCGCGTAAAAGAGCTTGGCTCCGCCTCGCGCATGACCGCACAGATTAAAAACCGGATTGTGTCGCTGGCCGAAGACGAGGTGAACGGCGTCCGCCTGGTGCGCGACATAGAAGGCTTCTACGCGGTCCCGGGCATGGCGGTAACCCCGCGCGAGCACCCGGCAAAGTGGACCATTTCCAATGTGTCACTGACAGAAATCGGCGCCGCTGCAAAACTGCTTCTTGCAAAACAGTATGCAACACCCAAAGATGATTTAATCCGCCAGACGTGTCTTATTCTCGGATTTAAAGCGACCGCGGTGAACAAGGAGCGCATCAAAGACGGCGTTAATGCGTGCATTGAATCAGGCGAAATCCACCTTGCCCACGGCATCTGTTCAGTGGACAGCTAACCGCCCCTTTTTATAATCTGCAAGTACAATACATAAGTAGTTCATGTTTGAATCATTCGGCACAGCAATTGATGCACTCGGCTATCTGATGGGCGGATTAGTGGTAACACTCGAACTCGTCGGCCTGTCGCTTCTTTTGGGTTTTGTGCTTGGCATGATTCTGACCATCGCACAGGTCTACGGCCCCGCACCTTTGCGCGGGCTGGTGCATGTCTATGTCTGGTTCTTCCGCGGACTGCCGAATCTGGTCCTGTTGTTTTTGTTCTACTTCGCATTCTTCCCAATGCTGGGTCTTTCCGGAACCCCGTCATTTATTATAGCGTTCGTTGTTTTGGGAATGCGCAGCGCCGCCTATCAGTCGCAGATATTCCGCGGCGCCATTCAGTCGATATCAGACGGCCAGATGCTTGCAGCGCGTTCTCTTGGCATGACGCGGTTTCAGGCGATTAAAAGCATTATCATTCCCCAGGCGCTGCGCATTGCGCTGCCCTCCTGGGCAAACGAGTATCCGGTGCTTTTAACCGACTCGGCGATCGCATCGGCAATCGGCGTTACCGAACTGCTGACAAGGACAGGCTACCGGGTTGCAGCAACAGGGGACGCCATGATTTTATATCTTACCTGTGCGGTAATTTTCATTCTGCTCAACTATGCAGGAATGTTTTTGATTCAGAAAATAGAAGTCAAAGTCCGTATTCCCGGATACGGCAATAATGAGGGTGACCAGATATGACCGGTGAACAACCAATCCTTCGGGTGGAAAACCTATCCAAATCCTTTGGTGATTTGCATGTACTGAAAAATATCTCCTTTGATATCTATAAGGGGGAGAAGAAAGTCTTTGTCGGGCCTTCGGGAACCGGAAAATCCACGCTTCTGCGCTGTATAAATATGCTGACGGTGCCGGATTCGGGCACCGTCTATCTGGACGGCGAGGATATTGTGCATTCCGGGCGCAAAATCAACGAGTACCGGCAGAAACTTGGCATGGTGTTTCAGAATTTTAATCTGTTTGACCATCTGACCGCGGTGCGCAATGTGGAACTTGCGCTTTTGAAAGTAAAGAAGATGGATAAAAAGGCGGCGCGGGAAAAGGCAATGTTTGAACTGGAGCGCGTGGGTCTGGCAGACCGCGCAGATTATTATCCGGCGCAGCTTTCCGGCGGGCAGGCGCAGCGTGTTTCGATTGCGCGAACTCTCGCCATGGACCCGGAGATTATTTTATTCGACGAGCCTACGTCGGCGCTTGACCCGGAGTTAAAGCGCGAGGTCATGGAGGTTATGAAAAAGTTAGCGGCAGAGGGCATGACCTGTATTGTCGTAACGCATGAAATGAAGTTTGCAACCTCTTTTGCGACGGAGATTTTCTTAATGGAAAAGGGTGAAATTATCGAGCACGGCGACCCGAAAGACATTCCGACTTCGCCGGATTTCGCGCGGCTGCGCACATTTATCGGTGCCTATAACGAGGAGTAAAAATAACAAATGACTGCATGGAGGTGTGAATAATGGTTCTCGAGGCGTTTTCGGGCGTTATTAACACCGACCCGGTTTTCTGGACAGAAACGCTGTTGCCTGCTGTCCTGCAGGGTCTGCTTGTCACCCTGCAGCTGATTCTCTGGACGGCGCCGTTTGGTCTGGTTCTCGGCATTTTGGTTGCGGTCACGCGCGTCTATGCGCCGAAACCGTTGCGCTGGCTTGCAAAACTGTATGTCATTTTCTTCCGCGGATGCCCGCTGTTAGTGCTTTTGTTTATTCTCTATTACGGTCTGCCTTCAATCGGGGTGATGATTGATGCATTCCCCGCTGCGGTGATTGGGTTTATTCTGTGCAACAGTGCATATAATTCAGAGTATATCCGCGGCGCGCTGGAATCTATCAAGGGAGGCCAGATGACCGCTGCGCGTGCTCTTGGCATGACCAAGGCGCAGGCGGTCCTGTATGTGGTGGTCCCCCAGGCAATGCGCCGCGCTATTCCGGGGGTGTCCAATGAGTTCATTTACATGATTAAGTACACGTCTTTAGCGTACTTTGTCACGGTGATCGAGATGACCTGTGCAGCCAAGATGATAGCTATGCATTATCTGGCGTTCATTGAGGCGTTTGGCACTATCGGATTGTTCTATCTGGCGATTGTAACAGTGGCCACAATTCTGGTCAATAAGCTTGAAAAGAAGGTTGCAATTCCGGGTGTGTCGGGAAAGGTTATCAAGCATTTGTGAGGCGGTGCAGGATACAAAAATTGTATCTGTCCGCCCGCCACATTTTTTTAAGCAGGACCAAAGTGTTGAGCACGGTAGTGCAGAATGTTTTCCTCACGTGATGAAAGAGACGATGTCTTTATTCTTTCATGAAAGCCCGCGAAAAGAAGGGGCACGGGTAATGAGATATAAGATAAGATGGACAGAGCCATCCCGCATAAGCACGCGAATTATTTCCGCCAGGGCAACAATCCTGATGCAGATGAGAGAACAGGTACAACTCTTTTCCTGCAGGTATAATCAATAAAATAAAAAAAAGTATTAGTAGATTTACTCTACCGTGAAGCAGATCGGAACAATAATTCTTCCAATCGGCTCATCTTCCCAGCTGCGCTGGTAGAATGCGGTGAAGTAGTATGCTCCCGGAGTGTCAGCGGTGATAGTCCAGGTGTAGACGCCCGGAACGCCTGCCATGCCCTCTTCGGCATCATTCTGCTTGTAGACCGGCTCGGAGATGTTTAAACCTGCGTTGTCGCCCTCTTTCTGAGATGCTGCCCAGACATAGCCGGTGGTTGGGTTGCCGTTTACAGAAACAGTTACTTTCTCGCCGACAGTGACAGTGTACTCGTTTCCTTCAAACTTGAAGATGGACCGTGCAATCGGTTCGTCATCAGTCTTTTTCACGTGAAGGACATCAGTGTACTCAAAGATACCTGCTTCCTCGCCTGCCTTCTTGTAGACAATGGTGAACGAGTAGTTGCCGTCTTTTGCACTGTCAAGTGCTTTTACAGTGAAACGCTGGGTAGTCGGCGCGCCGACAAGACCGGTTGAAGCAGAGTTGTCGTTGGACGGAATCTCGATTACTTCAAGACCCTCGTCGGCAGACTTAACTGCCCAGGAATATCCGGTAGACGGATTGGACGGTAAGTAAATGTCCATGGTATCGCCGATGTTATAGGTAATACCGGTCTTTTCAATGTTAATTGCAAGAGACACATCGCCAGAAGCACCAGATCCCTGAGTCGGAGCCGGAGTCGGATTGTCAGTGGTTGTGGTGACACAACCTGCGGTCAGTACAATTGCAAGAACTGCAAAGACTGCCAGTAATACAAGTCCTGCTTTTTTCATATACCAATAGATAGTCTCTGAAAGGCAATAAACATTCTGGAAGGTGCGGGAAAAACCGCAGTCAAACCATGAGTGCACAGCATCAATTTTCCACCCCTGCAAGCCCTGCCGCAGAGGTCTGATTCGCTTATCTTTATCACCGTATAAAACCAATAGTATAAGATATGTGTATTGCAGTTCCAGCAGAAATTATTGAGATTCGCGATGGAAACATTGCACTTGTCGATTACGGAGAACTCCAGCAGGAGGTCAGAATCGACCTTGTTGACGCAAAAGTCGGAGAATTTGTCCTTGTTCACGTCGGATTTGCCATCCAGAAACTCTCCCGTGAAGAGGGTCTTGAAACCCGTGCGCTCTTTAAAGAAGTCTACGGCGCCATGGGAATGAGCGAAGACGCGATAAAAACAGGCGGAATGTAAATCCATGCATGAGTCAGGCATAGCATTCGATATCTATGCAACGGCAAAGCGCGCGGCGGAGGAAAACAATGCGACGCTTGTCAAAGCCGTTCATATCGATGTCGGGTCAATGGCAATGGTAAACAATGAACAGGTTGAATTTATCTTCGGCACGTTTATTGAAGACGATCCGCTCTTTCGCGGCACAAAACTGATTTTTACCACTGTTATGCCGGTTGCTGAATGCACCTGCGGATACAAAGGTCCGGAAATTTTTGTATGCCCCAACTGCGGCAAACTGCCGCACATGATTCAGGGAAAGGAGATTACCGTCACCAATATAGAAATCGAAGCAGATGAGGACAAAGAGGAATAAAACGAGGAATAAAACGAGGAAATACTGATGAAAAAAGACACTGAAGTAAATATGATGCACGGCGCGGGCGGGGAGGTTATGGGCGAACTGTTAACCACTCTTACCGCGTTTAAAAACAATAATGCCGGCGGAATCGGGCTTGAATCTCTTGACGACGGTTCTACGTTTGAAATCGGCGGAAAAACCGTTGTGTTAACAACGGATTCCCATGTGGTAAAGCCGCTGTTTTTCCCGGGCGGGGACATCGGCCGGATTGCAGTTTCGGGCACAATCAACGACCTCTCCGTCATGGGCGCGCGCCCTATTGCACTTACCTGCGCGATGGTTATTGAAGAAGGGTTCAAAATCGAAGACCTGGAAAAAATTGTTGCCTCGATGGATGAAGCATTAGGCGAGTGCGGCGCGGCAATTATCACCGGTGACACCAAAGTCGTCGAAAAGGGCAGTCTGGACGGCATTGCAATAAATACGGCCGGTGTCGGCGTTATTGATGAATATATCATACGGGACAAAAACCTCAAGGCCGGCGACAAAATCATTGTCTCGGGAACGCTTGGCGACCATGGCATGGCCATAGTCGCCGCGCGCGAGGGATTTGACCTCGGCGAGCAGCTGAAATCAGATGTCGCGCCGCTTTACACAATGATTCGCGATGCCATGAAAGCTGCCGGCAAAGATAATATTCATGCGATGAAAGACCCGACACGCGGGGGTTTTGCGGCATGCATCAATGAAATGGCGCGCAAAGCAGGCGTCAAAGTGGTTGTGCATGAAGAACTTGTTCCAATCAGGGAAAGCGTGGCATCAGCCGGCGCGCTTTTGGGCATCGACCCGCTGCAGGTTGCAAACGAGGGCAAATGCGTTATGGGCGTCGCGCCGGAAGCGGCAGACAAAGTCGTTGCCGCGCTGCGCGCGACAAAGTACGGCAAAAACGCCTGTGTCATAGGCGAGGTTGTGGAAGGTTCGGGCGTCGTAATGGCGACCAGAATAGGCGGCGAGCGCTTTATTGAGCCGCCTTTAGGCGACCCGGTTCCAAGAGTCTGCTAAATGGCGGATGTTGTTATCAAAAATGCTCTTCTGCCGGACGGCAGAACAGCAGATATTTCTGTTTTGAACGGGCGGATTTCCCATATCGGCGCGGCAGAGCCGGCTGATTTAATAATAGATGCGCGCGGCGCGCTGGTGATTCCCGCGGCCTGTGATATGCATGTGCACATGCGCGACGGCGCGCAAAATGCGAAAGAGACCTGGAAAACGGGCACGGCTTCTGCTGTTGCCGGCGGCGTGGCTTTTGTGGTCGACCAGCCCAATACCGTGCCCCCGATGGATTCAGTCGAAAATTTCCGCGCGCGCGAACAGCTCGCAGCCGAAAGCGCGCACTGCCGCTTTGCAATTAACGGCTATGTAAAAGCAGGCGTGGATTTTGCAGCGCTTGCAAACGCGGGCGCGTTTGCATTCGGCGAAATGTTTGCCGCGCCCTCAACCAACGGCGCGGCGCTGTCGCCGGAGGTTATCGCCGATTCGCTTGCAAAAATCGCGCCGCTGAACAAACTTGTCACGGTGCACGCCGAAGAGGTACAAGAGGGCGCGGTACACACCTTGCAGCAGCACTGCGATGCGCGCCCAATCTCTGGAGAAATTGCGACAATTCGCCTGGTCAAATCTCTTGCCCCGCCCCGCGCGCGGCTGCATTTCTGTCACTTAAGCGCAGCGGCATCTTTCGATGCCGCGGCCGGCTGCAGTTTCGAGGCAGCCCCGCACCACTTATTTTTGTCCTGCGATGAGGCAGCCCCCGCCGACACGCACAAACGAATGAACCCGCCGCTTCGGCCGCGCAAAGAGGTCACGGCAATGTGGGCGCGCTTTGCTGAAATCCCTGTCATCGCATCAGATCACGCGCCTCATACGCTGGAAGAAAAAGCCGCGGACTTTGCGGCGGCGCCCTCAGGCGTTCCCGGCGTGGAGACAATGCTGCCCCTTTTGATGAACGCGGTGCATGAAAAAAGAATCAGCCTCGCGGCGCTTGTCGAAAAAACCGCGCAAAACCCGTACAACCTGCTCGGTCTGGAAGCGCCGGTTCTTCGAACCGGCGGCCTTGCAGACCTTGCAGTGTACGAAAAAGCGCCGCGCAAAATAACCGCGGAGAGCCTGCACAGCAAAGCCTGCTGGACACCCTACGAAGGATTATACGGCGTATTCCCGTCGGTAACCCTCATCGCCGGAAAACCAGTCTGGTACCGAAATGAAATCAGCCAAAACAAATAAACCCGCGCCGCGCCAACATCTATGTGTGCCGAAAAACCCAGACATGTTTTAGGCCCCTGCCCAATCAATACGCGGTCGCGTGAAATGCGGAACAGGACAACAAAATATGCCACAGGCACTCCCCGTCCGGTCAAAGATTTGCGAGGACGTGCAAAAGCACCCGGTGAACATATTCGGTTAACGACGGGGAACATCCCTTGCTTTTGATACAATGAAGATTCCAGGAAAAAAAGACAGTGCCGTATCTCCCGCAATCGGGACTATTATAATGATAGCACTGACTATTATTCTTATTTACCTCCTGCTGTCTGCACTGCTTGGCATGATTCCCGATTTCACTATCCTGCAGGAGGAAGCACCGGAATATTTCATTGTAACATGGTCCGATTCAGACAATGCCATTCTAAAACTTCTAAATACCGGACCCTCAATCATTAATCAGGATTACTCGGCAAAGTTTTACGTAAATGAGGTACTTATGGACAATATCATTGTATCAACGCTGAGCGGCTACAGTTTCATCCCGACACAACACTTTGGAGTTGCAAGACTTTACGGTGCCGGACCGCGCGGTCTGGAATGGGAAACAAATACCAGCGGATTTATTGATTTAAGCAACGGAACCTTTTCCTCCGGCGACCGGCTCAGAGTTGACATTATTTTAAACAAAGACAATTCCATCTATTCATCGACGACCTACATATGTCCATGACATTTATCTACTAAGAACGAGAAATAGTAGGCAACTATGGATTCTCATTCATTACCATTACACATCCATGGAGGCTTTATTACATGTATTCTATTGACACTACCAAGTATCTCATTCATATTCACATCGAAGCAGAGGGGGTCGTTGAGCGGACTGACGTAGTCGGCGCTATTTTCGGGCAGACCGAAGGACTGCTCGGCGAAGACATGGATTTGCGCGATTTGCAGCGGAGCGGCCGCTTGGGCAGAATTGACGTCCAGATAGCAAGCAAACACGGGAAAACATCCGGTGAACTCTATATTGCATCCTCGCTTGACCGCGCGGAGACCGCCATATTTGCCGCTGCGCTGGAAACGATTGAGCGCATCGGGCCGTGCGTGTCTTACTTTAAGGTAAGCGCTATCGAGGATTTGCGCGCTATCAAGCGGCGTCAGATTGTTGCGCGCGCCAAAGAACTCCTGATTGAGTCCTTTGATGAAGTTGGTCTTTCCACCAATGAGATTTTAGCCGAGGTGCGCGAGGCAAGCCGGGTAGTTAAAATCACCTCGATAGGTGAAGAGCACCTGCCCGCAGGTCCCACCGTGCTTGAATCAGACGCCATCATCGTTTTGGAAGGCCGCGCAGATGTCTTAAATCTCCTGCGGTGCGGCATCAAAAACACGATTGCCGTGGAAGGAACAAAGGTTCCTGAAATTGTCTCAGACCTTACGAAAAAGAAAAACACCACGGTGTTTGTCGACGGCGACCGGGGTGGAGATCTGATTTTATCCGAGCTGCTGCAGGTAGGCGATATCGATTATGTGGCGTTTTCCCCGCGCGGCAGGTCAGTAGAAGACATGACGCGCAAGGAGATTATCAAATCCCTGCGCAACAAGGTCCCCGCTGATGTGGTGCGGGCGCGGATGTCAGACAATGAGGCGGTCGGCGAAATTGCGCAGGATGTTATAGCAAAGGCGGCGGAAAAAGAAAATGAATCTGATGTAAAACCGGAAGAAGAAGAGGCAGAGGCACAAGCCGCGCCGGAACCCGAACCCGAATCTGTTTCACTTTCCAGTCCTGAACCGGAGATGCCGGCGACAGAGATAAAACCCGCAGTGCCGGCAGAACCGGAATCTGAAGAAAAACCGGTCCCGGTTTACGCAGAACCGGTCGATCTCCGGCCGGTGAAACAGGTTCCGGTGACTATGCACCGGGAACTCACGCGCAAAATCCCGTCCAATCCGGCAACGCTGGAAGAACACGCCCAGTGCATGTTTGGAACCGGAAACGGGCGTGTACTTACCGAGGATTTCGGCATTGTAAGCGATTATACGCTGCATGAACTGCAGGACATTCTGCCTAACCTCAAAAGCGATGCGGACGGGATTGTTGTTGACGCGGGTGTTGACCAGAAATTTGTGGACACCGCGTTTTCCAAGGGGATAAAATATATTGCCGCCCGGTCGTTTGATGAACTGGTGCGCAGACCGGTGGGAATCCGGCTGATTACTATCTGATTTGCGAAACAGTACACAACACGTGAGATATACACATGGTTATAAAGAATAAAATACAGATAAGTTATCTGGACAGGTATATGGAAAATAAAACAATTCTTCGAACTCTGGTGCTTCTCGCGGCAGCTGCAGCACTGCTTGTTGTTCCTGCTGCAGCAGACGATCAGATTGTCGGAACGTGGAAATGTAATACTGGAATTCCGTTTGTTGCATCCGGAAGCGGTGTAATTACCTTCAATGAAGATAATACTGCACAGGCATCAGGAACAACTACGATTTTCGGCATCACAAAATCGTATAATTTCAACCGGTTAACCTGGGAAAAAGTATCTGACACCCGGTATCTCGGTCATCTGGAATGGCGCACGCTATACTTTACCTGCAGCGAAAATAAAATTACGGCAGAAATCAACCCGTATGTGCTCGGGGGAACTGACAACATATTATTTAACCGCAATATCCCGGTAACGCTTTACCGCACATAACCGGGAAAAAGATACTTTTTTTATGACCGGTCTTCCCGTATGCCCCTGCAATCGAAAAGCATACATCTATAGAAAACAAAAAGATACTCATTTATGCACGTCAGCGAGGGACACCTTACCCAGCAATATCTCTGTGACTTCCTTACAGAACCCGGAATAACCCACGAAGAAACAACCCTGCACAATCTCTTTATCCACCGTATGAGCGTTGACGGAGGATTTCATGCGCGCACCATTCATGCAATGCTTGCAAGCCCAAAGGACAAAAGTCTCCTGCTCGAACTTCTGGCAGAATACGCCGATATCCGTCCGGAAAATCCCCCGAAACTTCTTGAATGGCTCAAATACGAATATGCAGAATCCGTTAAAAACGCAGACAAGGCGCGTAAAACCGCCGCATCCGCACTCCTTCGCTCCCATATCTCCGGCATCAATATCTCATCCGAGTCAGTTGCAGCAGAGCAAAGCGGGCGCCCCGAAACCTACTGGCAGCTTAAAACCCGCGAACTCACCGTAAATGAAATAATCAACCCCAATCTCTATCTCTCCCCCGGAAGCCGCCCCGACTGGACAACCCTTCCTCTTGACGAATATGCCGCCTATCTTGCAGGCGCTGAAAAACTGACGCCCGAGGAGACCTTTGACGCCGTTTTGTGCGTAGCGGGCGCCTGGTACTCTCTGTTGTCCCGCGAGGAAAAACTTGCCTGGCTGAATATGCCCCGCGTGGAGGCGGAAAAATGGGGCGAGTGGACCAAACCGCTCCTTGAAATCGATACGCCTATGCCCGCGGTTGCAACAGCAGGCTGGCTCTATATTTCAGGAAACTTTGACGCCGCGCTGGATTTATATGCAAACATCACGCTCGCTTATCCGGAAACAAAAGAGGCATGCCTTGCATTTCAGGTAATGGGCGAGATTTTAACTGAATTCGGTGACCTGGACAATGCCTTTGAAGCGTATAAGCAGGCGTTTCTTTTAAACAGGGACGCGGGCAAATACGAAACCGCCGTCGGCCTTCTGCGGCTTTGCGAAACCGGCGAAAAACTCGGCGAACACATGGAAAGCTATTATTACCGCATTTCCCGGATTGCAGAGGAACTTGAGCCGGCGGAAAAATTCCAGCTGTTTCATGACCTTGCTTCGTCATATCGGAAAAAGCAGGATTACGCAAACGAATACGAGTATCTGGAAAAACTCGTTTCCGGGGAAAACACACCGGAAAAACTCTTTAACGCGGCTACATCCCGCCTTGCGCGCATGAACAGCTGCATGGATGAAAACGGCGCCCCGGATGCCGCGAAACTTGCACACGAAGAGACCGAGGAGCGTGCCTTTTTCTATATCGCCCGCGGGGATGCGGCCTATTTCGGATTTGACCCGGTGTGCGCCCTCTACTGGTATAATAAGGCAGGGGACTACCCGGTAACCAAATCGCGCAAGTTCCGCGCCGCGGTAGCCGCCGGTTTGTACAAAGAGGCCGAAGAATATGCCCATAATGCCGAAATGCGGGCGATGCTTCCTGCCATGGCAGGAAAACCGCCAAAGGATTGCGCGCAGGCATTAAAGGATGCAATCGCTGAAGGGCATAATGCAGCTGCGTTAATCGAAAACGCCTATATCCTGCTTTATCCTGACGAGCGGCGCGCAGTCTCGGAGATTTTATGCAGCTGCTCGACAAGAAACGATGAAAAGGCGCGGATGTGTTTTGCAATCGGCAAAGCATACGTTACTTTCGGCACGGCAGACGATGCCAAAGCCGTTTTCCGGCTTGGACTGCGTTCCAATCCCTCACGCAGTCTGCGCGAGATGATTTTTGTGGAACTTGCCTGGCTGGATTACCAGACAGGCGACTATGCGGTTGCTGTCGAGGAATACAACTCTGTCTTAAAACTCAATGAGCGCTTCCCGGCTGCATGGGAGGGGCTTGCAAAATCCCTTATCTGGCAGGGAGAATTTGAAAAGGCGCTCGAAGCGGCAAAAAAGGCGTACTATTATAACCCGCAGTCGGTGTTTGCGCAGAACGCCTGTGCAGCACTTGAGGTAATTACCGCGGATAAAAAAGATGCGGCGGCGGATACGTACTTTGCATTGGGCGAGTTCGGTTATGCCGCGGCGCTGTATGCAGGTGTGGAAACCGCGTGGGATGCGGCAGATGTCGCCGGTGTGCTGAAATACCGGGAGTAATTTTTTTATCCATACCGGACAGTAAACAGCTTTTCATCCGGCATGGCAAGCGCAGTTTCCAGCAATTTAGCACGGATTTGTGCATACCGCTCTTTTTCCTCATCCGTTGCCGTGCCTGCCTTTACCTTTATCCCGAGTGCATCGCCTTCCTCCGTATGAATTTTAGCGCCCGGAATTTCATCCACAATCATTTTTGAGCCGTCCGGTTTGGACAAAACAAAATGCAGCTCGCCTTTATCTTCGACTGTCAGTCTCTTTGGATGCTCACGCAGGTGAAATGTTGTGCGCAAAGCATCCAGCGGGCAGCGGGTCGAGGTGGAATAGACGCAGATATTGGTTTCATCCCCTGCCCATTTTGCCGCAGCGGCCGCAATCTTGTATCCTATTGCAATTCCCGGACAGGCATGACCGTGCGCCTCAACAATTTTTTCAAAGGAAGGAATCTCTGACATGGAGAAAAATAGGAGGTCAGAGCATAAAAATCTATGCGTCTGAAAAATTATTTGGCGGTCTTCAGATACAAAACACCGTTTTCATCCATGAGATTGGAGTAATCCGGCGTGGTGAAACTAAACACATGCGTCTGGGAATAAACCTCGCCGCCCTTATGCTTCGTTACGGTGACAATATACGAGCCGTACATCGAATCAGACATAGACTGCGCCCAGGTGAATACCCAGGTTTCGACCGTTCCAGGGTCCTGATTGCCGTGGCGTTCGGTGCAAATCCATTCCTCAACACCGGTTCCGTCTTTGTTGAAATCATACTGCAGCCTGCAGGGAAGATTGGAAGGCCCTTCAAGAATCGTCGTGGATTTCCAGCTTCCGCGCAGTTTTTCAACATCATCTGTATAATATTTCGGTACCGCAGTCGGCTCCGGTGTGGGCCCCGGAGTGTGATGTACCGGGGTATGGGTGTACATCAGGGCGTCCTGGTCCATCAGGGAATAGCCGTCATAGGAGAGGGTGAACATCTTTGACGGATTCTGCTGCGCGGAAAGGGGGTAGCTGCCGGTATAGAAAACGACATAGGAGCCGTCGCTGTTTTTCATCCATGAAAATTCAAACGGTGTTTTTTCATAGCCCTGCACCGAAACCCATTTTTCACTGCCGGTCAGGTCTTTATTAAATGTCAGAACCACGTCGAAATTGTCAGTAGTCTGATACGTCGGGTCAGTGTATGCAATAGTGTCCTGTGCATACCAGATGCCTTCTATAGTTGCGGTCGACTGCGCTGTGGTCTGCACTGCGGTCGGCTGCGTGCTGCTGCTTGGGCTGTCGTCAGTGCATCCCGCGGTAAAAATTACCGCGGCAAGCACCAGGAGGATGCATAGAATTACTTTCTTCATGGAAAATAATGGGTTGTGCAACTATTTAAGTTTCTGTATGCGTATGGTAAAAAAACAGAAAAAACAAAAAAAGAACCGGTTACTGCCGGTGCAGACGGCGCCCTTTTGCAACCAGTTCTTTTGCCCGTGCCTCGTCGAGGCCCGGACAAATTAAACTCCACTCGGAGATAATCTCCTCCTCTTCGGCAGGGTCGGTGTGTTTCAGCAGCGTGGTTACGGCGCGGGTACAGGTTTTGCACAGAGGCACAAATTCATCCTCGCTGAATCCGAATTCCGGCCATTCGTCCTGGGATGTGCGGCCGCACAAGTGACAGACACGGGGATTTAAGGAAACCGGCGCAGCGGACGCCGGCGCGGCTTGGGCAGCGGCCGGGGTCGGGGCCGGGGCGGCGACTTCGCTGAACAAATCATCATCTGCACTCTGCGGTGATGCAGCGGCTTCTTCTATAAACTCAGTCTGCGGTACCGGTTCATCATCAAAAAGCGGGGCATCATCCCGCTGCGGCTCAGCCCGCGGCTCAAAATCAGCATGCGAAGGCGCGGGGGCGAAAGAGGCAGGTGCCTGCTGCACTTCCGGCTCATCGTCAAAGAGGCCGCCATCGTCTTTTGGTTCACCATAGCGCTGAATGATGCCCGTATCCATAATATCGTTTTTGATTTCAATACTGCTGACGCCGCGCGAATCAAACCCGGGGTCCCGCACCGGCGCTTCTGCAGGGAGCTGCGAAGCGGGCCTGCTCTCCTTCTTTTTAAAGAGACCGGAAAAGAAGCCGCGCTTCTGCGGCTTTTCCTGCGGCTGACTGGTCCCGGTGGCCAAAAGCGCATCCGAATAGCCGGTAACTTCTGCCGGCTCATAGGTTCCTTCATCAAATATTGAACCGGAATCGCCGTATTTGCCTGAACCTAAAACATCATAGGATTTTTTATCTTTGCGGCTCTTTCGAGCGGAACCGCCGCCCACAAATCCCCCGAGGGGGTCAAACTCCTGTTTGCGCGCCATGAATAGTTACCTGTTTATGAGTAGTATTGTGCGCTCATAGGATAAATCTCTTTATTGACTGCAGCACCGCAAGAGAGAAAACATAAACCCCCGCACAACCAATAGATTACTCAATGACTAAAGTTGCTTTCCTGGGTGCAGGGCGAATCGGCGGCGAGGCTGCATATCTTGCAGCCGCCCGCGGATTTGCCGACGAACTGGTATTATACGATATAAATAAGGAACTGGTAAACGCACAGAAACTCGATATTATCCACGGCATAGATGTATCTGTCTCGACAAGAGCGGAGGAGATGAAAACAGCAGACTACTGCCTTATCTCCGCCGGATTTGCCCGGTCGCCGGATGTAAAAACCCGCGCGGATTTGTTTGACAAAAATCTGCCCATCGCACGCGAGGCGGCAGCGCTGCTCAAAGGATTCGAGGGAAAACTCCTTGTTGCAACAAATCCCATGGATGTCTTTACCTGGTACTTTGCCAAAAAGGCCGGTTTTGCAGAAGACCAGGTCGTTGGATTCGGCGGACTCCTGGACTCACAGCGCTATACCATAGCGCTGCGCTCCATGGGTCTTAATGAAAAAGGCATTGTCTTAGGCGAGCACGGCGAAAACCAGGTGCCCCTGTTCTCACATCTCTCCATCGACGTGCCGCGCAGCGTGCGTGAGGAAATACTTGAGGGGCTGCGCGGCTCTTCGATGCCGGTTATCAAAGGAAAAGGGGGCACCGTTTTCGGCCCGGCATCGCACATTGTCTCCATGATGGAAGCAATCGAAAAAGGAAAGGAAATCATCTGTTCCCTGCCGGCAAACGGCGCTTACGGCATCGAGGGCTGCGCGCTCGGTCTGCCGGCAAAAGTTACCAGATCCGGTTCGAAGATTAACGAAAACTTCACCTTTGATGCCTGGGAACAGGAAAAACTGCAGAACGCCGCGGACTTTTTAACCGGGCTGTGCCGGAGGGCAGAATGAAAATAGCAATCAACCAGGCGGAATACTCTAATACTCCGGCGGGCCCGGTAGTGCATATCTTCGGCCGGGAAGAAGACGGCACCGGGCATGAACTTAAAGTTACGGGTTTTCGCCCGTACTTCTGGGTGCGCGAGGCCGAGGCTGCAAGGCCCCACCCGGATTATATTACCGTGTCTGAGGAAAAAGGCGTTTCTATCAAAGGCGAGAAACTTCGAAAAGTATACACCGAACGCCCCACTGATGTGCGAAACGCCCGTGAATCCTATCACCATTTTGAAGCGGATATCCCGTTTGCAACCCGGTATTTAATCGATGCGGGGCTTACCGGCGGCGTATCTGCGCCCTCGGATGAGTGCAGTTTCAATGAGGTAACGCCCGCCGAGGTCAATGCAAGAGCGCGCGTCTGCATGTGCGATATCGAATGCGACGACACCGAAGGGTTCCCGGACGCGGAAAAGGATATTATCAACTGCATAACCTGCCACGACTCCTTTGACGACCATTACACGACCTTCGTTCTGGAAAGCACGAAAAAAGTGGATTACGCCGGGGCGGAGGCGCTTGAAAACGGCTGTTTCAACCCGGAAAAACACACGATTCTCGAGTACCGGACGGAAAAAGCGCTTATGCGCGGATTTGTGCAGTATATCCGCGAGACCGACCCGGATATTCTCTCCGGCTGGAACTTTACCGAGTTCGATGTGCCGTATATCTTAAAGCGCGCCGAAAAGTGCGGCATAAAGCAAGAGGAGCTGGCGCGCCTCCCGGGCGCGGTGGACCGCAGCGCAATGCGCGGGCGGGTTATGTTTGACCTGCTTCTTGCCTACAAAAAGATGCAGGGAAGTCAGAAAGAGTCCTATCGCCTTGATGCGATTGCCGAAGAGGAGTTAGGCGACCACAAGGTCCGCCATTCCGGAACAGTGACCGGGCTCTGGGTCGACGACCCGCTGAAAATGGTTGAGTACAATTACAAGGATGTGGAACTGTGCGTCGGCATCAACAAAAAGAACAATATTATTGACTTTTATCAGGAGGTGTCGCGCTATGTGGGATGCCCGCTTGACAAGGCGCTGAACTCGTCCAATGTCATTGACATCTACATCCTGCGCAAAGCCCACGGCCGCTATGTGCTTCCGTCAAAAGGAAACGGCACGGGCGACGAGTTCGAGGGGGCTACCGTCCTGTCGCCTTCCAAAGGCATCCGCGAAAATGTAATCGTGCTGGATTTAAAGTCGCTGTACCCGATGGCCATGATGACCTTGAATGCGTCCCAGGAGACGAAGTCTCCCGACGGCGAAATTCATGCCCCAAACGGTGTCCGGTTTAAAAAATCCCCTGACGGCCTGACGCGGTCTATTATCAGCGAGCTGATGAAGGAGCGCGACGAGCGCAAGGCGCTGCGCAACACGTTCCCGTTTGACTCGTTTGAGTACACGCTCTATGACATGCAGCAGAATGCAATCAAGGTCATTATGAACTCATATTACGGGGTATCGGGTTTTTCCCGATTCCGGCTCTATGACCGCGAAATCGGGGCTGCCGTTACCTCGGTCGGGCGTGCTATTATTCAGCATACGAAAAGTATTATCACAAGCCACGGCTATGAGGTAATCTACGGGGACACGGATTCGTGTTTTGTGCAGATTCCGGCCAAAACGCGCGAGGAGACAATGGCCATCGCCCGGGGGCTTGAAAAGGAGCTGAACGAAAGTTACAGCGGTTTTTCCAAGAATACGCTGAATGCGGACACCAATTTCTTCTCGATTAAGTTTGAGAAGATTTATCAGCGGTTTTTCCAGGGCGGGTCAAAGAAGCGGTATGCGGGGCAGCTGGTCTGGAAGGAGGGGCAGGAGGTGGATAAAATCGATATCGCCGGTATGGAGATGAAGAGGTCTGACTCGCCGCAGCTGACGCGGGAGCTGCAGGAGAAGGTCTTTGAGATGATTTTAAAGGGGCGGGGCTATGAGGATGTGAAGGAGTTTTTGCCGGGCGTGCTCAAAAAATACCGGGCGGGCGGGTATTCGTATGTGGAGTGCGGTATTCCAAGCGGGATTAACAAAAATCTGCAGGATTATGCAAATCTGGATGCGCACGGGCGGGGCGCAATGTATGCAAACGAGCATTTCAAGACGAAGTTCAACAAGGGGAGCAAGCCCAAGCGGCTGTATGTGAAGAGGAGTCTCATGCCTGATGAGTATCCGAATACGGATGTGATTTGTTTTGAGTATCCTGAGCAGATTCCTGACGGGGTGTTTGAGATTGACTGGGAGACGATGCTTGAAAAGACTATTCGTGCTCCGCTTGAGCGGATTTTTGATGCGCTCGGCTGGTGCTGGGATGATTTTGATCCGAAGGTGGCAAAAAAGACGACGCTGGATATGTTTTTCTGAAGGGGAAACCCGACCTTTTTTTGCGGTGCGCTACCAAAATCTATTAGCCCTTGCCGCGCCAATATTGTATTGTTATGTCCGATTACCTGAATGAAAGTACGGTGCCGTATACGGCGAAAAATCCGTTTCATTCCATAACCTCGATAACTCTGAATACAATCGGTGAGTATAAACTTAAAAGTGCGCTCACCTTTGCCTCGCACTATATCGCAGAGGACAATCTTTTCTGTCTGGAACACGGCTTTCTTCCTCTTCACGGGTATGGCGAAACGTATGGGGAGGCACTGGAAGATCTGGCAGATGATTTGGAGAGTCTGGTTATCTTTTTCAGTAAGTACAAGGAGGAGGAGATGACTTTGGATTCTCCTGCAGTCAGAGCGGAACTGGAAAAGCATCTTGATATAGCGGCGGCATATAAAACCGTTGTCGAAAAATACGGCGAGGCAGCATAATGTCTGTATCATTAAAAGGACGTGATTTTGAACATGCCGCATTGAAAAAAGGATTTGTTCAGGACCGGAGAAGAGACCATATCGTATTTTTCTATGTGGATGAAAACGGACGGAAAAGTCCATTCATCAAAACAAAAATCAGTCATTCAACAGGTGAAATATCTGCATCCAATCTGTCTAAAATGAAAAAACAGCTGAAGTTTGAAAAGATGGAGCAGCTGGTGCAGTATTGTGAATGCACGTTTACTCTTGAACAGTACCGCGCTCTTTTGCATAAACAGGGATATCAGTAAAATCCGCCCGTATTTATCTTATTCTCCCCGGTATTTTCCTTCCGGAAGCAGCACATAACAAGTACCCGCCCTCTGTGGAAAAACCCCTTGAAGATTTTGCGCCGTACGCCGCAAAATCTTCAGTCACCCGTGCACCCTAACGCAAGAAAAACCACTGCCTCATCCAAATACATTAATACCCAGCATAACCAACATATTTAGCAGTATCCCCGAAACACCGGGGAACAGGAACACATGAACATGACCAAATACATTTGTGCAGTCTGCGGATACACCTACGACACGGAAAAAGGTGCAGGATTCACCATCCCTGCCGGCACCGCATTTGAAAACCTTCCGGACACCTGGGTCTGCCCCACCTGCGGCGCACCAAAGAGCCAGTTTAAACAGGCATAACATGGCAGCACGGGAAATTGTACCAAACGTCTTTGCCGTCGGCTCCATCAACTGGGACCTGCGCTATTTTGACGCGATAATGCCCACGCCGCGCGGAAGCAGCTACAACGCCTATGTCATTAAAGGCTCGGAGAAATCCGCGCTTGTCGACACGGGCGAGCCAAACGAGGAGGCAGAGTTCATCACCAACCTGATGCGCCTCGACCAGAACTCGCTGGACTATATTGTATGCCTTCATGCAGAACAGGACCACTCCGGCATGCTTCCTTTGATGCTGGATGTCTATCCGATGGCAAAAGTCGTCACCAATGAGAAATGCAAAGAGCTCCTGCTTGAGATGCACAATCTCGAAGACCTGGAAGAGCGGTTTATCGTTGTCGGCGACGGAGAAACTCTGTCGCTTGGCGACAAGACGCTGAAATTCTATTTCGCACCCTGGGTTCACTGGCCGGATACGATGTTTTGCGAAATCGTTGAGGACAAGGTGCTGTTCACCTCGGACTTCCTGGGAACGCATTATGCTTCCGAAACGCTGTTCCAGAATGATGATTCGCCGGAGTATCTGGAGGCGGCCAAGCGCTATTATTCGGCGATTATGATGCCGTTTCGCGCTTCGGTGCAGGGCTATCTGAAAAAGATTGACGAGATTGCACCAAAAATTATCGGTCCGTCGCACGGTCCGGTACTGAAGATGCCGGCAAAAATCGTTGACCTGTACAGAGAGTGGTCTTCTGATACGCCGAAAAACGAGGTGGTTGTTGCTTATGTTTCGATGCATGGAAGCACGAAGCAGATGGCGGGGTTCCTGGTCGATGACCTGGTTCAACGGGGTATTCCGGTGCACCAGTACAATCTTTTGGAGACGGATTCAGGTGTCCTGGGCAGCGCGATTGTCGAGGCGGCGACGGTTATTCTTGCAACGCCTACGGTTCTTTTCGGTCCGCATCCGGTTGCGGTTAATGCGGCGTATCTTGTCCGGGCTCTGCGGCCGAAGACGCGGTTCCTGGGTGTTATCGGATCATACGGCTGGGGCACGAATGCGGTGAATTATCTCGGGGATATGCTTGCGCCGGTGGGGGCGGAGTTTCTGCCGCCAGTGTATATCAAGGGGCTGCCGGATGAGAGCACGATTGCCGAGCTGCATAAGCTGGCTGATTTGATTGAGGAAAAGCATAAGGGGCTAAACCTGTAAGGGTTTGGGCTTTCTTTTTTTTGCAACGATTCACGCGAGATGAATTGTTACAAAAATCACACCCCCCTGACCACCCTCTTCACCGCCTCAGTCACCTTTTCAATATCCGCATACGACGGCTCAGCCGTCCCCTCGCGCACATACCCAAGCTCCCCCAAAAACACACACGCAGCAGGCGCGCCAAAACCCTCCTTTTCCAGACGCAGGAGCGGACAGTTTTTCTCACAGCCCTGCAGTACCACAATCTGCGGTTCATCGAGATACTGCATATTCTTCATATCACGAAACGTCATCCGCTCCTCAACCGCACCCGGATTTTTCATCACGAAGTTTTTCCCCGCGGCAAGAGCAAGCTTGCCCGTATTCGCCGGGCAGTCGCAGGTAACAAGCGCCAGCTCAGACAAGACGCGCCGCCTCTTCAAGATAGTTCTCGACAACATCCCGTGTCACATGCGGCATCAGCACAAAACGCAAATGCCCCGCGCGCGTGTGCGAAACCTTCCAGCCCTCAGGCACCGGCCCCTCTTCAAACGTCGCCACATTCATAAACGGCGTAATCACGCGCCGGTACCCGAACGCCTCAAGCCCCGCAACAAGCCGGCGCGTATTTTCCATACAGCCGTCGACCACCGCCTGCAGCCCTTCGCGGCCGAGATACGTTAAAACCGCATACGCCCCTGCAACATCCGCACCAGGCCTTGTTCCCGCAAGCGTGCACTCCTTTTTCACCGTAAGATACGGCGTGTCCACGCTCAAATGACAAAACATCTCCGGCTCGCGAAGCAGCAGACAGCCGCACGGAATCGAAGACATACCCATTTTATGCGGGTCGGTGGAAATCGAAGAAACACCCGGCACCGCGAAATCAAACTGCGGCGGATGAGGCAGGAACGGAATCACAAGCCCCCCGAAAGCCGCGTCAACATGACAGAAAATGTCATGCTCCACCGCGATTTTTGCAATGCGGGGCACATCATCAACAAGCCCGTATTCGGTGGTCCCCGCAACCGCGACAACGGCAATCGTGTTTTTATCCGCCAGCTCCGCCATTTTATCGCAGTCTACTACATATCCGCCCTCAACATACGGCGCCGTGCGCATCTCAAGACCCAGCATATCACAGGTCTTGTCAAACGAAAAGTGTGCGGAAGCAGGCACAACGATATTCGGCTTTTTGCACGGATGCAGTTTCTTGGCAATCCTGATTGCCTGCAGATTCGACTCGGTCCCGCCTGAAGTCGCATACCCGCCGGCCGACGCATTATGCATCAGCTCCCCGAGAGAGTGAATAAGCAAATCCTCAATCTCCGCCGTCCCGGGGTAAAGCCCCGGGTCGCCGAGATTGGTAGGGAAAAACATCTCATGCGCGGCGAGTGCTATTGGATGCGGGATAGTGCTCATCGAACTTAAAATATGGTCATGCGCCACATCGCGTGCCCTGAATGCGGAAAGAGCGCCCAATACCTCTTCCCTGCTTTTGCCTTTAGTATCCATAAAAAAGTATTATTGTCTGAGGGCTAAGCTCAGAATCATCTGCTGCTCGGTCTTTGCAACCGTCTCCCGGATCTTCGGGATTGCATCTATGTTGGAGGAAACACTGGTAATACCCTGCTGAATGAGCCACTTGACAAACTTCGGATCAGACCCTGCCTGTCCGCAGATGGAACACTCAACACCTGCCTCGCGGCACTGCTTGATGCAGTTTGCAATCAGGCGCTTTACCGCCGGGTGTTCGGGTTCGTACATGTCGCCTATCATACCGTTGTTGCGATCGATTGCAAGCGTGTACTGGATTAAGTCGTTGGTTCCAAAGGAACAGAACTTGATGCCGGCTTTGATGAATTCGTCGATAATGACTGCGGATGCCGGAATTTCGACCATGATGCCGAGGTCCATTTCATCAACCGGAAGGCCCCATGCTCTGAACTGCTCTTTTGCTTCAAGGAACTCGCGCGGGTGCTGAACCAGCGGGAACATGACGCCTAAGTTGTCATAGCCCGCTTCCCAGAGGCGCTTGAATGCCTCCGCCTGCATGCGGAACTGTTCGCGCTGGCGCAGATCGCGGCGCAGACCGCGGAATCCCAGCATCGGGTTGTGCTCATGGGGCTCGTCCTCGCCGCCTTCCATATTCAGGAATTCGTCGGTCGGGGAGTCGATAGTTCTGACCCATACCGGCTTGCCGCGGAATGCGTCAAGAACGGTTCTGATTCCTTTCATTAACTCTTCAATGAACTCTTCCTGCTTGTTGTTTTTAATATACCAGGACGGAGTCTTGTTCAAGCCGATGATTAAGTGCTCGATTCGTAACAGACCGACGCCGTCTGCCCCGGTGGCTGCAGCGCGCGCTGCCGCCTCCGGCATGGAAACATTGACTTTGACAGAGGTTGCGGTAATAATCCGGGGTGCGGCGACAACAACGCCTGCAGCGCCTGCTGCCGGCGCGGCTTCCGCCTTCTTTGCAAGGGCGCCGTCATAGACAAGACCTTTCTCGCCGTCGATGGTGACAATCTGCCCGTCTTTTAAGAGCGACGTTGCCTGCTTCGTGCCGACCACAGAGGGGGTGCCAAGCTCACGCGAGACAATTGCCGCATGGCAGGTCATGCCGCCTTCATCAGTGATAATGCCGGCGACTTTTTTCATTGCCGGAACCATGTCGGGGTTGGTCATTGAAGCAACCATGATATCGCCTTCCTGGACCTTTGCGGTGTCTGTCGGGTCGTTTACAATAATGACTTTGCCGGTGGCAATACCCGGAGATGCACCGTAACCCTGCAGAATCTGTTTTGCCTCGCCTGCGTCGGCGCCGGAGGCGGCAGCTGCCGGTGCAGCACCTTTTTTGATGGTGGTAATCGGGCGGGACTGCAGGATGTAAATCTTGCCGTCAACAATGCCCCATTCCATGTCCTGCGCATGTTTGTAGTGCGCTTCGGATTTCATGGCGAGTTCGGCGAGACCTTTGATTTCCTTGTCGGTCAATGCCTGCTCGGTCTGGCGTTTGCCGGTGATTGCAACGGTCTTGGTTCCTTTTTTGCCGTCCGGGATGATTTCATAGGATTTAATGGCAATGTTTTTGCTGACAATCTTGCCGGTCTTTCTGTCATAGACATAGTTGTCCGGGGAAACGGTGCCGGAAACAATGGCCTCGCCTAAACCGAAGGAGCCTTCGATAATAACGGTTTCCGCGCCGGAAACCGGGTGGCGCGAGAACATGACGCCTGCGCGCTGGGAAAAGACCAGCTGCTGGACGACAACCGCGATGTTTACCTGGCTGTCTTCAAAGCCGTTTTTCGCGCGGTAGTAAACTGCGCGGGCGGTGTATAGCGATGCCCAGCAGCGCTGGACGGCGTCGATGACGTCTTTTTCGCCGAGGATGTTTAAGTAGGTGTCCTGTTGTCCTGCAAAGGAGGCGTCGGGTAAGTCTTCTGCGGTTGCAGAGGAGCGGACGGCAACAACGGTGCCGGTGCCCATTTTCTTGTATGCGTCAAGAATTTCTTTTTTGATTGCGGCCGGCATTTTTGCCGTGGAAACCATTACACGTGCCTTTTCAGAAACCGCGTTGAGTTCGTCGTTGTCGTCAACGTCAAGTTTCTCAAGCATGGGAAACATGGTTTTATCCAGTTTGGTTAACTCCAGGAATCTGCGGAATGCCTGTGCGGTAACGACAAATGCGTTTGGAACGGGCAGTCCTACGTGTGTCATTTCGCCAAGAGAGGCTCCTTTTCCGCCGACAGACGGGATATCAGTGTTGCGAATCTCTTTCAGCCATAAGATATTGGGTGCTTCCATAGATATTCAGTATATCATTGCTACTTAGGATAAAATATCTTTTGTGTTAAGGTGCGCAAACTTGAGAGTCCGCGATATCTAATGAGAGAATTAATATGATGTCAGGTACAATAAGTATAGTCACACAGGGGCTCGTATATCAGGGGTAGATAGCTACGTTCGCAACGTAGATGCCGCGGGTTCAAATCCCGCCGGGTCCATTTTTGTTTTTTGTTTCTGTTTTTTGGAACTGTTCATATTTCCGGTTCAAAGACCTATTAAACTATGTCAACCTATCTGTATACACGAAAGTAATTCATGCGCTCTGGAATTTCGGCGACCGGCGTGCCTATGACATGCATGTGCATACAACCGCATCAGACGCCGTCCTATCCCCCAAAGCCCTTGCAAGAGTCCTTGAGGAAAAAGACATCGGGTGCGCGGTAACGGACCACAATGTAATTGCAGGCGTAAAAGAAGCCCTTCTCTACACAAAAAATATTATCCCGGGCATTGAAATATCCGCAAGCGAAGGGCCGCACATACTTGTCTATTTTGAGCGGTTTTCTGACCTCGAATCCTATTACAATGCGAAAATCCGCGGCAAACACACTATGTGTCCGCATCTGGCGGTAAAAATCGGCACCGAAGAGATTATCGCCGGCGCAAAAGATGCGGGAGGATTTGTAATTGCCGCCCACCCTTACGGCTACGGGATTGCTGTCCGGGGTGTGATGAAAGGAATTGAAACCGGCGTTTTGCGCCCGCAGGCGGCGGAAAATCTCGACGGGCTTGAAGTAATCTGCAGCGGGCTCAAAAAAGAATATAATCTCCGTGCGCAGGAGTACGCAGCGGCGCACAATCTTTGCATGACCGGAGGTTCCGATGCCCACATCGCGCAGGGCGTGGGCCACTCGGTAACGCTTGCTGAAGGTATGGCCGAACCCGCTGAAATGGTTGAGGAAATCCGCCGTCAGAAAACCGACGTCTGCGGGATTGAGTCAAGTTTTACCCGAAACGCTGCCCAGGGCCTTGCCATGACGCCGGGGTATATCCCGTGGCTTCCCCCGCTGTTGTATACGCATACAAAACAGCATGTTGAGCGGATTAAAAAAATGGGAAAAAATTAGAGTATCGGTGAAAACAGCCGGCAGATGCCCTCTTTTATCTTCATCGCCGCCGGCCGGTTGTTGTAATCCGCAAGCGTAATCTCTTTGCAGTTTGTTTCCAGTTCTTTGAGGAAATCCGCGCTCATTTCCGATGCAAATTCCTTATCATACACAAACGCCTGCGTCTCGAAATTCAGCTTGAAACTGCGCACATCCCAGTTGGCTGTGCCAACGGCGGCGACTTCGCCGTCATAGATACTTGCTTTGGAATGAATAAAGCCGTCATTATACTCATAGCCGCGGGCGCCGAGCCGGATTAAATCACCGAGATACGAATGATTTGTCCAGTAAATAAACGGATGGTCAGGTTTGCAGGGAATCACAATACGCACGTCAACGCCCGAGCGGATTGCAATCCGGAATGCGTTTAACATAGGCTCGTCCGGGACAAAATACGGGCTGTGAATATAGACAGATTTTTTCGCCCGCGAAAGCAAATCCACATAGCCGTTGTAAATCGCTTTTTCCGGTGAATCCGGACCGGAAGAGGCAATCTGAACGCGGGATGTGCCGTAATTTTCCCAGAGATTTTCCGGATAGTAAAGAGATGCGTTTTCCGCGTTCATTTCAATGGGCGCGTCTTTTGCAGCATAATTCCAGTCCATAATAAAGCGGCTCTGCAGCCCTGCAACGCCCCCGCCTTTGATGCGAAGATGCGTGTCGCGCCAGTAGCCTAAGTGTCCCTTGCCTAAATATTCATCGCCGATGTTAAATCCGCCGATCATTCCTGTTTTGCCGTCGACCACCAGAATTTTTCTGTGGTCACGGAAGTGAAGGCGCGTATTCAGGAAGGGGATTTTCAGCGGGAAGAAAATCCGCACATCGCCGCCTGCTTCAAGCAGCGGAGCGAAGAACTTCTTTTTCCTGATGGAAAAGGTGCCCCCCGCATCAAAAATTGCCCTGACGATAACGCCTTCCTGTGCTTTTTTTGCAAGAAGCGCGATAATGTCGCGGCCGAGTTCATCATCCCTGATGATGAAATATTCCAGATGGATGTATTTTTCCGCTGACGCAACGGTTTCGCAAAAAGCGGCAAATTTTGCTTCGCCGTCGGTAAAGCGCTCTACTGCATTGTTTTCGGTAAGGAAAGCATTGTCTGCTGCGCAAAGAAACGCCGCAACCGGTTCAAAACCGTAAAGACCGGATTCGCCGCCGGCGTTTTTGAGCTGTTCCATCTGTCCGCCGGCATAGGCAGCAATTGCCCGGTCTGCGATCGTCTTTCTGGTAAAAATATGCGCACCGTAGAGATGGCGGCCCAAAAACAGATAGATAATAAATCCAAGAATCGGCAGAAACAGCATTAAAATAATCCAGAGAAGCGCAGTCTGCGGGTTTCTCCGCTCCCAGAAAACAATGATAATGCAAAATAGTATATCCAGAAGAATAATGAAATACCGCGCAAGTTCAAGGAAGATGCCCCCGCTTACGTAGATGATGTCCCAAATCATTGAAAGCATAGAATACTACATGTATTTGGCATGATACAATATAAATGAATGGAAAGATGCGATGAGACCTTTTATATTTCATGCCCGCATATAGTATTCCGTTATGAAAATGAATCTATACCATATTCTCACGGTTTTACTTATTCTTGCAGCATGCATCCTTTGTGCCGGCTGTGTCCAGAGCGCACCCGAAGAGGTGCAAAATCAGCCGGCGCAAGCGCCGCTTGATTATTCCGATGCCGGAAACTGGATGTTTTTGGAACAGCATCCGGCGTATGAAGCGGATTTATTCTACATTTATCCGACCGTAGTTGTGGAATCCACATATGAAAACGGAGTCTGCGATGTGACTGAAGATATGAAAGCTGCAGCAACTGCAACCTTTTCAACCCAGGGAGCGGCATTTGCCGGCTATACGAATGTATATGCGCCGTATTACCGCCAGCTTTCTTTCCAGAAAGCCATGGAACTGAAAACCTATGATGAATTTTTGACTGATGTGCGCAACACGCCGGGAAAAGAGGATATCTTTGCGGCACTTGACTATTACTTTGCAAACTGCAATAATGGAAGGCCTTATATTCTCGCCGGCCACTCGCAGGGTGCCGCGCTGGTTGAGGTTGTTCTTGATGAATACATGAAAAAACATCCCGAATATTACAAAAACATGGTCGCCGCATATGTAATCGGTTTCGGTGTCTCGCAGGACTGGCTTGATGCAAATCCGTATCTGAAATTTGCAGAGGGTGAAAAAGACACGGGTGTCATTGTTTCCTGGAATACCGAGGCTCCGGGTGCAGTGATGCAAAATATTGCCGTTGCCGCAAATTCCCGCAACATCAATCCGCTTATTTGGACCTGCGATGAAACCTATGCGGACAAATCCAAAAACAAGGGCAGTATTATTTCATCCGGCTATATCGACCCCTATCTGGAAATTCCACTCTACACAAATGCGGATGTAATCGAGCCGGGGTTAAACGATGCACAGATTAACGCAGAACGCGGTGTGCTTATCTGCACAACAAAGACCGAGACCATTATTCCTGCAGATAAAACAAACGGCGTCTTCGGCGACAAATCGCTGCATCTGGATGAATTTGCCTTATTCTTTGAAAATATCAGGGAAAACGGGCTGGTAAGAATTAATGCGTTTCTTGAAAAAACCGGGGAATAATTTCCATCCCGGTTCTTAGTTGTTTTTGATAACAAACAAATTCGTACATTTTTCCGGCAGTTTTGCAGCCTGTTTTGCCGGCGTATGCTGCTCTTTTCTGACCACTGATGCAACCATTAAATAGCCAAAGACAACAAAAAAGAATTCCACTACAATCCAGGCATTCTGAAATGTTTCCTCAAGTGCCGATCCCTCCAGCAGAAGGCGGCCGTGAAAGCACACGACAAACAAAGCAAAAATCAGTTTTAACAGATCAATTGCACGGTTCCGGTTAGATGAGGGGGGGATTATATTCAGTCATATTTTTCCTGTATTCTGTGTATTTGATTTGTAATTCACATCTTATAACATTACAGGTATTGAATACGATACCACAGATTGCACAAGATGTGTCTAGGGGGGGGGTGTACAAACCCCGGAGTTATGTCTTACCAGACACCGACTCTTTTTTCAGGTGCAAGATACATGCCGTCGCCGGCGTGGATGTCAAACGTATCATAAAACTCGTCAAACTGCTGCACCACTGCATTCACCCGCAGATACGAAAGCGGATGCGGATTAGTTGGAATCTGATTTTCTACATTATTTTTCGGCATCGCATCCACCCATGTTTTAGCAATATGCCTGAAAAACATTGCATAATCAAAGTTCTCTGTTGTCTTTGCAATATCAAGACAAACAGCAATTCCCCCTAAATCTGCTGCAGCCTCGCCGCTGACCAGTTCTGCATTCGCATAGAGTCCCGGCATACTTTCAAACGATGCAAAATACTCACCCACTGCCAAACACCGCTTGTCAAACTCTGCCCTGTCCTCTTCTGTCCACCAGTTTTCCAGTTTTCCGTCTTTGTTGTAAAGCGAACCGTTCGAATCAATGGCATGCGTCAGTTCATGACCGACAGTAGCCCCGGCACCAGCCAGAATTTCTTCAAATGAAGCATTTTCCGGATACTGCGCGCCTCCCGCCATAAGACCGGCGCAAAGCGTTACGGAATTGTCGCCCGGGTCATAAAATGCATTTATCGTCTGCGGAGTTACACTCCAGTAATTTTTATCAACCGGAGCTGCAGCTCTTTTTGCGTTTGTCTGTTCATTATACGTTCTGCATGCCATGACATCTTCCAGCAGGTTTTCATGCTGCAGATTCAGACCAAAATAATCATAAAGAGACCAGTCGTCCGGTGAAAGTATCCGAAGCGTCATGGAATCCATTTTTTCCACGGCTTTTGCTTTTGTTGCATCCGACAGCCACGGGGTATTTTGTATTCTCTTGCTTAATGCACTGATTTCGTCTTTTGTCAGGGAAAGAAGAGTATCTTTTTGTTCCTGCGATATGTATTTTTCGCAGTAGAGTTTTGCAGCCGCCATGCCCAGAATATTATTTACGGTGCCTACTGCATCTGTCTGCAGCGAATATACATAAGGAACACCGTTTTGAATGCTTTTGAAATCTTCAAAGAGTGCAAGGCATTCTTCATCAAGATATTGCATATTGTCTTTCAGGAATATAACTGCTGCCCGGGCTTTCAGGAGGTCAAGGTTATCCTCTGTCCAGAGTTCGTCAAGTTTTTTCAGAAAATCCGGTTCGGTTACGGCAAAACGCTGTACACCTGCATCCAGATACGGTTTGATGAAGGATTCAACAGGGAAACTGCTGCAGGATGCGCAGAGTTCATCTTTCGTATAGCGGTGGCAGTAGCTTCCGTCATACAGATTCATTGTTGCATCAGCTGTGCTCATCTGCGCGGATGCAATCTGTGTTTCAAGGGCAAAGGCATCTGTTACGATTTTATCCGCATCTTCAGCGCTGTATCCGAAACGTGCGAGGAGTTTTGGCATTACGGTTGTGTAAGCTTCTTTTTTCGCTTCGGCAGAGGCGCCGGGGTTCTGGTATTCCGGAGCATCTTCTAAAAAGAGGTCGCAGGGTCCCAGGATGACATTGTATACTGAAGGGTTGTCTATGTCTGCAATGATTTCTGTTCCCAGGAAGGTGACGCCCGCATCCTGCATGGCTTCGCTTAGTTCACCGGTGGTTTTGGCATCCAGAATTGCGCGGAGGTATTTTGCAGCAGGTTCAATGCCTGCAGTGTTTCGTTTTTCAAGGTCGGTGAGTTCAGCGTAGAGCGTCTGGGTAAGTTCTCCTTCACGGCTGTTTATTGCAGGACCGGTAAGAATCGTCTGTATCTGGTTTGCGACTTCTTCCTCGCGTTCCTGAAAAACGCCGAAACTGGTGTAGCCGTCCGGTATTTTGGCGTTTGCGTAAGCATCTTTATTCACAGCGGCATTAAAGTCGTCTTTTAAGGATACCTGCGTGTCTTCGGTCACGGTCCCGATTATATCGGTGACTATCCATGTTTTCTCTGCGGTGCTTTTCGTTTCTTCGGTTACACATCCGGCACATGCGCTCAAGAGAAGGGTAAGGACGACAAGTGCGAATAGTGTTTTAAACACGGATTTCATAAAGAGAATATATAGGATATAACAGTATTTATGAATTGCGGGATGCGGCAGTCTGCATCCCAAAATGAGGAGCACACAGAATTTTCCTGTACAAATCAGAAAAACTACTATACTTAAGCACCAATACTATAAGCAGAGAATATCAATATGTTACTCATAGCCCTTGCTGGAAAACCAAACTGCGGCAAATCGACATTTTTTAAGTCGCTTACGCTCGCAAACGTAGACATTGCAAATTACCCGTTCACAACCATTGATGCAAACAAAGGCGTCGCTTATGTGCGTACAACATGCCCGTGCAAAGAGTTGCACATCGAAAACTGTCACAACTGCATTGACGGCGTCAGATTTGTGCCGGTCGAACTTTTGGATGTGGCAGGACTTGTGCCGGATGCACACTTAGGCAAAGGTCTTGGCAATCAGTTCCTTGACAACCTCCGTGAAGCGGATGCTATTATTCAGGTAGTAGACGCTTCCGGAAGCACCGATGCGGAAGGAAACCCGGTTGACATCGGCACGCGCAATCCGGTAGAGGATGTCGAGTTCCTCAGATACGAGTTTGCCATGTGGATGGCAGGCATTGTACAAAAACACCTGCCTACCTTAATCCGCAAGGCGCAGGGAAAGGAGGCTGCCCTGATTGAGTTCCTCGGAGATGCGATGGCAGGTCTGCGTATAAACGCAGTTCAGATTCGCGAGGCGGTCGATGAATGCGGCATTAATCTTGCGAAGGCATCGGAAGAGGACATCGAAAAGATGTGCGAGGTGCTCCTTCGCGTCTCCAAGCCGATGTTAATTGCGGCAAACAAGGCTGACCAGGCGCCGGCGGAAAACATCGAGACGTTAAAGGCAATGGGGGCTGTGCCCACGATTTCCGCGGGCGAACTGGCTCTTAAGTCCGCGTCGGTTGCAAAACTGATTACCTATCTGCCGGGCGATGCAAAATTCGCGCCGGTGGAGGGGGCAAAACTTTCCACGCCGCAGATTAAGGCTCTTACGATGATAGGGGAGAACATGAAAAAACTCAACGGCACCGGCGTGCAGGAGACGTTAAACAAGGTTGTCTTCGAGAAACTGGGCATGATTGTGGTGTATCCGGTAGAGGATGAAGGAAAGTGCTGCAATGCGAAGGGTCAGGTTCTGCCTGATGCGTTTTTAATGCCCAAAGGCACGACGCCCAAAGACCTTGCGTTTCGGGTGCACACCGAAATCGGCAAGGGTTTCTTATATGCGGTCGATGCAAGGACCAAGATGCGGATTAAGGATACGACAGAATTAAAGACCGGCGACGTTATTAAAATCGTCAGCACGGCGAAATAATTTCATAAACAACTCATCCCTCTCTTTTTCTTACCATAATTTTGCGCGTAAGCGCTTCAAAAAAGATGATTTTTAACTATTCACGTACCTTGAATTGTTAGATGAGGCTTTTGTGAGGTCGCATCGCCAGCTCAAGGCTTGCTCAAACCTTCGGCTAAAGCCTCAGGAAAGCGCCTCAATTTCATTCCAAGTCTGGCATTACAACCCAAATTTGACAGTTGAATGTTTGTCTGTGTCGCTTAAATCGTAATGC
>DALTWG010000088.1 GCA_029987245.1 Methanocorpusculum sp. | reverse complement strand
GCTCTTCTATGTTGATCCATTTATCTGTTATCACTTTATTGCCTTCCATGCATTCACCTCATTTATTTCATGCTTACAAAAAGCCAATATAGATTATAACACAGTTTTTGTTATTTGGAATATGTTTGTTGTTATTTGTTGATATTTGCAGGGTAAAAAAATTTTTTTGAAAAAAATTTTTCGTCAACCGGACACAGTGATGTCCGGCTTTTTTGTCGTTACCACTGCGTAAACAACCTGCAACTCCTTTTAACAGCGTATTTTAGCCGGTAAAACCGGACATGGCCACGTCCAGTAAGTAAACCGATTTTCTGGTTTATTAATAGTACACTGCGAAGCGCAGTGAATTGGCACGGCAGAGCCTAATCTGCCAGATACATCATAAGCCCTGAGGGCGGCCGACCTTAGGCGAGGATGACGATACCGACTTGCAAACCACCGGATTTTCGGGGGCTTGCGGGGTGGTGGAGGGTCCCCGTCTGGTTTCGTGCGCCCTTTTTCCGGGCAGCCGCTTCTGAACGGTCCCTGTCGGTAAGTCTCCTCGCCGGGTTCATCCACCCAGGCAGATGCATGGAGACTTTTATGACCACTAACGAGAAGACGACTCTCAGAGTCAACGACAACTCCACTCAGCGTTTTATTCCGCTTGAGATGGACCGCGAGACCTACAACACCTTAGCCGGTGCGAAGGATTACGAGTATCAGAAAATCCGCATCGGTGTCCGGGACACCTACGGCATCCTGGTTCCTGCCACAGAGCAGCAGTATCAGGTATATGTCCGTGAACTGCAGCGTGAAGAAAAGCGCATTGAGCGTGAACGCCGCTGCTGGGTTAAGAGCCCCAAGACCGGCAGGCTTATCAAATGCACAAAGCCCTGTTCTAAATGCGATAAACTGAAAGACGGTGCGCCGCTCAGCCTGGATTCCTTCAAGGATGAGGACGGCTACGAAACAGCTGATGCGCCTTGCGCCGAAGACCACGTACTTGGAGAACTGCTCGTGCAGCAGTGCCGTCAGACGCTTTACGACCACAAACCCATCCTGGCAACAATCTTTGATGAGCTTTGCAACGATGTTTCTCAGCGTGGAATCGCTGACATCATCGGCAAATCTCACCGCTACACCCGCGACCTGATTGACGAAATGAGGGAGATTCTCTCCGAAGTCGTCAGCCGCGAAGACCTCCTCGATTAACCCTTAAAAGGCGGCACTGTTCCAACCATACCCCGGGACAGTGCTGCTGTTTTTTGCCAAAATCGGCCTTTTCAGCACAAGTGCGGTCTTGCGATTTCAATTGTGGGAACTGTTCTACCCTTATGCAGTTTACAGTTCCGACACCTTAAAAAGTAAGCATTTTACGGGTTTGGTGGCTGTTTTCCGGGCTTTTTGAATGTAAATGAGCAACTTACACACCCGAGGTATTGCCCAAAATGGGCCGGTGGGACAGTTCCCGCATACCACCTTGATGAAGTTGTGCAAGTGATATTTCGGGCATATTTTGCCGATATTCGGGCATAAAACCCGCTAATACAGCCTGTTTTCGGGGTCTTTTCCTTATTTTTTGGTCAGTAAAACAACGGTTTCGACGTGCGTTGGGGTTATAAGAATGATGTCAACTGTATGCAGAAACACATTCACAA
>DALTWG010000061.1 GCA_029987245.1 Methanocorpusculum sp. | reverse complement strand
AAACCGAAACAGACCACATTTGGCTCCCGCGCAACCCCGCGCCCCGCCTACGCCCCGCGCCAGGGCGCCCCCGCGCAAGCGCGCAAACGCGACATGTTCGACTACATCGAAGGCGACATCGTCGAAGACTACCCCAAACGCATAACCGAAGCCCGCATGGCAAAAGGATATACCCAGAACGACCTTGCCTTCATATTGAAAATGCAGGAAGGCGACATCAAAAAATTCGAACGCGGCGAACGCGCCCCGACCGAAGCCGAACGCAAAAAACTTGAAACCGAACTCGGCATCGAACTGCTTGACACCGGCGACACCGGCGAAAAAGTTCAGGCAGGCGGCGTTGCAGCAACGACACTCGGCGACGTAATCCAGGTGAAAAGAAAGTAATGACCACACCATTCATACTCATCAACTTCAAATCGTACCGCGAAGGAACAGGAAACAACGGCGGACAGATAGGCGCCGCCGCAGAACTCGTCATGCAGGAGACCGGCGTTACCATCGGCATCGCACCCCAGTTTGTCGACCTGCACCCGTTTTGCAGACACTATGAAGTACCTGTCTATGCCCAGCACATTGACGCGGTTGAAGGAGCATTTACCGGCCGGGTTCCGGCGTATGCCGTAAGAAACGCAGGATGCACCGGTTCCTTAATCAACCACTCCGAAAGACGCCTCACCCTTGCCGAAATCGAAGCATGCGTAGAGGCGGCTAAATTCAACCATCTTGAAACGGTTGTGTGCACCAACAACGTAGGCGTCTCTCTTGCGGCAGCCGCGCTTTCCCCGACCTATGTCGCAGTAGAACCGCCGGAGTTAATCGGCTCGGGCATTTCGGTTGCAAAGGCAGACCCGGATATCATCAGAAATACCGTCGCCGCCGTCCGCAAAATCAATCCGGAGGTAAAAGTCTTATGCGGCGCGGGCATTCAGTCAGGAGAATGTGTGCGCACAGCGGTTGATTTAGGTGCAGACGGCGTACTGCTTGCATCAGGCGTGGTGAAGGCAAAGGACCCCGAAGCGGTTTTACGGGACCTGGTATCGAAATTATAATACTTTTTTTCCCGCACACACAGTCTTTTTATCAGAAACGCCCCTGCTCCCCCTCACCTTTTGCATCCGTTTCCAGATGCATCTTCCCCGCGACATGCTTCAAATCAACCGGCACCGCCGTCATATTCAGCGCCGTGCTGATGAAATCAAGCAGAATTTCCAGAACAATAGCAATACCCAGCGCTTCTACCGGAATATCCAGCTCCATAAACAGAATCGAATAACAGGCAATACCTCCGCCCGGAACCGGCGGCACCGCAACTGCCAGAAGCCCTGCAACAACAATCGCCGTTACAATCCAGGGCAGCGTCATCGAAACCTCGAACTGGTCCGCCATGAAAAGACACACACAGAAAAAACTCATGGCATGACCGGGACGCGAGAACGCTGTTCCAAGCGGCACACCGAAATTGACCAGCTTTTTGCTGATGCCGAATTTCTTTTCGCACGCCTCCATGTTCGTGGAAAACGTCGCCGCACTTGACGCCGTAGTAAGCGCAATCAAAAACGTCGGCAAAAGATTTTTCATCAGCGTAAACGGATTGATTTTACGCCGGATGGAAAGACTCCCCGTCATAATCACCAGGTTTACCGTAAAACAGAGCAGGATTGCACAAAGCAGAATCCAGATATTATGCACACCCGTCTTGGACGCCGAAAGCATCAGATTTAACACGCTGATGAAAATAATTACCGGCAAAAGCGTCGTAATCCACTCCATAACCAGCTGAATAATACTGTTTGTCTGGTCAACAATCTGCACAAGGACCGGAATCTTGCGGTTTAACACAATCATCGCAAGACCGAAGACAACCGCGAGGAAAATAATCTGCAGTGTATTGCCGTTTGCAAACGGCAGTATCAGATTGGAGGGGATTATGCCGAGAAACAGTTCAACCAGCTCGCTGTATTCAAAACCGCTGTTCATCTTCAGACTGATTACATAGGTAAAAAACGGCGCGCACAAAAGGGTGCAGACAATCAATGTAAAATAAATCCGCCCGAGATATCTGCCGATGACTTTTTTTCCGATGGTGCCCAGAGTCGCCGTATCACCGATACTGTAAATACCCCACATGAGGGAAAGAAACATCATGGGAAGTGCTGCGGCAAGCAGAAGGCCGATAAAGGTATCAAACAGCGGCGTTATGATAGTATTTGCAAGAGTGGTCTGCAAGTCTTGCGGCAGCGCAAAACATGCAAAACCCGCAAGGACGCCGAGCATTACCGAGATGCCCAGGCTGATAAGCGGATTTAACTTCTTGCGCTTGGGCATTAAGGTAATCTGGTTTTCGCCGTTTGCATAGGTGTAAGTAGGGGCTACGCCGATGTTTGCAAGAAGCGTCTGGACCGAGTTTCCGCCGGTTAAAACACAGTCTTTGGAAGGGGGACCGAAGGGGTTTACTTTTTTTCCCGCGACGGTAAGCGTAATATAGCGGCGGGTAAAGCGTTTTCCGCTCCTGAACACACATTCGGTGTCTTCACCGAGTCCTTCAAGCCACCGGCCCAAAACATTTTCCACGGCTGTGTGCAGGTGTTTTGCACCGCGCATATCAATACGCCATTCTTTGAGGGTTTCATCGATGTAGGCGGATATTTCTGTGACTGCGTCTTTGGATAAGCGGAAGGTAACGGTGTTGCTTGCTGATGCCATGGAATAAGTAGGTATACTATTTGCTTTTCTGCAAGATAAAAAGTGCGTGTCCGATGCGGTTTTTGCACCTTTAATATCTGCACCGCGGCAACCCCGGTTGAATTTGTATAGGTTGTCAAAGGCGGCCGGTATCCGGCAGCTATCCCGGTAACCACGCCGGCAAAAGATGAGACCGGGAAATATGCTGCTGTCCTGAGCAAACCGGTACCGAATTCCGCATAAAAAAAGAAACACCTCCTTTTTTATCCTGAATATATCTGCTGATTCTCATGGGCTGCAGAGCAGACCGGTAGAAAAAAAAAACTATTTTCTCCTTCCCCAAAGCAGCCCGGCGGCGCAAAGTCCTCCTATCACACCGAACGCCCAAAGCGGCGAAGCAACAGCCGTCGCCGTCGCTGCCGGCGCCTCACTTTTTTCAGCAGAGACAGCAGACAGCGCCGCAACCGGGGCCGGATTTGCATCCGTTACTATGCTTTCAGCCTTTGCAGATGCTGCAGGCATTTCAGATGCTTCTGCAGCATCCGCCGGCTTAGCCCAGCCCTCGAGATACACCACCGCAAACGGCGAAAACGCCGTTGTTACCCCTTCATACGAAATGGTAGACAGGGCGGCGCTGTACGTTGTCGCAAGCTTCTCCCAGCCTTTAGCGCCGTAATGCATCAGACAGACATCCTCCGGCTGGTAACCTGCCGCTGCTATCACCGACGGAGAAAGCGAAAACGAAATCACCGACTCTTTTCCTGCCGGATACTTCTGCACCGACAAATCAAAGAGCAGGTACACCTCACCCTCTTCGGGGGCGGGCGCCTCAGTCTCCATAGACAAAACCACACTTCCTGAAACACCTTCCGGCAGCGTTACGCCCTTAACCACACGGCTTGAGCCGAAATCAACATACCCGCCGTTCGTGACCGAACGCGGATACTCCTTGTAATTGCCGGAGCCGGTATCCTGTGAGCCTCCCGACGGGTGAACAGGAGTCGGGTCTGCCTTCGGCACTAACGCAAGAACATACGAGGAAAAGCCCCCGCCTTTAAGCGTGTAGACATTTTTCGAAACCTCCGTCACTATCTTTGAAACCTTTTTATCTGCTGCATGGAATCCTGCCATTTCATATTTTTCCGGCACTGTGTAATCCTGAGGAAGCGTAAACGAAACCGAGACCTCTTCAACGGCATCATTAGAATCTCCAAAGAGCATTGCAACCGGTTTTGCACCCGAAACCGCTGCGCTAACCCGCGCCGCGGTCTCTTCATCAAATGCCATGGAAAGCGTATCAAACGTCCCGTCAGCCGGGAATTCGCTTAAGGTAACTGCTGCCCGTACGGCAACCGGCATATCAGATGAAACACCCTGCGCCTCGACCAGAACCGCAGGGTAATTGACCGTTACCGACTCAAACACGCCGGAAAACGTTAGTTCGCCATAAGGAATCTCTATCTCGTCCTGCATCCTGATATCCAGTTCATAACCGACAGTTGAATCTTTCATTTCAACAACATGCGGATCAGAAGACGAGATTTGGGGGAACAGACTTTGCGGACACGTAAATATTGTCTTGTCACCGGATTTTTCCATGGTTATTCCGGAGTCTATCCCGGACAACGGAGACTTATTTACCAGATACAGCGAACTATCGTCAGATTTAACAGAATACACCGCACTTGAGAGATCACTCAGGCTGAATTTGTTCGCAAAACCTTCGGCAGACCCGGTTGATTTGACAAGAACAGGTTCAGTTCTCCCGTTCTGAACAGAAATCTGTTCAATGCCTCCGGCAAAATGTTCATCAGCATTGATCTGCCCTTCAAGATAAGCTGAATCCACTGATGCATTGCCGCTCACCGAAAGAGGACTTGCCGAATCTGCAATAATCGATGCCATTTTCAGTGATTCTGCATTTTCCCCTCCCTCTCCGGCTGCCCCGGACAACACGGCATTATCCTTTAAAATCACTTCACTGTTCTCCATGAGAACACAGTAGGCTCCCCAGCCTGCTTTGCAGCCGCTGATTTCGGCATCTCCTTCAACGGTCAGCACCGCATTTGAAATATAAATGCCTCCGGCAAAAACAGGGCAGTAACAGTTTACAATTTTTGCCGAATCCTTCAAAACGACCGGTACTTCCGCATAAATTCCGCCGCCGCCGCCAAGCATATCAGATAAAACAGAGCAGCTGTCTATAACTGTATTGCCGCACAGCGTAAGTTTTGAACCGCGTTCAGCGTAGATACCTCCGCCCATAGCTGCAATTCTGGTCATCTTATAGGATGCCGCGCAATTTGTTATCTTTGCATCGGAAATGACCAGGTCGGTGCCGATGAGAAAAATACCGCCGCCGAAATTGGCAATGCAGCTGTCAATTTCACCGCCGGTAATCGAGGTAGAAGAGCCGCAATTCTCGAAATAGATGCCGCCTCCCTGTTTTGATGCAGAGCAGTGCGCAATTTTTCCGCCGGACATGGAAAAGGGCGAGGATTTGATATATATTGCGCCAGTTTCCGACGAAGAGTGGCTTATGGTGCCGGATTTTATCGCAACCGATTTGGCAGAATCTGCGTATACTGCAGCACCGGGACCTCCCATGCACCGGGTGATGGTGCCGCCGTCAAGGGTAAACGAGGCATCCTTATTTACCGCAACTCCGCTGCCGCTGCCGCCTTTGAAATCAATAAGCGTGCCGCCTTTCAAAACAAGCTCACCGCTTACGTCAATGCCGGAAACACTGTAGGTTTTTTCCGGCTCTTCTTCCGCCGAAGAAAGGACGGACATAAGAAGCGGTTCTGCATCCGTATTTTCAGCAGTTTCATCCGTATACACCGGAATGCGGCCGTTGATGCTGTATCCGGATATCTGACCGGCGCCGTCACAATCATGGACCGTGAGTTTTGCACCGGCGGGGACTTGTATCAGATAATTGCCGCAAAATCCATCCGGGTCCGCCTGAATAGTCTGACCGTTTAAGCAGAGATTGACGTCCCCTGCAACCACCCATGGCTCAAGCAGCGAGACATCGCAGGACAGATAATAATTGCCGGCTGTGTCGGGAAGGCTGACTGCATTCGTCCACTCTGTCCAGACAAGACCGTCATGGTCTCCGCCGCAATGTGCGGCAGGGTCTTTAGCAGTCCAGTGTGCATACAGCGTCATCGTATCCGCAACCGGACTGCTGAAATTCCATTGTGCTCCGCCTTCGGCATCAGTAAACCAGCCTGCAAAGTCATAGCCGCCGCGAACCGGATTATCCGGTTTCTCAACCGTACCGCCGGATAACGCGATTTCAGAATACACTTCGCTTCCGCCGGTTGAGTTGAAATAGACGTCATGGAATGCCATCTCTTTGACAACAGATACAGCACGTGTGGCATTCACTTTTCCGCCGGAGACAACTTTTCCTTTCAAATCCTCAATAGGGTCGGCTGTTTTGGTAATGATGCCTGAAAGTTCAAAGGGTTTCAGATTCTGATTCACCGAACACATCAGTCCGGCAACACCGGCGACAAGCGGTGTTGCCATGGAGGTTCCTGAGTCTGTCTTATATCCTCCCCTGTAGTCAATCGACATAATGTCAGAGCCCGGGGCTGCCACGTCGACAGAGTTGGCGCCGTAATTGGAAAAGGAGGAGAGGGCGTCTGTGTCGTCTATTGCTGCAACGGCAAGAACATTTTCATGCGGAAGTGATGCAGGGTATGACGGGAAAATGTCATTGTCGTTGGCTTCATTTCCGGCGGCAGTGACAATCAGGCAGTCATCAGAGACGGCATTTATGACGTCGTCCAGCGCCCGGGAATACGGTACGCAAAGAGACATACTGAGGATTTTTGCACCCTCCTTGTGTGCATATAAGATACCGTCTGCAACAGATGAGGCAGTGTTTTTGCCGGCAGCATTCAGCACTTTTACCGCCATCAGGCTTGTTTTCCAGTTCATGCCGGCAACGCCGATACTGTTGTTTCCGACTGCACCAATCGTTCCGGCACAGTGCGAGCCGTGTCCCATGTCATCCATCGGGTCGCCGGTGCCGCTTACAAAGTTGTAACCGTAATAATCATCGATATATCCGTTATTATCATCATCAATGCCGTTGTCCGGGATTTCACCTTCGTTTACCCACATATTGCCGGCTAAATCCTCATGGTTGTAGTTGATGCCGGTATCGAGAACAGCTATGATGACAGCTTTGGAGCCGGTTGTGATGTCCCAGGCACCCGGGGCCTGCGCGTTATCCATATTCCAGAGGCTTCCATCGGTATAATACGGGTCGTTTGGTGTGGTGCTGCAGGCTGTTGCAATGTAGTTCGGTTCGGCGTAGATGACATTGGCAAGTGCTGCGTAATAATTCACCGCATCAGGGACAGGCATATCGGTTTTGATAAGGTATAAGCCGAAAACGGTTTCGGTATAATCGGTTATGATCCCTTCGGGTACAGTGTCATCGCTGAAGCAGACAAATACCTGTCCTTCTGCATATTCAGCTTCCGCGGCGGCCGCAGCAGCGAAGAGAAGAGATGCAAGAAGGGTTATGGTGAGTATAGTTTGCAGGGTATGTTTCATGCGTGTATTATATGCACAAATAAGTAATAAACATGTTGAAAAAAGAGGAGGGAAAAGCTGGAGAATACGGAAAATGTCAGAACACCTTGTCGAGTTCTTCGGTCTTTTCCGATTTGTGCATTTTGTCCGCCCAGGGCATTTCCCGCACCGCGGCAGACGCCTTTGCCATTTCATAAAAGGCCTGCGCGTCCTCGCTGTTGCCGGATTTATACAGTGCATAGGCGATGGCAACCCAGGTGTCGGCATTCACATTATGCAAAGCAAGTGCCTGCGCGTACATTTGAATAGCAAGGGCATATTTTCCAAGCCGGGTGAGTGTGTCGCCGATGGTAACAAGCATTGCAAAATCCAGCGGGTCAATCGCGGCGGCTGCTTCAAACTCGCGGTCGGCCGCTTCGTCTTTGAGGTGCACAAGCGCCTCGCCAAGCCCGAGGCGCACATTGGCAGAATCGGCAAACTGCAGCGACTCGCGATAGCCGCGCTTTGCCTCGGCATAGTTTTTCAAAGACAGCTGCAGGTGTGCATAAGCAGCCCAGGTTTCGCCTGAAGGCGCGGTTTCAGTCAGGGCTTTGCGCAGTTCCAGTTCCTTTCCTTTGGAAAGCGCTGCGTCCAGTTCCATTCCTTTTGCGCTTAGCGCCTTTGCAAGATAGGCATAGACCTCGGGCTCGCTTTGATGCACCGACTGAATAAGTAGAAACAGCGCAAGCGCCGCATCATGATTGCCGAGGCTTAAATTCATTTCGCCTGCTTTGAGCTGGTGAAGGAATGAGCCGGAAATCTGTGCGGCGCGCTGGTACATTGCCATGGCGTCTTCAAAGCGGTGCACGGCTTTGAGTGCTTCGGCAAGATGCGCAAAATACTCTGCATTTTCCTCATCCGCTTCACAGCATTCGCTAAAGGTTTCGATTGCCTCGTAGTATTTTTTCTGTTTCATCTGCACGAATCCAAGCAAGTCGCGCACGGCGGCAGCCTCGGACGAGATAATTTCAGATGCGGCGGGATTTTCCAGGTATTGGGTATAGAGGGCTTCTGCTTCGCCGTACTGGTGAAGCCGGGTTTTATCCCGGGCTTGTGCGAGGAGGTCAGTCATATGATAATGTTGGATGTATAGGTCGATAAAGGTAGTGTTGAACAATATGCAAACTCATATCCCTTCAAGCGCCAAATATATAATCAATGTTAAACCTTGTCAACCTCCTGATTCAGATAGGCAGTATAATAGGATTGGTGGGCTTGATAATCACTTTCGTGCGCGTGGTAAGCCACAAACACAATTTCCTGGTTAAATTCGTCAATATTGCCCTGATTGTGCTCTGCGTGGCAATTATTCTTGCATCGGGCTATGCGCTTTTAGCCGGCACGGTGACGATTTCAACCAACCCTACCGGTGCTGACATTTATTTCGATGACAATTATGTGGGGACCTCTCCGCAGTATATCCAGAATGTTATGGCAGGGTCGCATTCCATCTGTGCAATGAAAGACGGCTATGAAACCGCGTATCAGGTGGTGAAAGTTGATGTGCAGGAGACGGTAAGCAAGGATATTGTGATGAAAAAACAGACCGGCAGCCTGCTTTTGACCGCAAATGTGGACGGTGCTGCTGTGTATGCCGATAAAACCCTTATCGGCTACACGCCGCTTTCTGATTCGTTCACGCTTGGCGCAGGTACGCATGAGATTCTTGTTACCAAGGAAAATTACTATGATGAAAAAATCGAGGTGCCGATTGAGGCGGGTAAAACTACCACCCGCGCGGTGAAGCTTTCGCCGGTTATCAGTTCGGTGGAAATCACTTCGGAACCTGCCGGCGCTTCGGTTTATATCGACGGGGAATTAGCCGGAACAACGCCGCTTTCCGTAAAAAGTCTGACGCTTGGTCAGCATGTGATTGAGGTTGCGCTTGACGGCTATGAGAAGAAGACGGATTTCATTTCGGTGGTAAACCAGCAGGGAATTTCGCGAAGTTATGTCCTGAATGCAAAAACGGGTTCGCTTTCGGTAACATCCGACCCGGACGGGCTGGAAATTTTCCTGGACGGTGTTTCAGTCGGCACTGCGCCGGTTACAATAAACAATCTGGTGCCTGACAAATATACGGTTTCGGTTAAAACAGAGCAGTACAGCGATAACGCGGTCTTAAATTCGCTTCTTGCAAAACTGGCGGGTACGGGCGGGGCATATGAAAAAACGGTGATTGTAGAGGC
>DALTWG010000060.1 GCA_029987245.1 Methanocorpusculum sp. | reverse complement strand
CTGTCCGAAATGCGGCGCGCTGAATAACAAAAAAGCTGACACGTGCGCGGAATGCGGTCAACATATCTCGGAAGAACTGTATCTCAGAAAAGAGGTGACGAAATTATTTGCCGAACTCTATGAATATGTGAAAGAATTGTGTGACATTACAAAGGCAAGTGTAAAAAGGATAGATAAATTATCGACGAGAATTCATTTCCCAGCCATGGCAAACACAGAAGGCTTCAAAAAGTATTATGGAGATGACTGGGAAGAAATGTTTGGTTCATGTAATTTATGGGAAACATACAGGAATCTGGAAAAAAAATATCCGGAAGAGAGTTACATACTTGATGAAAACGGCTGGCATCCTGAGAAAAATGAAGAAACTATGAAGTTTTACATTGATTACCAGTGGAAAGTTTTTCAGTCCCTGAATGCTACACAAAAGGATGATGAAGATACGAAAAAGAAACGCCCGCTCACTGAAGAAGAATATATCACAGTACTGCATAAAATAAATAACAACTGTTCTGTTTTCAAGGGCTTGTTGATTGCAGACCGGGAAATAGCTTACGAGTTTTTATATCAACTGGGATGGATTGATAAATATTGTAAGGATATAGGTATTTTTAGTGAAGAGGACGAAAAATCCCCTTAACACTCATCCCCTTACCTCTCCTTCTCCCCCGCTTTTTTCCTCTTCGCAAGCCCCGCCATGCACCGCATTAACTCACCCGCATCAATCGGCTTTGCAATATGGCCATCCATGCCTGCATCAAGCGACGCCTTCTTATCCTCCGCAAACGCATTCGCCGAAACCGCGATAATCGGAAGACCGGCGCAGCCTTCAATCTTTCTTATCTCCCGCGCCGCTTCATAGCCGTTCATAACCGGCATCTGAATATCAGTTAAAATAAAGTCATACCAGAAAGCCCCCTTTTCCTGCACCATCTTTACCGCAGCAGAGCCGTCACAAGCCGATTCGACGACAATCCCCTCGTCATGTAAAATATCCTCTGCAATCTCCCGGTTCATCTCATTGTCCTCGACCAGCAAAACCCGCATGCCGGAAAAATCAAAGAAATGAGCGGCGCCGTCTTTTGCGGCATCTGCGGCCCTCTCAGACGCCGCCTTCGACTCTTCGAGGTCAGCGCCGGTCTGAAGCCGCATTGGCAGCGTGACCGTGAACGTAGTCCCGGCGCCCTGTTTGCTTTTGCATGCAATAGTGCCGTGCATTAACGAAACAAAGGATTGGCAGACCGCAAGACCTAATCCTGTCCCCTGAATGCCCGAAACCGTCGCAGACTCCTCGCGGCTGAATTCCTCGAATACATGCTTCTGGAACTCTTCCGACATACCGATGCCGTTGTCTTCAAACGTGTAGCAGTACGTTCCGACGCCGTTTTCCGATGCAGTCTGCTCACACCGGACATGGACAAAACCGCCCTCTTTCGTGTACTTTACCGCATTGGAGATAATATTGATGAACACCCGCGACGCCCGGTCGAAATCAGCATACACATACCGGTCCCGGATGTTTGCAAAGGCGAAATCAAGCCGGATATTCTTTGCTTTTGCAAGTTCTTCCATGATTGACTGCATATTCGCAAAGGAAAGCAACACATCGCCTTTTGTTTCATGCAGGACCGCATGACCCGATTCAATCCGGCTCATGTCAAGCACGCCGTTGATTAAGGAAAGCAGCAGGTTTCCGGACTGTTTTGTCTTTTCCAGGCAGTCTTTTACCTTTTCCCGGTCATCGGAGTGCTTCAGCGCCATATTCGTGAAACCAAGGATTGCATTCATCGGCGTGCGGATATCATGACTCATGTTGAAAAGGAACGTGGTTTTCGCCTTGTTAGCCGATTCAGCCTCGGCAACTGCCTCTTCCAGCGCCGCTTTCTGACGCATGTTTTCTTTTATCTCTTCATCACGGATGGCAAATGCCGCTACAATATTTTCCGCCTCGGCGTTGATGTCATCTGTTTTAACATACAAAACCTCCATCCAGAGCCAGTTGCCGTCAATATTGCGGCGGAAAGTGAAACGGTCGGATTTTTTGTGCGCAAGCATCTGTTTGACATTTGCAGGCCTTACAAAGGCAAGATACGCAGCTTTATCCTCCGGATGAATGAATTTATCCGCATACTCGCGCATAACATGGTTAAAGTCGGCGTTTTGCTCAAGCACGGGTTTTATGTCGCTGAGCACATTTTTGAAATGGTAAATCCGGTACTCGCCGGAATCGAGATTGAATTTATAGAGCGAAGCAAAATCCTGGGCAAGTCCGGAGATGATTTTCATTTCCTCGGCGCTCCGCTCCTGTTCGGCGAGAAGCTCTTTGTTTGCCCGGGCAAGCCGGGTGTTGTTGACACTGTTTACCGTCAAAGCGACCACGGCAGCAAGAATGATAATTCCGAGAATCAGGTACCAGATATTGTCATTAAGGAAATCCTCCGCAGTATAGCCGGAAATTTTTCCGACATAATGATAGGAAGAGGTTACCGCATCACTTTCATTGGTATTTGCAATACCGCGGTTCAGAATGGAATACAGTTCATTGCTGCCGGATTTGACCGCAAAACAGAGGTCAACCTCTTCTGCAAGCCGGATTTCCTTTAACCGGTTGTTGTCTGCCTTTCGCAGGAGTTCGGCGGTTCTCAGACCGTTTAAAATGGTTGTTCCGGCTTTTCCGTCGGCGACCGCTGAAAGACATTCTTCAATGGTGTCATAGTAGACAATCTGCGCCTCCGGATAGTAGGTTTTCGTATAATAGTCCTGCAGCTGGTTGTTTTTGTTTACCGCGATTATCTTCGTGGTATTATCGGTATATTCGTCTGCGTAAATCAAATCAACGGAGATGCCGATTACTTTCGAGGTATATGCGGCCCCTTTTGCTTTGGCAAAGGCGGTACTGCCGTAAACCGGAAACGCCATGTCAATCGAGCCGTCTTCTAACGCACGGTAGATATCTTCATTGTCGGCAAAGCCGACATATGAAATCTCTACCGGCTCTGCAAGATGCAGATTTTCAAAGAGCATCGGCACAATGTCTTTTACCAGACCGGTGACTTCGCCGGAATCATCCTTGTCGCTGAACGGGAGGTAATCATCGAAATAGCCGACGGTAATCCTGGATTTCGAGGCAAGCCAGTCGCGTTCGTCAGAGGTGAGGGTTCTGCTGATTACCGTTGCGCCGAAATAATTTCTATTCAGGTCTTCAAAGAAGTACCGGTCGGTATTGAGGATTTTATGTTCGGCAAGAGTAATGTCCTCGTAAATATCTTCTCTATCTTTGTTTACCACCAGATAATAGTCGCTGCTCCCGATTTCGGCCGCAATATAATAGCGGTTCTGTGCAACGAGGTTTACTTCATAGTTTAAGTCAATGTCGCCTGCAAACAGGGCGGCCTCTTTTTCCGGTACCGTTGCATATTCCACGAAGGTGAGGTCAACATTGTTTTCTTTGCACCAGGCCTCAAGGGCGGCTATCTGCGAGGTTCCTTTGGTAACCCCGACGCGTTTACCTGATAAACTGCTGTAGTCGCCGTTGTAAACCGTATCCTCATCATCTAAGCTGTAAATGCAGTATGCCTCGCTTCCCATCGCTTTTTCGACAAAGAGCATGGTTTTTTCCCGCTCGGGAGTGTAACTTACATCATAATAGAGGTCTATTTCACCGGAGATGAGTTTATCAAGGCAGTCGGCAAATCCGCGGGCAGGGACATATTCCACCTTCCATCCCGCATAGGCGGCGAGTGTTTCCAGATATTCATAGGCATAGCCGGATGCGGGTGTCCCCGACTCATCAGTGTCGATAAATAAACTCCCGTCCGTTACAGCGGTGCGCACGGTTTTAAGGCCGCTGTTATCTTCGGCGAGCGCCGGAGATGCCAGCAGAAAAAGAGCAAACAGGACGAGGATAGCGGTAATTACGCGTATTTTCGGGCGGGTGGTTTTATTCATATCGGGAACTCTGCAATTGTCATTACAACTGACTTACTTTAATTTATTAAGGGATCATATAAATTTTGTTTATAAATATATATTTGTATTGAAATGATTTTTATTTACGGGGCGAAGAACTTGATACTGCTGCAAAAAAAAGTGGGAGGGGTTTGTCCGCTTCAGAAAAGCGGCATTTTTCTCTGCGACAGCGCTGCGACTGCAAGATAGAGTGCAATAAGACAGGGAACTGCATTGAGAATCAGCGATACAACAGACAAACCCGCCCCGCCCGCAATCGCCGAAAGAAATGCGGTGCAGCCGTAGAGAATAAGCATAAGTCCTGCAAGGATTCTTGACTCTTTGCGCATTATAGCAAATAATCCGGCAATGACAAATAAAATACCAACCGCATAAATCATCATGCCGGTTGCATAAGATGCAAGAAGGAACCCTGCTGCAACAAGCAGAAACATTACCGGAGTAAACCGCATTTTACCGACGGCAAAGAGCAGAACCGCCACGACAAGCATGGAAATGCCAAATACCAGTTCCATGCTCTGCATTGAGGCAACACCGGTTAGTGTTCCGGATACTTCTCCTGCAAGATACATAAGTGCCCAGCAGCCGCTTCCCATCGCAAAAATAATGTAGCCGAGTGCGCTTCCGCTCTTTTTGAAATCCGTTTCGGTGTCTGCGCAGATTAGATTTCTGCCGGGAAGCGTTATCCGCTCAAATCCTGCTGCAAAGGCGCAGTAGAACGTAATAAGAATAATCAAAATGAAGAGAAGAATACGAACGGCTGCAGGAATCGCAGGAACTGCGGGAAACACTGCGATTAACCCCATTAACAGGTTCACTGCAAAGAACAGGAATTTTTGTCTGTCTTCGGCGAAGAGCAGAATCACTGCCCAGAGAATGTTAACGATGCAAAACAGGTTCGTTGCGCCGCCGGTCGTGTTGCCAAGAAGATATGTTGCCTGCAGAAAGCCGGTAAGCATAAAGGTAATTGCTGCGAGGTCGCGGCCGCGAACGATTGCAAGAAGGATGCCTGCGATAAACAGGACGATGCCAAGCACACCGGTTGTCATGTAAGACATTTCACGTCTCACTGCGACATCGCCGCCTGCTATAACCGATGCAATTGCTGTGATAACAAAGAGAAGACCAATGAGCAGAAATCCTGCTGCGGTCAGATAATTTCGTATTTCGGATGTTTGATTGGAATCCATAAAGAATATGTACTGTCAATCTATTTAAAATCAGCGGAGGGGTGCGCAAAAAAAGAAAATTTATTCTCCCTGATGAAGCTCTTCATACCTCTTCAGCTCAAGAGCCCTCAGCTCCGCCCGCTTTACTTTTCCTGAAATCGTTTTCGGCAGCTCATCCACAAACTCAATCGCCCGCGGATATTTGTAAGGGGCGGTCGTCTTTTTCACATGATTCTGCAGTTCCTTGACCAAATCAGGCGACGGCCGGTAGCCCTTCTTCAAAATCACAAACGCCTTGATAATCACACCCCGGATGGGGTCCGGGCTTCCCACAACCGCGGATTCCTGGACCGCGTGGTGCTCAATCAAAGCGGACTCAACCTCGGCGGGACTCACCCGGTAGCCGGAGGATTTGATAATATCATCGTCCCGTCCCTTGAACCAGAAATAACCGTCCTCATCGCAGACCGCCTTGTCACCGGTGTAATACCAGTCACCTTCAAAGACAGCCGCCGTTGCCTCGGCGTCGTCGAGATATTCTCTGAAAAGACCCACCGGTGACGGGTCTTTGGTACGGATGGCAATCCGCCCCTCCTCGCCCGCCTTGACAGGGTTGCCGTCCTCGTCATGAAGCTCAATGCACCAGCCCGGCGCCGGTTTGCCGATAGAGCCGGCCCGGTGCTCAATGCAGGGGAAGGTCCCGATAACCATAACGGTTTCCGTCTGGCCGTAAGCTTCATAAATCTTTAAGCCGGTGCCCTCCTCCCAGATTCTGTTTACCTCGGGGTTGAGCGTTTCGCCGGCCGAAACACAGTGGCGCAGCTGCGAGAAGTCAAACGTGCTCAGGTCGGCTAAAATCAGCATTCGGTAAATTGTCGGCGGAGCACAAAACGTCGTGACCTCGTACTTTTCCATCAGCGGGAGAAGCTCGGTTGCATTGAATTTGCCATGGTAATCATAGACAAAAATACAGGCCCCCTGCATCCAGGGACCGTAGAATTTGCCCCACGAAGATTTACCCCAGCCCATGTCGGCCACGGTGAAATGAAGGTCTGTAGGTGTCAGGTCATACCAGAATTTGCCGGTGACAATGTGACCCAGAGGGTAGGAGTGGGTGTGCAAAACCATCTTCGGTTCAGCCGAGGTGCCCGAGGAGAAAAATATCATCATCGGGTCGGTTGCTTTTGTTCTGATTCTGCGCGCCAAGGGCGTCAGTTTGGTGGATGCTTTTGCCGGGTAGACCAGTTCCTTCTGGTAGTTAATCCAGCCCTGCAGGTCGCCGTCGGTGAGGAATTTTATTTTTAAGCCGGGGCAGTCTTTTGCAATCTCTTCTATCTTCCAGACGTTTTCGGTGTTGGTCACTATCATCTTGAAGCGGCCCTGGTTAATCCGGTATTTTAAGTCGTGCGGGGTGAGAATAACCGGCGAGGGGCAGAATACCGCGCCGATTTTGATGGCGGCAAGTGCAAAGGTCCACCATTCGGGAACTCTGGGGAGCAGAATCATTACCCGGTCGCCTTTGCCGATGTTTTGTTTGAACATCATATTGGCTACCTGGTTGGACATGTTCATGAAGTGGCGGAAGGTGAAGTATTTTTCTTCGCCTTTCTGATTGGTCCATATCATTGCCAGTTTGTTTCTGTCCTTTTTTGCGAGCGCGTCTACGCAGTCGAAGGCAAAATTATAGTATTCCGGTACGGGTATGGAAAATGTTTCGCACGTTTCTTCATAGTTGGTCATGTTGTGCGGGTGGTCTGATTCTCTCATGCTTTATCTGATTGTACCTTATCTCATATAAAGGGAGTGTATCAAAATCATTATATGCAAATATGTGCATATACTAATTATTGCATTATGACATCGGTGGAGATTTTGGATTTCGCGGCGCCGGCAGCTAAGTCGCCGGAGGCGGCGAGGACACAAGAGGTTGTGGAAAAACTGATTGAGGCGGGGTTTGCAGTCGCGCTGATGCCGCACACGGCATCGCAAAATGCAAGCGCCCGCGCTCTTATTGAAAAGAAGGGCACCGCAGTGCTGCCGCTGACTTTGGTCAATGGTTTTGCGATGATTTTCGGGCGGTATCCGGCAAATGAGGAACTGAAGCAGTTCTTAAATGTGCCTGACGGGATTCTTGAGCCGAAGGAGTGCGGCTGCTGCTGTATTGAGGGGTGTGGTGACTGTGGACGCTGAACTGGTGTTTAAGGCGCTGGGGGACGGCACAAGGCTTAGGATGTTTGCGCTTCTTAAGGAGTCTGAGTTGTGTGTCTCGGAAATCGAGGGGGGCTTATCGCTTTCACAGCCGAATGCTTCGCGTCATCTCGCAGTGCTGAAGAATGCGGGGGTTATTGAGATGCGGCGGTCGGCGCAGAAGACGTACTGCAAAATCAGCACGGAGTTTGTAAAGAGTTATCCGTTTCTTTTGCGGGAGCTGAATATGATTTCGGATGCGCTGCCGAGTTCAAATGCGGACCGGATTGCGCTGCAGCAGTACCGGAGTTCCAGGAGGGCGGCGTACAGGTTTTGAAAAGCGGGGGGTGCAGCAGTGCTGCTAATGCTGCTCGCGATGCTGCTAATGGTGCTGCTAATGCTGCTAATGGAATATGGCTTATTTCGGCGAACGGGGCAAGATTTCGGGGGGAGTGCAGCGGTGCAGCATTTTAGGTATTTTTGGTGTGCGTAGAATTTAGGCTGAAAATATAAGTAAAATACAGATTGTGCTGGGTAGTAGCAGAAATGACTTAAAAACTAGGGTAATACAATCTAAAAAAAGCGAAATATAAATTAAGTTATCTCTTTCCTTCACCTGATTAGATAGTATAATACACTTTATCGTCACACAGGAAGGTGTTGTAACCAATCATTAATGTCGCATGTTTTGGTACTTCATAACAATACCATCCTTCTGTTTTTGCACCAGGCAATATTCCCCCAAGAGAACTCAAAGATGGATAAGCATCGGGCAGTGAATAATATACTTTACTTGCTTCCACTCCATCAGCGTAAACAGTATACCTAATGTTGATCAAGCTCAATTCCTCATCACCAAGGTTTTTCACAATTACTTTAAACAGCATATATTCATTTCCATCAGCCGGATTTCTTGTGTAATACTTTAAATCCTGATTAACAATAGAATATGCCTCGTCCCCGATCTTATATTCAGTAACACCAGTTACGAAATTGTCGTCCCCGTTTTTTACAGTAAATGTATTGCCTATACTATATTTTGTCGTTGTAGGTTTTGGTGTAGGTGTTTTAGTGGGAGTGCTTACAGAAGATGAAGTCCCTGATGTACCAGCAGTTCCGATTTTATAATAAATTTTATTGCTTGAATAAAGCGGGCTGAAGGAGATAATTACGTCAGAATTTACGGGGATTTCGTAACAATACCAGCCATATGTTTCAGCTCCGGGAAGCATACCTGACAAAGCATTCAAAGTTTTGTAATCATCAGGTAAAGTGAAATATTGCTTATCACCTTCAATACCATTTGCATATAACGTATAATCCAAGGATATGGAGCTTAAGTCTTTGCTGCCTATATTTTTAATATAGATTTGGAACATGATGTATTCATACCCATTAGCCGGATCGGATGTGTAATATTTTTTGTCTTTGTTTATAATTGTATGCGCTTCCTCTCCCCTGATTACTTGCGTCACTCCTGTAATATATTTATTTGAACCACTGGTAACTTCAACATAATCACCCACGGAATAATCATTATTACTTGAGGTCTTTGTAGGTTGAGTTGTCGGGATATGAGATGAAGAATCTGAATATGGTGTTGATTTTGCTGAAATACTGGCAATTCCAGCTATTCCTATTGCGATAACTGATATTACAACAATTACACCAATAATTATCAAGAGTATTTTCCCGCCAGACAAAGGTTTTTTGGTTTTTTCATTGGCCAGATTTGGCTCATAGTATGCATCAGTGTGATTTTTTCTATTATTTTCAGGATTGGAACATTTATGATGTTTCTGACAATCTTTGCAAAGAACAGCCCCACATTTATGGCATTTCCGAAGTTCCGATTTCTCAAAATACTTTCCGCAACCGAAACATTGTATTTTATCCGTAGATACCTGCTCTCCAGACACGTGTTGATTTACACCGGGATAAGAAACAACAGAAACCGGATCTGGCGAAGTATAAACAGGTTTCTGAGATGAAATCGCTGGCTGTGATGTCAAAGTTGCTGATGAAAGAGTAGTATTCGTATTTTTTTGTGGAAGTCTACAGTCATGAGTTTTCTGACAATCTGGACAGAAATATTGACCACAAATTCTACAACGTCGTAATTTGTCTTCTTCAAAATACCTGTAGCAACCGTTACATAATTTAAGCGGAGTTCCCTCACCAAATAATTCATCATCTTCTACCATCAAAAATCCACTCAATAATTTTTCGAATAGTAGTTTATTTATCCTAATGACATATAAACACACCACATTTGTAATTCATTTGAAATACTTTCAGCACACACTATATTTTC
>DALTWG010000059.1 GCA_029987245.1 Methanocorpusculum sp. | reverse complement strand
GTGTTTTCTGTGGTGATTTCTGTGGTGATGTCTGTGTTGGCATTACGATTTAAGCGACACAGACAAACATTCAACTGTCAAATTTGGGTTCTAAATTATTTTCGCAGACCGAAATCGCGTTCGATTTTTTCGCAGCCCCTGTTTAAGTCTTCCATGTAGCAGCCCACCGATTCTTTGAAACCGGAGTAACCCCAGACCGCCTTAAGCGCGGTCTTGAGTCCTTCAATTCCGTTGTCCTGTGCAATCCGTCTCAGGAAATAGAGTATCATTTCATCCCCGCCGGATTCACGGAAGATGCGGCCGTTGCGCATGTTCATGTACATGGCAAAATAGACGATATTTTTGTGTGCCGGATTTCCTATGATGTCTGCAAGTTTTACTGCAGCCTTCTCCGCATCGATTTCCTTATTGTATACGAGACGGGAAACCAGATAGATTTTTTCAAGCTCGGTTGATTTCCAGGCAAATATATCGACCATATCTAAATAGTGGTCTTTTTGTACTCTTATATTTTTCCAGATGAGTCAATCAACATCCATAATATAATTCCCGTCCAATATTATTTGCTATGCAGACTCTGCTTACTCATCCCTTTCGTGCGGTCCTGTTTGATATGGACAATACGCTGTTTGATTTTGTAGGGGCGATGCTGAATGCCTGTTCTGCGGCAGTGGCATTTTTAGAATGCGGCACGGCAGAAGAACTGCTCGGCTATTATCTGCGCACCAAATATCATTTTGAAGACAATACGAATCTGCAGGATTTCATGATTGCCCACAACTGTTTTACGGTCGAGCGTTATTTCCGTGCGGCGGAGCTGTTTGATACGGCAAAAATACAGGATTTGAAGCCCTATGACGGCATCCCCGAGGTTTTATCAACCCTTAAAGAGGCGGGCTACACTCTTGGCATTGTCACCGACGCGGTCTCGTTTGATGCGGAAAAACGGCTGGATGTCTGCGGTCTTAAACCGTATTTTAATTTATGCGTCTGCTATGATCAGGTTGGTTACAAGAAACCGCACACGGCACCTTTTGAGGAAGCGCTGTATCTGGCGGATGTAATGCCCTATGAAGCGGTGTTTGTCGGCGACTCGCTTCGCCGCGATATCGCACCGGCAGCGGCGCTTGGCATGACGCCGGTCTATGCAAAATACGGCGACAGGAACTTTTTTGAGACCGCCCCGCCGCAGACGCCTGGAAAAACACTGGCAGCGGAGACGCCAAAAGACATTGTGAAACTCCTGCTGTAAGAAGTTGTATATCTTTTCAAAGCAAATAGTTTCAGACAAACATGGAACCAAAATATTTTACGCCGGCGTTCATGGAAAAAATAGCGGACTTTACCGCGCCGCTTTCAAAGGAAGAACTTGACACATATATTACCGAAGGCGATGCATCGGCTGAAATACGCGACCGGGAAGGGCTTGGGGCTCTGCGCTATCTTGAACTGGTGGAAACCATCGGCACCTATCTTTTGGATACGTCCGGGAAGAATTTCACCTCTGACTACCGGGAGTTTGCGATAACCGACACCGTCCGGTTATTTTCCTTTGAACTTCCGGGCGGGGGAAATCTCTATCTGTTTATGACGCCGTCGGGAAAAATGATTGTCGATACTGGCTACGGCTGCTATTTCAAAGACTGCGAAAAAATGATTTCCGCTCTGGGGCTCGGGGATTTTTCGGATGTGAATTGTGTTGTCTGCACCCATGGCGATGCAGACCACTGCGGTGCGTCCGGGTATTTTCAGACAGCACCGCTGATGCACCCGATAACCAAAGCCCTGCTTGACTCGGGTACGCGCAATTACCATTCGCAAAATACGTTAGGTCTCCTTGAAAAAGCATACACAACGGCAATCAATACGTTTTCCCGGATGTATGTGCCGGAAACCGTGCGGCTCTGCCGTACGGAAAAAATTGCAGAGCACGGACTATTTTCCGTGATTGACACGCTGGATTTTGCCGGAATGCATTTTGAAATCTGGGAAAGTCTCGGCGGTCATATTGCCGGACAGATTTTTCTCTATGAGGAAAAGCTCGGGCTGCTTTTCACCAGCGATGCGTTGTTTAACTTTGCAAGCCTTTCCAAAGAGCGTGCAGACTACTGCTCTGTAGCCGACTCGATGATAGGGTCGGTGAATGTAAACAGTGAAATCGCCCGGACTGAACGCCGCGAGCTGACGCGTCTTGCACTTGAGATGGATGCTGCTCTGCAAAAAGACGGCCGGCGTCTTTTGATTGCCTGCGGTCACGGCGCGGTCTCGCTGATACATCCGGACGGACGGCTTGAAGCCGCAGGTGCTGCCAAAGAGTACCGGGCTGCCGATTACTGATTCTCTTTTTTCACCCTGCTTTTTCTGAAAATTTTTGGCTGTCGTTTTGCCCGGTCTGGAGTTTTCGCCGGATTTTTCGTAGAGCAGAATAAAGTTTATTTTACAGTGGAAATTATTTTCATTCGATACCAGTTTTGAGTTGGTGTGCGCTGAAGATGCGGTTTTTCCGGGGGATTTTGGTTTTTCCGTGCTGATTTTCCTTTCTTGAGAGGAACAAGTCTTTACCTTTATCACCAACGAAGACTAATAATATACATAACTATGCTCGATATCAAAATGGTCAGGGCAACCCCTGAAATCGTTCGTGCCGACCTGGAAAAACGCCACGACATGGAAAAACTCGCATGGGTTGACACCGTACTTGAACAGGACAGACTCAAACGCGAACTTGAATCCAGAAATAACGAACTGCGTGCACGCAGAAATCAGATTGCAAAAGACATCAATGCCTGGAAAAAAGAGGGCAAAGACTGTGCCCCGCTTTTTGCCGAGGCAAAATCCCTTCCTGCACAGATAAAGGCAAACGACGAGGCAATCGAAAATGCGGTAAAGACCACGAAATATTATCTGATGCGCCTGCCAAACATTCTGCATGAGTCGGTCCCCTATGGAAAAGACGACACTGAAAATGTTGTTGTCAAGACCGTGGGCGAGCCGAAAAAGCCGTCGTTTGAACTCAAAAACCACGGCGAACTTGCAGCGGAAAACGGCTGGGCTGACTTTGAACGCGCAACCAAAATCTCCGGCGCAGGATTCTATTTCCTGAAAGGAAACCTTGCCATGCTGGATTTGGCCCTCCAGCGCTTTGCTCTTGATACGATTGTTGCAAAAGGCTACACTCCGGTAATTCCTCCTTACATGATTAACCGCAAATCCTATGAGGAGGTAACCGATCTTGCAGACTTTGAAAAGGTCATGTACAAGATTGCAGATGATGATGAATACCTGATTGCAACTGCAGAGCACCCGATGGCGGCCATGTATCAGGATGAAATTTTTGAGGAAAAAGACCTGCCGTTAAAAATGGTCGGCATTTCCCCCTGCTTCCGCCGCGAAATCGGCGCACACGGTCTTGACTCCCGCGGGCTCTTCCGTGTTCACCAGTTCACCAAGATTGAGCAGTTCATCTACTGCATGCCGCAGGATTCCTGGAAGTTCCATGAGGAGCTTCTCGCAAACGCAGAAGAAATCTTTACAAAACTTAAGCTGCCCTATCATGTGGTAAACATCTGCACCGGCGATATCGGAACCGTGGCCGCAAAGAAATATGATATTGAGGCATGGATGCCAAGAGATCAGGAATACCGTGAGGTTGTCTCCTGTTCCAACTGCACTGCCTATCAGGCATGCAGACTCAACATCAGAGTCCGCGATGCCCATGATTTCGAATCAAAACAGTGGCTGCATACCTTAAACAGTACAGCTGTTGCAACCTCGCGTGCTCTGCGCTGCATCCTGGAAAACTACCAGCTTGAAGACGGACGTGTCGAAATCCCGCAGGTCCTGCGTCCGTACATGAACGACCAGGAATACCTCTAAAAATATTTTTTTTACCTACTCTTCTTCAGACACTTCCGTATCCTGCGGCCCCGTCTTTTTCCCGTGGCGTGTCAGGAAATAGAAAAGCGGCGTATCGCAGACTGCAACAAGCATTTTAATTACAAACTGGCTTGCAATCATTATGAAAATATCCGGCACGGTGCCCAGGAATGCAATCGTAATGAAGATACTTGTATCAATCAGCTGCGAGAGAATCGTGGTATTGTTTCGAATCCACTTGTGTTTCGGGAACGCCTTTTTCATTTTATGGAAAATGAAAATATCAAAGTGCTGGGAAACCACGGATGCCGCAAGTGATGCAATAACAAAGCGCGCAGTGCTTCCAAGCACTGCTCTGTACGATTCCTGGAACTCCGTCATATAGGATGCCGGAGGCAGAAGAATTGCCGCATAAATAAAAATAAGGGCGCAAATCTGGATGATAATGCCAAGCCGCACTGCAAACTGCGCCTCTTTTTTGCCCCATATTTCACTGATTACATCTGTGCAGATGAATGTTACCGGATACAAAATGATGGCCGCCGGAATTTCAATAAAGCCTATCTGCACCACCTTTGCAGCCAAAACATTTGCAAGAACCAGAGATACGGCAAACATCGCAGTCATAATGGTCAGATTTTTCGAAGTCCTGTACATAACGTGCTTATAGATTGTTCTTCCTTGTAGATAATCAGACGCCTTTTAATCCTGGCAAAACCAATAGTATAGTATCATGGAAATATATTTTACCAAACTGCACGGCAACGGCAACGACTTCATCCTCATCGATGAAATGCAAGGCCCTGTCATCCCGGACGAAATGAAAGCCGACTTTGCAAAAATCTACTGCGACCGCAGATTCGGCATCGGCGGCGACGGCGTCCTGTTTATCGGCAAAAGCACCGCGGCAGCCGTTAAAATGACTCTGTTCCAGCCGGACGGAAGCGAGGCGGAAATGTGCGGCAACGGCATCAGATGTCTTGCAAAATACGCATTTGACAACAAATACACCGAAACAAAGGCATTCCTTGTCGAAACAAAGGCAGGCATCTTAAAAGTGCGCTGCGGCTACGACAATGACGGAGATTTCATGGCAACCATCGACATGGGCGAGGCAAAACCGGGAGATACGGTCAAACTCGACGGCTATGAGGTCTTTTCCTGCAACACCGGCGTTCCCCACGCAGTCATTTTCGTTGATGATGTGAATGCAGTTGACATTATGAAGGAAGCCCCGCAGATTCGAAGCGCCAAATGCTATCCGCAGGGAACCAACGTGAATTTTGTCCAGATAACCGGCGCAGATTCGATTTCGGTGCGCACGTTTGAGCGCGGCGTCGAAGGCGAAACCCTGTCCTGCGGCACCGGTTCAACCGCAAGCGCCTTTGTTGCAGCGCAGTGCGGCAAAGTCTCAGGTGAAATAGTGCATGTAAAAACCGCGGGCGGACCGCTTGACATCACGGTAAAGGCAAGCCCCCTGATGACCGGGCCGGCTGAAACCGTCTACTCCGGTGTTATCCGGTTATAAATCAGCCCCTTTTTTTATCAGGCATCAAAACCCGCAAAACTTCAAACCATCATATATTAAACCAAGCCGGAGCAATATTATACATAGTAATAACCGGAGAAAACCCATGGAAGTATATAGAAACGACAGTGTACTTACCTTTGACTATACTGAGTCTGATATGCGCTCCCTGTATTCCATGTTTGAATACGGCAGACGCCACAGTTCGGATAAAGCCCAGGCGCTGTACTATTTCGGCACCCGCATAAATTATGCAGAGCTCTTTGACCTTGTTGACTCGTTTGCTGCAGGTTTAGTCCGCCTCGGCATTAAAAAAGGCGATTTCGTCTCCATTTTCCTCCCCAACATCCCTCAGTGTGTTATTGCTGTATATGCGATAAACAGAATCGGTGCTGTCTGCAATCTGATTCACCCCTTGTCAACACGCCAGGAACTTGAACACTGTATTACCTTAACCGAAAGCCGCTATGTTCTTGCCTTTGAGATGAACGAAGGACTCTGCGAAGGACTCGGGGCACTTGTTATCCGCTGCAAAATCGGTGCGTTCTTCCCGAAATCCGTGAAAGGCCGCGCGATGAAGGCGGGACTTGCTGTGATGAACCGCAATACGAAAAAAATTCCGTCCGCCGTCAGGTTTGGCGATATCCTTGAAGACGGGCGCAAATTCCTCTTTTCCGGCGGAAAACTGCCGGAAGACACGGTGCAGGCAGATGATGTTGCGGCTGTCATGTACACGGGGGGCACCACAGGCGAGCCTAAAGGCGTGCTTCTTTCCAATAAGGCAATTAATATCAGCACCTCTGAAATTGTCATAAACAAACTCTCCGGAAAACCGCACATCGGCATTAAATTCCTCTCCATTCTTCCGGTATTCCACGCGTTCGGGTTGTCTATTGTCATTCACGCGCCTCTTTCCGGCGGGATGTCAGCGTATCTTGTGCCGAGTTTCGCGCCGAAATCCTGCGCAAAACTGATTCTGGATGAGAAAATTGATATTTTACCGGGCGTTCCGGCGATGTTTGAAAAGATGTATCCGTATTTCAAGGGAAAGAACCTGTCGTTTGTGCAGCATATTGTAACCGGCGGCGACAAAGTCTCTCCTGACCTTGTCAGGCGCTACAAACCGCTTTCCGGCACGGAGCTTCTCCCGGGCTACGGGCTTACCGAGGTCTGCGGCTGCTGTATGCTGACGCCGACAGGTCTTGATGAATTCCCCGAAGGATGCATCGGCAAGCCGCTTCGCTACAATAAAATCTGTCTGGTCGAGCCGGGCACTACGAATGTCATCCCCAACACGGAGGAGGGGGAGTTGTGTATTTCCGGGCCGATTCTGATGAAGGGCTATTATAAAAATCCCGAGGCAACAGCCGATGTGATGAAAGTCCATGACGACGGGCTTACCTGGGTGCATACCGGAGATATTGTCACTATTAATGCGCAGGGCAACCTTATCTTCAAGTCCCGGTACAAGCGCATGATTAAGGTAAACGGCTACAATGTGTATCCGTCGGTGATAGAAAACACGATGGAGAAGTGTCCGGCAATTGACCAGGTCTGTGCTGTGGGCATGCCCTGGCGCGGGGACGATACGAGAATCAAACTCTTTGTCACGCTGGCGTTTCCGTCAACATCTGAAGAGGAGTCGGTTGCCGAGATTAAAAAATATGCAGCCGAGCATTTAAACCGCTGGAATCAGCCCAAAGTCATCAGGGTTTTACCTTCCATGCCGATGACGAAGATGAGCAAGGTGGATTACCGGCTGCTCGAAACGATGGAATAAGCAAGAGGGAAGTGTTGAAAATAAAAGCGGTGCCGGGGAAGGATTTTCTCCCCCCCGTACAAAACACATGAAACTTTATGAAACCAGCAGCGTAATCAGTGTTGCATGCGGCAGCATGAAAAACCACAGCATAAAAAGCAGACAAATCCTTTTCTGACACCTGTTACTCAAATAACTCTTCATCCGGGATGGTTTCCGTAATCTCTTTGGTTTCCTGCTTTCCATGCAGTTTTTTTCTTTTTTCTTTCGCCGCTCTTTTTACCACCGCATAGAAAAGAGCCGAGAAAAAGAGAAGGACCGATTTGATAACATCGGCCGCCACCGCGACAAAGACGCCTGCCGCTATCTCTTTATCCATCTCAACTCAAACTCCCTGCCTCAAAACCTGTCCTGCCTTATGCAGAAGCAGATTTCTGCGCCAGGTTCGGTCTGGTTGCAAAATACGTCTCAAGCGCAGTCTTGGTCGTATTGTTGGAATAATTCTGGATTACCAGCACGTCCTTGTGGAAAATCATCTGGAATGAATCTCCTGCAAGCTCGCAGGAAAAAGACACCGTCCAGGACTCTTCATTAGAAGCCCGTGCTGCAGACGCATCAACCCCTGCCATAGCCACAATCAGGTCATTTGCACCGGTCTCCAGATGAGATACCGCATTTTCATACTTCGCCGGAAGAGTAGACACCACATTGATAACTCCCTTCTCATTTGCATCCGCGTCATAGACATAAACCGGAATTTTAAGCTCGGTCTTTTTCTGTTCGTTCTTTGCCAGGCCCATGGTTTCATCTGCTGCAAACGCAGCAATCTCCGCCTGAAGTTTGGTCATATCAAGGGCGGCTGCAAGCTCCCACTTGCCGCTCATATTAACGGAAGTCTGTTCAATTGCCATATTTTCTTACCTCCTTTTGCCGCTTCTTATGCGGTCACCTTCTGTGCTAAGTTCGGTCTGGTTGCAAAATACGTTTCAAGTGTTGTCTTGGTCGTATTGTTCGAATAATTCTGGATAACCAGATTTTCCCGGTGGAAAATAACCTGGAATGTGTCGCCGGCAAGTTCGCATGATATATTTGCGGTCCAGACAGCCTCGTTTTCGTCTTTCGCCCCTTCTCCGCCGGTCTCTTCCCCGGTCATGTATTTGACAAGCGTGGCGTCGGTGGTTACCAGCGACATGGAGTCAAGATATGCTTCACAGCCGGTGACGGTAACGGTAATTTTGCCGGTCTCGTTGCCGTATGCGTCGTAGAAATAAAACGGGCATTTGAGTTCAATTTTCTTCTTTTCTTTCTTTGCCAGGCCCATAGTGCTGTCGCTCATGTAGGCGGACAGTTCGCTTTTAAGCTTGGACATGGTAAGTGCAGTGTTTAAGTCCCACTTACCGCTCATGTTAATGGATGTTTGTTCGATTGCCATACTCATTGCGCCCTCCAACAGCGCAAACCGGAATAAAAGAGCCGGAAAAAAGAGCCGGGCGGATTTTGTATCTGGAACCTTGAGCTGGACCGCGCCGGTCTTTTCTCCAGCTCAGGTATTCCATATACATATAGGATGTATTAGGGGATAAGCATCTGGAAATACCGCAAAGGCTTATTTGGATACGTTTTTGGACTGTATTTTTGGAGGGTAAATTTTGGAGGGGGAATGAAAGCAGCTGTCCGTGCGTTTCCGTGCGTTTCCGTGCGTTTATTTTATCACGGGCAGGACGAGAAATATCTTCATTTTATTATCCAAATGAAAAATAACGCTTTGTTTCAGCGTTAAAAGAAACGCACGAAAACGCACGCGACCGTGCGTTTTCGTGCGTTTCGTGTGCGTTTATGGAGTGATGCTGATGGAAAAATCTCCTGCATTCCAGCAAAAAACTACGTATGCTAAAACGCTTATCCCTCTTCGCGCCAAATATATAGTGTAACGCATTTTGCAGACTTTTTTGCAAATCCGCCCCGATGCGGGCGAATTTTACGTTACAGGAAACGCCATGCGGCCATGAACCCGTCCGGAGTTCAGAAAAACATGTCCGGGCATACGTGTGTCATGAAGAAAAATGAAGAAAAAAAGACGGCGGCTGTGAGCGCCCCGGGATTTACTCCGCTGAAGGCGGGCTACAATGACGATGCCGAGATGAAAAAAATCGACCGCATCCGCCGGCATACGCATTATGAACGCATCGAAAACGGCCGCCCCGCCGGAAAGTACTACACCGACGACCACGGGCGCCGCTTAAATCCCAAAGAGGCCGCGTATCTTGAGAAAACCGGCAATATCCGGCGGATGTCCCGGTATGATTCGTAATGCGGCGCTGGACTGATTATCCGCTGCTGCGGGAGCGGGAGGGCTTTCTTGCTTTGTATCTGTCGGCGCCGGATGTGCGGGATTTCGAGCGGCTGTACGGCTTTACTTTCCGCCAGTACCGCCTCGCCTATGAATACCACATGCGGCGCATGCCGGCGGCCGTCTGGCTTGCTGCCCGGCGGGAGATGCTCAAAAACAGGGAGAGGAAAAGGAAGAAGACAGGATA
>DALTWG010000058.1 GCA_029987245.1 Methanocorpusculum sp. | reverse complement strand
TGGTGTGAATAGATGTATATTTATTAATGGCGGGCGTAATTCGCCCGCCAAAAAAATCTGTTGTAATCTGCGGAAATCTGCGGAAATCTGCGGAAATCTGCGGAAATCTGCGTGTAATCTGCGTAATCTGCGTTTTGCGCGTGAGCGCTTCAGAAAAGATGATTCAAAAAATACAACCATTTGGTTGGGGGGGTGAATAGTTACAAATTCGTTTTAACTGAAAATATGAAGTATTTTTTAACGCGCATATAATTCACTCTGCACAAAAATTATATTCTCTGCACAAAAATTACATCTCTGCACAATAATTCGAGTGCACAGATTAATTTTTGTGCAAAGCCGGTTGAGGTGAGGGAGGATTGAATGTAGAATCCTCTAAATACTAATACATCATATAATTATTTATCATGAATGATGCTGAGATTCTGATGAACCCGAACGAACTCGTACAGTACCTCAAAAAGTCCCCGTCATATTTCACCAAGGAAGACATTGTCCGCTATTGTGAAGAAAACGGCATTAAAATGGTCAACTTCCATTATGTCGGCGGCGACGGAAAATTAAAGACCTTAAATTTCTCCATCTCGTCCAAGGAATACCTGGAAACAATTCTTTCCGACGGAGAAAGAGTAGACGGCTCCAACATCTTCCCTGACTTTATTGAAGCAGGCAGCTCCGATTTATATGTCATTCCGCGCTACTCGACGGCATTTCGCGACCCCTTTGCAGATGAAGAGACGCCGACTCTGTCTTTACTCTGCTCCTACTATGACAACACGGGAAAGCCCCTTGCCTCCGCACCGGAATACATCTTGAAACAGGCGGCGGCTGCATTCAAAAAGAACACCGGCATGGACTACAAATGCCTCGGCGAGCTTGAATACTATGTTATCGCCGATGCAGAAGAAGACTATCCTGCAGTTGACCAGAAAGGCTACCATGAATCCGGGCCGTTCTGCAAATTCGAGTTTATCAGAACCGAAGCAATGATGATTGTTGCCAAAGCCGGCGGTCAGATTAAATATGGTCACTCTGAAGTGGGCTGCTTTACCAAAGACGGCAAATACTATGAGCAGCATGAAATCGAATTCCTGCCGATGCCGCCGGTTTTTGCCGTCGAACAGCTCATTCTTGCAAAATGGGCGCTTCGCCTGCTTGGTTACAAGTATGGTGTAACCATTTCCTATGCGCCGAAGATTACGGTGGGCAAAGCCGGTTCCGGTCTGCATTTCCACATGCTTGCCGAAAAGAACGGCAGAAATGTCATGGTGAAAGACGGCGCGCTTTCCGACATTGCAAAGCGGATGATTGCAGGCATTCTCGACCTCGGCGACGCGGTAACCGCCTTTGGCAACACGATTCCGACATCGTATTTCAGACTGGTGCCGCACCAGGAAGCCCCGACTTACATCTGCTGGGGAGATAGAAACCGCTCGGTTGTTGTGCGCGTGCCGCTTGGCTGGACAGGCAACACTGATATGGCGGCCGAGGCGAACTTCGGTCTGCGCCGCAAGGCTGAGAAGGCGTCCAAGCAGACCTTCGAGTACCGTGTTGCAGACGGCTCTGCGGCCGTTTATGAAACTGTTGCCTGTCTGATTGTCGGTGCAATGCACGGCTTAACGATGGATGCGGACAAAGCCCTGGAAATGGCTGACAAGCTCTATGCCTCCGGCAACATCTTCAGCCCGGAGTACAAGAAGTTCCTCGCTACCTTAAAACAGCTGCCAACCTGCTGCGCGGAGTCGGCCAAGGTCCTTAACGCAAAGCGCGCGTTCTTCGAGGAGGGCGACATCTTCCCGGCGGGCGTTATCGACGCGCAGATTAAAAAGCTGCAGTCGTACAAGGACAGCGGTTTGTCCGACAAGATTCTCGGCAACGACAAGGAATTTGCAAAGTACGTGGAAAAATACATTCATATTGCATAAATGGGTTTTTTAGGCGATGTAGAGCGGGCGCTTGGTGTCTGGTACAAGGACCCGGATTCCAAACCCCGCGACAATGACCCTCAGGTGCGCCTGGCGGTGCGGCAGTATGTAATAGACCGGCTGGGGAAGGATTTTTCCTGCGCCGAGCGGGATTTTGTCACAGGCGAGCCGGATTTAATTGCGATGCGGGAAAAGGATGACAGGAAATTCAATCTTGTCACGCTTTTCCGCTCGCAGATGTTTGTGGGAGATGACGGCGAAGCGTATCTTCCGTGGACCACGCAGGAGACGTATGACAAACTGTGCGCTTTTGAAGCAAGGGAGGGGGAAAAGATTACGGTTGTTATCTGTCTGCACGGGTTTGCGGACCGGCCGGATTTTGTGTTTGCGGTGCCGCTGCGTGATGCAAAGCCGGATTTGAAGAAGAGTGTGCTGGAGAAATACGAGAAGGGGAAGAAAGGGGCTCTTTTGTAATTTTTTTGTGACGCAAATTCAGCTAAAATAAGAAAAAAGAGATTTTACGAGCAGCCTGACCAGCCGCAGTGTTTGCAGATGCCCATATTGCATCCCTCTCCGAAATCAAGCACCTCGCCGCACTCAGGGCATCTGTTGACCTTCTTTTGCGGCATCGGCGTTGCCGGTGCAATGCTCCAGTTGTCCAGCGTTGCAATAGCCTGATTCGTTGCAGCAAGCTCAATGCACTTGCCCACCACATCTGCACAGCTCATACCTTCAGAATTCTTGTTCTTAATGGCAGAAACACAGTGCACCTTGGCAAACTGCTTCACAAACTTCTCATACGGCACACCGTTTTGCAGACCCGTGCTGATACTGCGGCCCAATGCATTGCTGCTTGCCTCGCATCCGGCGCCCACCGTTCTGATGAAGACCTCCATCGGTTTTCCTTCCGGTGTCAGATTCACGGTGATATAAAGCCTGCAGCAGCCGGACTGGGCGAGGAATGTGCGTCCGCTCATCTCGCGCGGACGCTTGAACTCGCCAAGCTGCGGCAGGTCTTTTGCCGGAAGAGACACAGTCTTGGGCGCCTCCTCCTTCGGCTTTTCCGCCTCCTTTTTCTCCTCCTTCTTTTCAAGCGCTAAAACAACATCTTCCCGGGAGCCGGTTCTGTATAAAGTCATGCCTTTGATACCGCTCTCCCATGCAAGAAGAATAGCCGAGGCAACATCTTCTTTGGTTGCCTTGTACGGCATATTAATCGTCTTGGAAATGGAGGCATGCACATGTTTCTGGAATGCGGCCTGCATTAACACATGGTCCTTCCAGTTGATATCCAGCGCCGTCTTGAACACCGCTTTGAACGACTCCGGAAGCCAGGTAATATCCTGCACCGTTCCGGTCTCATGCACATGGTTTACAACCTCCTCATGCCTTGCTTTTGCATCGGCGTCCTTAAATCCCATCGCATCGAGAACGCGGTCCAGTTCCGCCTCGAAATACGGATGCACTAAAATAAAGGTCTTGCCAACCGTATTTCGCCGGGTGTAGGCATAGCTGAACACCGGCTCAATACCCGAAGAGCAGCCTGCAAGAAGGGATATGGTGCCGGTAGGTGCAATCGTGGTCATTGCGGCGTTTCTGATAACAATGCCTTTCTTTTCCCAGACACTGCCGTTGTACGCCGGGAAGGTGCCCTTTTCCTTGCCTAACCGGATGGACTCCTCGATTGCAACATCATTGATGCGCTTCATGACGGTTTCACAAAATCCTCTGCCTTCGTCTGAGTCATACTGAATGCGAAGCATTAACATCGCGTCATGAACACCCATTAAGCCGAGACCGATTTTTCTCGTGCGGTTGGTGTTTTCCTTGATTTCCGGAATCGGGAAGACGTTTTTGGTAATGACCGAGTCAAGGAAGCGGACCGCCATTTTCGTCATTTTGTCCAGGTAATCCCAGTCGATGTCATTGTCTTTGACAAATTTGGAAAGGTTGATGCTGCCAAGCACGCAGGACTCAAACGGCAGAAGCGGCTGTTCGCCGCAGGGGTTTGTGGTATCAATGTTGCCAAGCTGCGGCGTGGGGTTGGCGCGGTTGATGGTGTCATAGAATAAAATGCCCGGTTCGCCGTTTTTCCACACGCCTTCGACAATACCGTCCCAGATTTCGCCGACGGTGATGTTTTTGCCCTCGGTGTCGGAAAGCCAGACATTGGAAAATGCGCGCTCTTTAACGAGCTGCATGAACGCATCGGAGACCATAATGGATATATTGAAGTTGGAAAAGTCTCCTTCCTTTGCCTTGCTTTTGATGAATTTCATAATGTCCTGGTGCCAGACATTTAAGATACCCATGTTTGCGCCGCGTCTTCTTCCGCCCTGTTTAATGACGTCGGTTGCCGCATTGAAAACGCGCATAAAAGATACCGGACCGGAAGCGACTCCATCGGTGCTCCGGACAGGCGAGCCTTCGGCGCGCAGGTGGGAGAAGTTGTAGCCTGTTCCGCCGCCGGACTGGTGAATAATCGCGCCCCAGCGGACCGCATCGAAAATCTGCGGAAGAGAGTCATTTACCGGCAGGGTAAAACATGCGGAAAGCTGTCCAAGCGGGGTGCCGGCGTTCATTAATGTCGGTGAGTTCGGCAAAAACGCTAAAGATGTCATCGCTGCATAGTATTCTTCAGTTTCGGCCGGTGTCTCTCCGAGCGCGTCTGCAACACGGCGGCAGACGTCTTCAAACGTCTTTTCGCCGGTTCTGAAGTAGCGTGCAGCCAGTATGGAATCAACTACTGAGTCAGTCATTGCATCAACCTGTGTGAGTGATGTATTATTTGGCGGGATGTGTATAAAGACTTCTCATTCTACCTGTCAGCAGGTATAAATAGGGGGGATTCTCTCTGAGTGGGAACGGGTTTTTCCGGGCGGCTGCTAAAGTAGGGACGAAACAATAGCATTAAGTCTTTTTACAAAGCATACTATTCTCTATTATGGTATTGCCGAAAAAAGTGTTTTTCACCCGGGGCGTCGGGGTGCATAAAGACAAACTGGTATCCTTTGAGATGGCGCTGCGCGAGGCAAAAATTGCGCCGTTCAATCTGGTCTATGTGTCTTCTATAATGCCGCCGGATGCCGATATTGTCTCGCGCGAGGAGGGATTAAAATATCTGCGGCAGGGGGAGGTGGTGTACTGCGTTATGGCGCGCAATTCATGCAACGAGCCGGGAAGGCGCATTGCTTCTGCAATCGGGCTTGCGGTCCCGCAGATTCATGACAAACATCACGGCTATCTTTCAGAGTATCACTCGTGTGACCAGTCTGCAGAAGAGTGCGGTGAATATGCGGAAAATCTGGCCGATGTGATGCTGAAAACGATTATGGAGGATGAATCGAAAATAGTGAAGACCGAGCATATCAGCGCGGATGCAGTGTGTGTTGAGGGGATGTGGACGACGGTTATTGCGACTGCGGTGTTTGTCTGCTGATTGGATTTGGATATCTGCTTATATATCCGCTTTTTTTGCGGTCCGGTATTGATTATGGTTTTGACCTGTTTAAATTTGCGACACAGTGTGTCGCAAATTCATTATATTTAAACCCCGCGCCTACTCCCTCTCCCCAAGTACCTCTGAGAGCATTTTTACCAGTTCCTCGATCACAATCGGCTTGGATAAATGCCCGTCCATTCCGGCATCCTGCGACTTTTTCTTATCCTCCTCGAACGCATTGGCCGACAATGCGATAACCGGCAGGTGCTCGAATCCCTTCATCGCCCGGATAATCTGGGTTGCCTTGTATCCATCCATAAAGGGCATCTGAATATCCATCAGCACGCAGTCGAAATAGGCCGGCCCTTTTTCTTTCAGGATTTCCACGGCAAAAGAACCGTCTTCTGCCTCATCGACGAATATCCCCTGTTCCTCTAAAATATCACGTGCAATTTCACGGTTCATCTCATTGTCTTCAACAACAAGGAGATGCCGGCCGCTGAGCCGGACGGCTTCCGGTTCCTGAGGTGCCCGGATGCGGGAAACGGTCGCAAGCGGGTTTTCCACCACGCGCAGTACCAGATCAACAGTGACTTTCGTCCCTTTGCCCAGCTCGGATTCGATACTGATACTGCCCTGCATCATGTCCACAAGCCGCTTTACAATACTCATGCCAAGACCGGTTCCCTGGATGCCTGATACGGTTGAATTCTTTTCGCGCGCGAACTCCTCGAAGATATGATCAACAAACTCCCGCGTCATGCCTATACCTGTATCTTCAACAACCATCCGGTACTGCGCAGCACCGTCTTTTGCCTCTGATACCTGCGTAAACGAATAAGACACACTGCCGCCTTCGCGCGTGTATTTTATTGCATTGCTCACGATGTTAAGCACAATCTGATTGATATGCAGATAGTCCGCATACACAACCGAGTCGGTCACATTTACTGTATTCGTAAAAGTAATATTGTTTGCCTTAGCGGTTTCATTGACCATGGATGTAATATTTTCCACGGCCTCGTAAATGTCAGTCGTTTTTTCATCAATTACAATTTTGCCCGCCTCGATTCTTGACATATCCAGCACATCGTTGATTAAGCGAAGAAGGTGGTCGCCTGCAGCAGTTACTTTTGCAAGACAATCCACCACACGCTCGCGGTCGTCAATATGCTTTTTCGCCATCTCCGTGAAACCGAGAATTGCATTCATCGGCGTGCGGATATCATGGCTCATATTGAAGAGGAACGTGGATTTTGCCTTCGAAGCCGCCTCGGCGCGGCTTCTTGCCTCTTCCAGCTGGGCTTTTCTCAGCTGTTCTCCGCGGATTTCCTCGTCTTTATCCGCGAATCCGAGAGCAACGGCAGTAGGCATTTCGGATTCACCATTGACTTTGACAAATTTCATTTCACAGTAATGGCCATCAGCGGAGCGGTACGTGGTAATAAAGGTCTTTTTGTCCATCAGCTGGCGGGAAATGTTGTAGGAACTGCCGGCTTTAAGCATCATTTCCTTGTCATCTTCATGAATCAGGCGGTCGACATACATTTTGTACGCATCCGAATAGCGGATACCTGATTTGAAAATCTGACCGAATTCTGACTCCGTATCCTCGTTCATTGTGTAGGGATTTAATTCGTCGGTGGTAAGGTCAATGTAGTACACCGAGGAATATTCCGATGCGAGAATCTGAATGATATCGAAGTTGCGCTCGCGTTCGGTCTCGATTTCCTTTTCCTTGCGCAGAACCTCGTCCTTATCCGCAAAACCAAGTGCAACGGCGGTAGGCAGGTCATTTTCCCCGTCAACCTTAACAAATTTCATCTCACAGTAATGGCCTTCGGCAGACCGGTAGGTTGTAATAAAGGTCTTTTTGTGCGCAAGCTGCGACAAGATGTTTGGAAGCGAACCGGCTTTGAGCATTCGGTCTTTGTCTGCTGCAAGAATCAGGCGGTCGACATAAAGCTTGTATGCATCAGAGTAGCGGATACCTGATTTGAAAATCTGACCGAACTCGGACTGGGTGTCTTCGTTCATGGTATAGGGATTTAATCTGTCGGTCTGCAAATCAATGTAATACACCGAAGAATATTCAGATGCGAGAATCTGGATGATGTCGAAGTTCATCTTGTTTTCGCGGGCGCGCTTTTCGCGGCTTCTGATTTCCTCGTCTTTGTCCGCAAAACCGAGCGCAACGGCCGTAGGCGCTTGCGCCTCGCCGTTAACCTTAACAAATTTCATTTCGCAGTAATGGCCATCGGCCGAGCGGTACGTAGTCAGAAACGTCTTTTTGAAGGCAAGCTGCGCTTTGATGTTTTCGGTGCTTCCGGCTGCAAGCATCATCTTTTTGTCCGCATCGTGAATCAGGCGGTCGACATAGAGTTTGTATGCATCCGTGTAATGGATACCTGATTTGAAAATCTGACCGAATTCGGATTCCGTGTCTTCATTCATTGTGTAGGGATTAAGTTCATCGGTTGCAAGGTCAATGTAGTACACAGATGAATATTCAGAGGCGAGAATCTGAATAATGTCGAAGTTCATTTTGTTTTCGCGGGCGAGTTTTTCGCGGCTTCTGATTTCCTCGTCTTTGTCCGCGAAACCGAGCGCAACGGCTGTAGGCTCCTCGGATTCACCGTTGACTTTAACAAATTTCATTTCGCAGTAATGGCCCTCGGCCGAGCGATAGGTGGTGATAAAGGTCTTTTTGTCCGCAAGCCGCGCTTTGATGTTTTTAACGCTTCCGGCTTCGAGCATCATCTTTTTGTCGGCATCGTGAATCAGGCGGTCGACATACATTTTGTATGCGTCGGTGTAGTGAATGCCTGACATAAAAATCTGACCGAACTCGGACTGGGTGTCTTCGTTCATGGTATAGGGGTTGAGTTCGTCGGTTGCCAAATCGATGTAGTACACCGAGGAGTATTCAGAGGCAAGAATCTGAATAATATCGAAATTGCGCTTTGTTTCGCGCGCGGCCTCCTCCCGGCTTCTGATTTCGATATCCTTATCCGCAAAACCGATAACAACGGCGTCAACGTCAGCCGATTCTTCAGCGCGCACGCATTTGACCTCGCAATACCGGCCGTCTGAATTCTGATAAGTCGAGGTGTAATACGGCAGTACTGCCAGGTGTTTTTTCAGGAAGTCAGGCGAGAGAATTTCCGCAAGATTTGCTTTATCGCTTTCCGCGCAGCCTTTTTCAATGTAGAGCTGCACGCCTTCGGAATAGGTCATGGAATGGAAGGCGTTGTTTCCAAATCTGCGTTCAATGTTTCTGCTGTTGCTGTAGGGAATAAGCAGATTGGAGTTCAGTTCTGCATAGTAAATAGAACCGTATTCGCTGGAAAGCGCTTTAACAATACCATAGTAGCGTTTCTGTGCAGCGGCGGTCTCATTTTCCAGACGGATTTCCGCATCACGGTCGGCGATACCGAAAACCGCGGCATGGACGTCTCCTTCGTCATTGTCAACGCGGACAATACGCAGGTTTACGTATTTAAACTGCTGTTCGGTGCCGAAACGGAAGACTTTTTCATATACCTGCTGTTTTGCAAGAAGCGTTTTAAGCGAGGCAAGGTCGGTAATCTTTGCAAGCGCTTTTTTCTCGCTTTCGGGCAGGCGCGGCATGAAATAGTCGCAAAACGCGCCAAAGGTGGTGATTTTTTCCATATCAGTATCCGGGGCGGCGCCGAGTTTGCTTATGGTAAGTTCGCCTGTTGCAAGGTCGACATAGAAGACTGTGATGTAGTCGGAGGCAAGGATATCGATGATTTCCAGGCTTTTTACCATGGTTTCCCGGCGCTCGATGGTGCTTTTCATTTCCGCATCAATGTTGTGGAAGCCGATTAACGCACAGTTGTGACCGACGTGTGCCGCATGATGGACGTATTTTGTCTGGAACCACTGGGTTTTTCCGTTAAGCAAAATCCGGTAGAGGATAGTATAAGCGCCGTTATTTTCCTTTAATTTGCGGGAAACGTTGTCTGCCGCGGTTTCCATTCTGAATTTTGCCCGGTCTTCGGGCACCACCAGGGTTTCAGCAAAAAGCTGCATACGTTTGGTATAATTCGTCTCCTCCTCCCATCCCGGAATCGCACGGCAGAAATGTTCGCTTTCACGATAGTGGTCTTCGTTTCCTGAGTCAAAATCGGCGTGGAACAGACATTCATAATCTTCCGCCATTGCTTCTACGATAGTGGAAAGCTCGTCACGTTTCTGTTCAAGCTGCGCCTCTTCTTCAATGCAGTGGAACCCTGCAATAACTTTGGTACTGTCTTTGGAAAGCGTGAATTTCAACTGCCAGCGTTCGGTTTTTTCGCCGAATACGGCGGTAAAATTAACGAAATGAACC
>DALTWG010000057.1 GCA_029987245.1 Methanocorpusculum sp. | reverse complement strand
GGCTAAAGCCTCAGGGAATTCAACGGAATTCACGGAATCAACGGTTGATGATTGGCTAAAATGCAATTTCTTCTGTGTTTTCTGTTGATTTCTCTATTTCCGTGTTTTCTGTGGTGATTTCCGTGGTGATGTCTGTGTAGGCATTACGATTTAAGCGACACAGCCAAAAATCCAACTGTCAAATTTGGGCTCTTAATACATTTTTAAAACACAAAAAGTTCTTTGTTTTTCCTTGCGGCGCCGTAATTCGGCGCCGCCCTTAATCTGTTGTAATCTGCGCTAATCTGCGTGTAATCTGCGAAAATCTGCGTTTTGCGCGTAAGCGCTTCAGAAAAGATGAATCTAAAAATACAACCATTTAGTTGAGGAGGGCTGAATAGTTACTTTTTTTATCCGGGCTTTTTACAAAACTGCATGTTTATCACCCCCCGCAACCAATACATAACCATATGTACGCAAAACGGCTCGATAATTTACCCCCGTACTTATTTGCAAGAATAGACGCACTCAAAGCGGAAAAACGCGCACAGGGCGTTGACCTAATCGACCTCGGCGTCGGCGACCCCGATTTACCCACCCCGCCCCATATCGTAGACGCCCTCTGCGATGCCGTGCGCGACCCGGCAACCCACCACTACCCCGACTACCTCGGCATGCTCGAATACCGACAGGCTGTAGCCGGCTGGTACGACCGCCGCTTCGGCGTCAAACTCGACCCCAAAACAGAAATTGTCGCCCTTATCGGCTCCAAGGAAGGCATCGCCCACATGCCCGAGGCCTTCGTCAACCCCGGCGACTACGTACTCGCAGCCGACCCCGGCTATCCGGTCTACAAAACCTCAACCCTTTTTGCCGAAGGCAAACTCTATTCCATGCCCCTTTTGGAGAAAAACAACTTCCTCCCCGACTACGACGCAATCCCAAGAGACGTCGTTAAAGGCGCCAAACTCATGTTCATCGGCTACCCGAACAACCCCACCGGCGCAACCGCCCCGATGGAATTCTTTGAGAAAACCGTTGACTTTGCAAAAGACCATGACATCGTCGTTGTCCACGACAACGCCTACTCCGAAATCTCCTACGACGGCTATGTAGCTCCCTCCTTCCTCCAGGCCCGCGGCGCAATGGATATCGGCATCGAAACCCATTCCCTTTCCAAAACCTTCAACATGACCGGCTGGAGAATCGGCATGGCATGCGGCAACAAAGACCTTATCGGCGCATTCGGCCGCGTCAAAACCAACATCGACTCAGGCGTCTTCGACGCCGTCCAGCGCGCCGGCATCACCGCATTAAACGGCTCTAATGAATGCGTGAAAAACGCCTGCAAAATCTACCAGGAGCGCCGCGACGCACTCGTTGCCGGACTCAAAAGCCTTGGATTTACCGTCTTTGTGCCCAAAGCCACCTTCTACGTCTGGATGAAAGTACCCAACGCCGCTGAGTTTGCGATGAAAATGATAGACGAAGCAGGCATTGTCGTCACCCCGGGCAACGGATTCGGCGACGCAGGCGAAGGATACGTCAGGTTTGCCGTCACCCGCACCGTTGAAAGAATCAACGAAGCAATCGAACGCATGAAAGCCTGCGGCATCAGAGGCGGCGCATGAACTTTGCAGACGCCCTCCCCGCATCGTTTTCCGTACAAAACGGTCACCTCTTCTGCGGCGGCGCAGACTGCGTGGCGCTTGCCGAACAATTCGGCACCCCCCTCTACGTCACTAATGAAAACCATGTGGCGGGAAATTTCAGACGCTTTGAAGCGGCGCTGAAACAATACACCCCTGCGGTGCAATTACTTTACGCCGCAAAAGCAAATGAAAACCCCGTAATCATGCAGACTCTGGCGAAAGAAGGTGCCGGTGCCGACGTCTTCAGCTTAGGCGAACTGCGCGCCGCCCTTGAAGCGGGCATGGCGCCGGAAAAACTGATGTTTAACGGCAGCTCCAAGACCGAAGCCGACCTGCGCGCCGCAATTACCCACGGCATTAAAATCTCCGTGGACTCTGTCGACGAACTGCGCCAGATAGACACCCTCACGAAAGAACTGAAAACCCCGGTCAAAATCGGCTTCCGCGTCAATCCGGAAATCAACGTCCCGACGCACCCCAAAATTGCCACCGGCATCAAAAACAGCAAATTCGGCATCCCCGCGGAAATGATTTTAGACGCCTACCGCGAAGCACTTTCCATGGAATACGTGACGCCTGTCGGCATGCACTGCCACATCGGCTCGCAGATTTTAGAGGTGGAACCGTTTGCAATAGCCTGCAAGGTTATCATGGACGTTGCGGCCAAAATCACCAAACTCGGCGTAAAACTCGAGTTCGTAGACTTTGGCGGAGGATTAGGCATCCCCTATCACCGCTTCGAGGAAAAAGACGCGGCGCCGACGCCCGAAGAGTATGCCGCGGTCGTAATGCCCGTATTCCTTGAAGGATGCAAAAAAGCAGGCATCGCCCCTGCATTCTGGGTCGAGCCCGGCCGCTGGATGGTCGGTGAATCCACGGTTCTTCTCACAAGAGTCAACTCGGTCAAAAAGGTGCACAAGACCTTTGTCAACGTAGACGCCGGCTTTAACATCCTTATCCGCCCGGCAATGTATGACTCCTTCCATGAAGTTATGCTCGCAAACCGCGCCGGCGAAGCGCCGGTCGAAGACCGCCGTTTCACCGTCACCGGCCCCATCTGCGAAACCGGCGACATTCTCGCATCCGAGCGGCTGCTTCCCGAGCCCAAAGCAGGCGACCTTGTCGCGGTACTCGATGCGGGCGCGTACGGCTATGCCATGTCTTCGCAGTACAACTCGCGCCCCCGCTGTGCAGAGGTCCTGGTAAACGGCGGCGATGCCGAATTAATGCGCTCTGCCGAGACATTTGAAGACATGACGAAAAATGTCGTGATTCCCTCCTGGCACAGGAAATAAGCAAAACATACAGAAATACAGAAAAACCATGCACTACGCTCTCGTTGCCGATTTAATGCCCCGTGAAGAATTCGACGAGCGCGTCTGGAAAAAATGCGAGGAGCTGGGCAACATCCTTGATGAGCATGCCGCCGCGATGCTGGTACTTGAAGAACTCGGGCGCGCCCACATCAAAATCGCGGAGGTTTCGCGCGTCCGCACCGAAATCGTCTGTTTCTTTGGCAAAATCCTGGAAATCGACGGCCCGCGTCTTTTTGAGCGAAAAGACGCGGAGGGTGAGCAGGGGGTAGTTGCCTCGCTAATTTTAGGCGACCCGACCGGCACCGTGCGCGTCACGTTATGGGACGCGCTTGCGGCGCAGGCGGATGAACTGAAAGCCGGGCAGGTCCTCGAGGTTGTTGCAAAGCCGCGCACGGGCGGGGGAGGTGTTACCTGTGCGGCGCTGCGGGAAAGCAGTGTGGAAATCGTGGAGACAAAGCGCCCGCCGAAAACTGATATTCTTGACAAGCCGTTTGAGGTAAAAATCCTCGTCGTGTTCCCCGACCGCGAGATTACGCGCCGGGACGGGACGCCCGCCTATCTGCAGGAATTTATTGCCGGAAACCCGGAGGGCACCATGAAACTTACCACCTGGTCGCCGGAGATGTTTGCAGAAATCAGCGAGGGGGACTCAGTCTCCATTACCGGCGTGAAACGCAAGGAGGATGAGGGCAGAGTCGAGTACACGGTACTCGACTCTGCAGAAATCACGGTGCTTGAAACCCCGGTAGAGGTGCTCACCGTTGATGCGGGCGAAATCGACGAGGGTCACACGCCGGTGGTAACCGGCGTTGTTGCGGCAGTCTCTGAGATGCGGCGCTTTACCACACGGCGCGGCACGGAGTCGTGTGTCAGAAATATCAAAATCAAGGGGGGCAGCGGCAAAATTATTGCCGCTGCGCTCTGGGGTGATGCCGCAAACGAATTGTACGAAGTCGGCGAAGAGGTTGAGGTTATCAACGCTGATGCAAAACTCAACCGCTACGGCGATATTGAGCTTTCCGTCGGATTTGGCGCGGTATGCCGCCCGAAGGTGCGGGACAGTGAGTACGTAATCCTGCACGGTACCGTAATCCCGCGCCCGGAGGGCGTCACGCTGGATGACGGAAATGCCGTATGGCTTTTGTCCGGGGCGGATGCAATTCCGGCAGGTTCGGTGATTGATGTGCGCGGGACCGCGTCGCGGGGAAGGGTGGAAATAGATGAATATGCGGTTGCGGCGCCGGATTTGGACGGGGCGAAAGAGAAGCTCGGGATTTGAGTAGTTCAATCTGTCTCTTTTTCTGAAACTCTTATACCCCTCCAAACCAAATACTACAGCAGTGACTGCCGCACACCCTTCTGAAGAAGAACTCTACCGCGAAATCATCGACCGGATTTTGGAAAGCCCGGCAACCGATTTGCAAAGCATTAAACTTGCCATATGCAGGCGCTATGCACTCGATGCCATGCCGAAAAATTCCGCCATACTTGCCGCGGCGCGCGAAGATGAATATGAAACCCTGCGCGAGCGCCTTATGGTAAAGCCGACGCGCACCTTATCCGGCGTTGCGCCGGTAGCTGTCATGACCTCCCCCTGCAAATGCCCGCACGGGAAATGCCTTCCCTGCCCGGGCGGGCCGGAACATGTCTTTCACTCGCCGCAAAGCTACACCGGCGAAGAGCCCGCGGCACTGCGCGCGCGCCAGAACGACTATGACCCCTATAAAATGGTCCAGGCGCGGCTCGCCCAGTTTAAACTGCTGGGGCACCATGTGGACAAAGCCGAGTTAATTGTTATGGGCGGCACTATGACTGCCCGCGACGAAGTCTATCAGGACTGGTTTGTATCCGAATGCCTGCGCGGCATGAACGAGTTTACCGGAAAGCCCTCGCGCGCGGCAGGCGACATCAGTAAACTGATGCTCGAAAACGAGACCGCGGATGTGCGCTGCATTGCAACCACCTTTGAAACCCGGCCGGACTGGTGCAAAGAGGAGCATATCAATAAGATGCTTGACCTCGGGGTGACCAAGGTCGAGCTTGGTTTCCAGCACACCGAAGACGCGCTGCTGGAACTCAACAAGCGCGGGCACACGGTAGAAGACAGTGTGCGGGCGAATACGCTTTTGCATGATGCGGGCATCAAGGTGGGCTTTCATGTGATGCCGAATCTGTACGGGAGCACCATTGAGCGCGACAAACAGATGTTTGACACGCTTTTTACCGATGCGCGTTTCTGCCCGGACTTTCTGAAAATCTATCCGACGCTGGTCACCCCGGGCGCGGAGCTCGAGGAACTCTGGCGCGCGGGCAAATATGAGACCTATGCGGAGGATGACTTAATCGACCTTCTTGCCTATGCAAAGTCGCGTCTGCCGGAGTATGTGCGGCTGCAGCGCATTCAGCGCGATATTCCGGCAAAGCTTATTGTTTCCGGCTCAAAACACGGCCACATCCGCCAGATGGCGCAGGAGCGGCTGCGCGCCGCGGGCGGCGAGTGCCGCTGTATCCGCTGTCGCGAGATCGGGCGGCGCCCGTCCAGTGCTTTGGAAAAAGACGAGTCGCTTATCTATGACTGCTGCGGGGGAAAAGAGCATTTCCTGTCGGTTACCGCAGGCCCCGCGCTCATCGGCTTTGTGCGCCTGCGGTTTCCGGGGCAGGTGTTCAGGGCTGAGCTTGATGGCGCCGCTTTAGTGCGCGAGCTGCATGTCTACGGAAGCATTGTGCCTTTGGGCGAGGCGGGCACCGGAGCCGCGCGCCAGCACCGCTCCTACGGCAAACACCTGCTTTCCCGCGCGGAAGAGACGGCGCGCGCGGCGGGGTATGACAAAGTCGCGATTATGGCCGGTGTCGGGGTGCGGCCGTATTATCAGAAGCTCGGCTATGAGCGCACCGGGCCGTATGTGATTAAGGAACTGTAAGGAGAAAAAAAGAAACCCCTGCAATACAAAACTAATACACATAACCTGATGAAACCCGCCACCGTTGAATACCTGAAAAAGCGCTTCTATTCCTACTATACCGGTGAAATACCTACCGCAGGCGCCGTTTACGTACCGGACTCGCTGCCCGAGCGCGAGTGGGGTTTCCTCTATTTTTCCGAAGACAAAAAATCCGGCATGCGCCGCCACGTCGCTTTTTCCTCCCGCGACGAAGTGGACGCTTATCTGCAGTCCATGGCGCCGGCGCACGTCTATTATTCAACCGCCTACTATGCAAATCCGGGTGCTGCCACCATGCAGGAAAAAGAATGGCGCGGCGCGGATTTGATATTTGACCTTGATGCAGACCACATTGTGCGCGCCGCCTATGATGTAATGCTTGCGCGCGTCAAAGACGAGATGTTCAAACTCATTGACATGCTTACCGGCGAACTCGGCTTCCAGGAACGCGAGATGAAAGTCAACTTCTCCGGCGGACGCGGATACCATATCCACATCCCGTCTATGACTGTACGCGACTGGAGCGCAAACGAGCGGCGCGAACTGGTAAACTATGTTTCCGGCACCGGCCTTTCTTTTGATGCCATGATGCATGCAAAGGCAAAAACCGGCTGGCCGAAACGCTACCGCGAAGCGGTAGCTGAAGAACTGGACCGCATTAAAGGGCTTTCATTCGAAGATGCCGCAGCGTATCTGGGCGGCATCGGCGTCAAAGAAAATCCCGCGCGGGACTTTTACAAACATATCGACGAAACGCGCGGACTTTTTTTTGAAAACCCCGCGCTGGTAGCCGTAAATCCGGTCCTCAAAAAAATCTGCAATCCGGAAAACAAAGTGTTTCAGAACCATGTCCTGGCGCGCGCGGCACAGGCCGATGAACCAGTGACAACCGATATCAAACGCCTGATTCGCCATCCGGGGTCGCTGCACGGCGGTTCCGGCATGCGCGTCACCCCGCTTGCGGTGCGCGATTTGGACGACTTCGACCCCCTGATTGACGCCGTTGTATTCAGCGGCGACCGGCTGGTGCAGGTAGACTGCGCATTCCCTCTCACTATGACCATGCTGGAAAACAAATACGAGCTTGCCGCCGGAAGAAACACCGTGCCGGAGGCACTGGCCGTATTTTTGTGCGCGCGCGGCATTGCAGAATTTGCAGGAGGCACATAGATGGCCGAAATCACCGCATCAAATCTCCACGGCTGGCTCATTGATGAGCAAAACGCCGGAAGTCTCGGCGAAATTCCGGCAACCCTCTACGAGGAAGTCTATGCGCGCGCTTCTGCTATAGCAGATGCGGTGCGCAAACTCGAAGACCCGTTTTGTGAGGGCGCGCAGTCGTACATGAAAGAGCGCGAAAGCCTGCGCGAGTATATCAGGGACATCTATGCCGAGCGGATGAAAAAAATCATGTTTCTTGCGCTTGCGAGTGCAAACGGCGAAGAAATCAACCGGGAAGAGGTAAGAAAAATGGTCCCGGGCGAGCGCCGGCTCTATGATGTTATCGTTGAATCCGCCGGTGCATGCCGAAAGACTCTTTTAGACGGAAAGCCAACATTAGAGACCACTGCATATGATTTCGTACCGCAGGTCAGGTCGGATACCGCTTCACCACTGACTGAGCCTGAGGACGAAGACCTCGCGCGCGCATGCACTGACGCATGCGCCGATATTGAAGTCGCGGACGGGGACGGAACCCCCGGTTCCGGTGCAGAACAAGCTCCCGAAGAGTACTGCGTGGTAGCAGTACATGACACAATCCAAGAGTTCCAGGATTTCAGCGGACGATTATATTCTCTTTCGCCAGGAGATATAGTGTCTATGCCAGCACAGACGGCATCGATACTGTGCAAAAACAACAAAGCATTAAGTATCAGTATTCGCAAATAAATATGGGTATTTAATACGCTCATTCCTAGAAGGGGAATTTATAATGAAAAGACCAGTAAAACTCAACACGTACTGCCCGTTCTGCTTAAAGCACACCGAGCACGAAATTGAAAAGGTAAAGAAAGGAAAGACCACCGGTATGCACTGGATTGACCGCCAGAAGGCACGCAGAAGCAATATCGGCAACCGCGGCAAGTTCGGCAAGGTTCCGGGAGGAGACAAGCCGACGAAAAAGCTCAACATCCGCTACCGGTGCAAGGAGTGCGGAAAGGCACACTTAAGAGCAGGATGCCGCGCAGGCAAATTCGAACTTACGGAGTGATTCAAGTATGGTAAAAGCATCCCGCGAAAACCGGAGCAAATTCTTAAAAGTAAAGTGCCCGGACTGTGAAAACGAACAGATCATCTTTGAGAAGGCAACCTCTGTTGTCGAGTGCAGTGTCTGCGGCCGTGTTCTTGCAGAGCCGACCGGCGGAAAGGCAGCTCTCAAAGCTGATGTCATCGAAACGTTAGAATAAATCAGGAAACAGATTCAAAGATGAGCGAAAGAGACTGGCCCGAAGAAGGTGAACTTGTCGTCTGCAGCGTTACAGAGGTCAAGGATTTCGCCGCATTTGTAACTTTGGATGAATATGACAGCCACCCGGGTTTAATTCCGATTGCAGAGGTAGCGCGCGGCTGGATAAAATATATCCGCGACTACATCCGCGAGGGGCAGAAAGTTGTCTGTAAGGTTTTGGATGTTGACGCTTCCAAGGGTCATATTGACCTCTCTTTGAAGGATGTAAACGAGCACCAGCGCCGGGAAAAAATCCAGGACTGGAAGAATGAGCAGAAAGCTCACAAGTGGATTTCCTTTGCAAGCAAAAACTCCGGCACGTCTGAGGAGGAGTTCGAAGACGAGCTTTATGCCGTTGGAAAGGGTTCTCTGTACCATGCGTTTGAGCAGGTGGTTATCGACACCGAAAAGACGCTTGGCAGACTGAAGCTCAATGATGCGGCAAAGGAGGCGCTTTTAAAGATTGCGCAGGAAAATGTCAGAATCCAGAAGGTAACGGTAAGCGGTATTCTGGAGCTGACGTCCACGAAACCTGACGGTGTCAATATTATCCGTCGTGCGCTGAGAAGCGCGGAGCCCAAGGTGGAAGGTGCCGAGATTGAGTTGCTTTATCTCGGTGCGCCGAATTATCGTATCAAGGTTACCGCATTCGATTACAAGACTGCCAACAAGGCGCTGAAAAAGGCGGCGGAGGCGGCTATCGGTGTTATGGAGCGGGCAAATCCCGAAGGGGCGCGTCCGGATTCCTTTGGTAAGCTGATTCAGGATAAGCAGAAAGCAAAGTGAGGTTGTCATGAGGGGTCATATCAGACAATGCCCGATTGATAAAACCTATACTCTTTTGGATGTGTGTCCGGTGTGCGGTCATGCATCGGTTAGTGTTCATCCGGCAAAATATTCGCCGCAGGACAAATACGGCAGGTACCGGCGGTTGTTGAAACATGCCGGTGATATGCCGGATACTCCGGGGGTGTAGATACCATGGAGCAGGTACATGTCAGCTGGTTTGTCGAGGATGTGTCGGCGCATTCCGCGGATGTCTGCATCGCGGGTCTGCCGGGTGTGGGGCATGTGGGCAAGTTAGTGGTTGACCATCTGGTGCGGGAGTTTCATGCTGTAAAGGTTGCCGAGTTTACGTCGACGCTGTTTCCGCCGCAGATGTATCTGGACGAGAATGCGGTGCTTCGGCTGCCGCGCAATGAGATTTTCTTTTGTCACCCTGAGGGGGGTCCTGCGATGCTTTTGCTTGCGGGGGACTGTCAGAGTACGTCGCCTGAGGGGCATTATATCATGGCGCAGGCGTATGTGAAGGTGTTCGGGCTTTTAGGCGTGCGCAGGGTTTTTACGCTCGGGGGCTACGGGGTGGGTGTTATGGTTGAGCACCCGCGTGTTCTTGCGGCGCTTTCGCACAGCCGGCTGAAGGATGTGGTTCTTGCTGCGGGGGCGGTTTTGAACAGGGATGAGCCGGTAGGGGGTATTATCGGTGCGTGCGGTCTGATTGTGACTTTGGGGCGTGAGGCGGGGATGGAGGG
>DALTWG010000056.1 GCA_029987245.1 Methanocorpusculum sp. | reverse complement strand
CCGCGTTTATCCGCGTTTCCCTTTTCTTAATCATGCCAAAAAGACCAACCCTGCAGCAGTTTAGTTTCCCTGAGGCGGTTCGCCGAAGGTTTGAGCAAGCCTCTGGCTGGCGATGCGCACCACCAAAGCCGTACGCCAGCAAAAATACCTCACCGACCAAAATCAACACGCAAAAAAAGTCACTCACTTTTTTCAAGCCGCAAAAATACCCACTGACTATTTTTATCCCGCGAAATAATTCACTGACCTATTTCAAACCCAAAAAAACCTCACTGACCATGAAATAACCCTCTAATCCCTCACCGTATCCCCCGCCGCCTCCGACGTAACAAACGCCAAAAACGCAAACACCACCGCGACCACACACGACACCGCAATCCCGAACACCGTAAACTCCCCGCTCCCCGACGCCACCGTCGCCGCAACACAATACGCAGCATCCCCCAACACACAGCCCACATTCATCACCGTAAAAATAAGCCCCCCCGACGACCCCTGCAAATCCGCCGGCGAATGCACCGTAATTCTGCGGATACTCGGCCCCTCATTCAACCCGTTGCCGATACCTGTTAGCGCAAGCCCCGCAAAAATCAGAACAGGATTCGCACAAAACATCCCCGCAGCCAAAAGCGCAATTCCCCCCGTTAACAGAAGCGAAGCAATACTGCACAGCTTTCTGCAGCCGAAAATCCGCGTCAGCGCGCCAGAAGGAATCCCTATTACCGCAAGACACAACGGCGGAATCAGCATGATAAAACCCGTTTCTGCAATCGAAAACCCTTCCAGCGTGAAATAAAACGGCAGAATATAAATAAGCCCGATGTAGACAAACGTCACCAGAAGAGTAGAAAGAGACGCAAACATCACCGTCCGGTTCAAAAGAAGCCGCGCGGAAAGCACCGGGTCACGGTGGCGCAGCTCGCGCCGGATGAAAAGAAAACCAAAGACCGGAGCGATACAAAGCAGCACAATGCTGTAAACCGGCCAGTTTTCCTGACAGCCGAACTCAAGACCCGCAAGAAGGGATACAAGACACACTGCAAGAAGCCCCGCACCTGCCGCATCGAAAGGCACAGCGGGCGCATCCCGCGGCGTGTCTTTGGGGATTAACAGCAGAGCAAGAATAACACCCGCAATACCTATCGGGATATTGATGTAAAAAATCCAGTGCCAGGAAAAAAATCCGGTTAAAAGCCCCCCGACAGCCGGACCCGCTGCAAGCGCCGCGCCGCCCCCTGTTGCAATCACACCCGTTGCAAAACCCTGGATATTATCCGGCAGATGCAGCGTAATCAGCGTTGTTGCAGTACTTACCATTAAGGCAGCTGCAAAACCCTGCAGCGTTCGAAACAGTATCAGCACGGCGATATTGCCCGCAAAACCGCAGAATAGGGAAGACACGGTAAACAGGACAAAACCGAGCGTGAAAATCAGCTTGTATCTTCCCGTCCGGTCGGCGAGCTTGCCGAAAATCAGAAGCGAGCAGCCGAGGGCAAGAAGATAACTGATAAGCACCCACGAAGAAATCTGCGAAGTTACCGCAAGGTCGGATGCAATTTCCGGCAGAGCAATAGATACAATACTGGTATCCAGATAATCCATAAAAACCGCTGACGCTGCAAGAATCATTAAAAGTATCTGATGCGCCCGGTTTTCGATTATCATGCGTTGCTCTTATACATTGACGGTTTTACTAATTAAAGATGCGCAAGATACCCAAACACATCTTTTATCCGCTTATATAACGCATATAATAGTACAGCAATGAAGTATATCCTCATTTTAGCAGACGGCGCGGCAGACGAGCCGATAGCAGAACTGGGCGGAAAAACCCCGCTTGAAGCAGCGAACAAACCGAATATGGACAGAATTGCCAAACAGGGACGCTGCGGCATGATGAAGACCGTGGACGATTCCATGGTTCCGGGCTCCGATGTCGCCAATATGTCGATTATGGGCTACGACCCCCTGCAGTTCTATACCGGCCGCGGGGCGCTGGAAGCATTAAGCATGGGCATCCCCTTCGAACCAAATGATATCGCCTACCGGTGCAATCTGGTAACCATTAAAGACAATGTAATGGCAGACTTTTCCGCGGGCCACATTACAAGCGAAGAGGGCGCCGCATTATTTGCATCGCTGCAGAAGGAACTGAACAAAGTGAAGCTGTATCCGGGCGTTTCCTACAGAAACGTCCTTATGTTTCCAAACGGCGGCGGCGCAGAATCCACCGCGCCCCATGATATTGTCGGACAAGACATTACGCAGTATCTGCCAAGCGGCCCGGATGCAGACTATCTGAAAGAGTGCATGGCAGTTGCAGAGCGCGTATTTGCAGACCATCCGGTTAACAAAAAGCGCCTTGCCGAAGGCAAGACGCCTGCAACCACCATCTGGCCCTGGAGCGGAGGCAAAAAGCCGGCAATGCCGCAGTTTTCGGAGAAATACCACAAGACCGGTGCGGTTATTTCCGCGGTAGACCTTTTGTTCGGTATTGCAAAGTGCGCGGGTATGGAGACAATCAAAGTCGAGGGGGCAACGGGTTTTCTTGACACGAATTATCTCGGCAAGGCAAAGGCAGCGGTCGAAGCAGCGGAAAAATACGACTTTGTCTATATGCATGTCGAAGCAACGGATGAGGCAGGGCATCTCGGAAGCATTGAGGAAAAAATCCGCGCCATTGAAAATCTCGACAAGGCAATAGGCTATATTTTAGACAACTTCAACGGTGTTGTCCTTCTGATGCCTGACCACCCGACGCCGATTGCCAAAAAGACGCACACCAATGACCCGGTTCCGTTTGCAATTATGGGTAAGGATGCAGCTGATGCATGCGAGGTTTATACAGAAAAAGAGGTTAAGGAAAAAGGCGCCTACGGCCTGATTCAGGCCGGCGACCTGCTGAAGATGGTGTTTGAATAAGGCTGTATGAGATAGGGCATTTTACTTTTTTGACAGTGTATTGCAATCTCTTCTGCTGTTTCCTCCGTTCTTATTATAACATATATTTAAACAAACACAACATATCTTATACGCAAGCGATATTACAAGGCTGGTGTATGAACAAAACAAAAGAGATACTCTTCAGCGGCAAAGTCCAGAAAATCGGCTTCCGCTCCTGCATAAAAGCGATAGCAGAAAATCTGCGCCTGTCAGGCGAGGTGGAAAACCTCTCCGACGGGCGTGTACGCGCGCTGGTTACAGGGGATGAAATACTCATTGAAAAACTGGTTTCCATGACCTATAACTGCCCGAGGGCTCTTATCCGTAATATCGAGATGAATGATTACGTTTATACGGAATTTGACGGATTTGTCGTAAAAAGAGAATGAAATGAAAACTGAAAAAACCATATATTATTTTGACCGTCCGGGACGTGAGAATACACAGGACTGCGCAGAAATTGCGGTTGCCCGCGCAAAAGAGCTCGGGCTTTGCGACATTGTTGTTGCAAGCTGCAGCGGTTATACGGCTGAAATTTTTGCAAAAGCGGCCGCTGCGGCCGGGATGCATTTAATCGTGGTAACGCACGCGGTGGGCTTCAGCGAGCCGGGCGTCTGGGAATTTGATGCCAATCTTGCAAAAGAGCTTGAAGCAAAGGGCGTTACGATAATCAAAGGCACTCATGCATTGTCCGGCATGGAACGCGCCTTGACCCGGCGCGGAAATCTCGGCGGAGCCTCGCGCACAGAGGCAATAGCCGAAGCGTTCCGGCGCACGGTTTCTGTCGGGATGAAAGTAGCAGTTGAATGTGTGTTAATCGCCGCAGACCAGGGCGCATTTCCGATTGACCGTGAGGTGGTTGCTGTCGGCGGAACCGAGGAAGGGGCGGACACCGTTTTAGTTATCCGCCCGGCGCACACCGCGCAGTTTTTTGATTTGCAGGTGCGTGAATTTGTCGCTATGCCGAGGGATAGATAATGGCATTCAAAGCGCTTCTTGATACACTCCGGCTTCTGGTAATTACACCGTATGTCTGGATTTGCGGCGTGTTTGCGGCTTTTTCCATTCTTGCAGTGTATTTCATCGGACTGAATTTCAACTGGTTTAGCGCCCTTCCGGTCGGTCTTATTCTCTTATTTATTCTTCCGGCGTTTATTGCGGGCAGTTACGGCATTATTCTCGAAAATCACGGTTCTCCTGCGGTGTATGCAAAATATGTGAGGATGGGGTATTTTAAGTGTCTTTTGCCGATGCTTCTTGTTGTTTTGATTGGTTTTCTTGCAATTCAGGCGGTTACGTATATTCTTTTGATGATGGGGCTTCCGACGCAGACGGCAATATATTTCGGTCTGTTCATTATTCTGCCGATTTTATTTTTCTGGTATTTTGCCGACCTTTGCGCAATGCTTGGCGCGCGCGGGCTGTTCGGTGCGTTAAAATCAAGTTCACGGCGGGTTACGGCGGGTTCTTTTTCGGTAACGGCGTTCTATTTATTTAATATCGCGGCGTTTTTCCTGTTCGATTTCTTATTCGACCTGATAATGCCGTTTTTCATTTCTCCGAACAATCAGACACTTCAGACTATCTCATCCATGACGGAAACCGAACTGATTAATACATATTCAGCGATGTCTACTGAAGAAATGCTGAAATTTGTAGGGTCGCTTATAACGCCGGAGGTTATCAGCGCTTTGGTCTTTTCGCTTTCTATTTGCGTGCTGTTTGCGCTGCCGTTTTTCGTTACCTACAAGGTGTGCTATTTCAAGCGCCTGCTTGCAGCGGCGATGCCGAAAAATGCTACGCAGAATCAGCCGCAGGATATATTGGATGAGGAAAGGAACGGTGATGAAAATCAGGCGCCTGCAGCACCAGAGTCGGTGCCGCAGGCAAATGCAGCTTATACTCCAAGACGTGTTCCGCTTCCTGAAAATGACCCGCATGCGGGCGAGGACGGGGAATATGATGCAAAGGGAAGATGGTTTAAGTATACCTAAGATTTTTCTTTTTTCCAAAGTTTCACCCCTGCGTAAGTAAAACTTTTCATTTTTCAAAGTTTCACCTTTGCAAAGGTAAAACTTTGACATCACCAGTATGGCGCACCCCCTGCAGAAAAAAGTATTATACTAATTACTACCAACATTTATTGTCACAAACTCCTCCGCAAGCAATGAAGTCCTGTGGAGAAAATATGGCAGGAATACAACATGGCAAAGGTAAATCCTTTTGAAATGGCACAGCAGCAGTTACTTGACTGTGCAAAAATCCTGAAACTTGACCAGGGTGTAGTTGACATTCTCATGCAGCCGCAGAGACAGATTCAGGTCTCAATCCCGGTAAAAATGGACGACGGCACGATTAAAGTCTTCCAGGGCTTCCGCGTCCAGCACAACAACGCTCTCGGGCCCTACAAAGGCGGTATCCGCTACCACCCGGAAGAGACCATCGACACCGTCAAAGCACTCTCCATGTGGATGACCTGGAAGGCAGCTGTAATCGGTCTTCCGCTCGGCGGTGGAAAGGGCGGTATTGTCTGCAACCCGAAGGAGATGTCCCAGGGCGAACTTGAAAGACTTTCCCGCGGCTATGTGCGCGCAATCTGGCAGAACATCGGTCCCGACACGGATGTTCCGGCACCCGATGTATATACCAACGGTCAGATTATGGCATGGATGATGGATGAATACTCCGTTATCAAAGGAAAGAACCAGTTCGGTGTTGTAACCGGCAAGCCGGTCGGAATCGGCGGTTCTCTCGGCCGCAGCGATGCAACCGCAAAAGGCGGCATGTATACACTGCGCGAGGCTGCAAAGAAGCTGAATATCAACCTGAAAGGTGCAAAATTCGCCATTATCGGCTTTGGAAACGCAGGCAACTTCGCCGCATCTCTTGCCCAGGAAATGTTCGGTGCAAAAATCGTTGCGGTAACAGACTCAAAGGGCGGCTGTTATGACCCGAAGGGACTTGACATCAAGAAAGTTAACGAGCACAAGCGCGCAACCAAATCCGTTGTCGGATACAAGGGTCTGGAAAAACTCACCAATGAAGATGTTTTAGCCTTACCGGTCGATGTCATCGTTGCTGCAGCACCCGATGAGGGAGCTATCAACGACAAGGTTGCAAAGAAGATGCAGGCAAAAATCCTTATGGAACTTGCAAACGGTCCTACCACGCCGGGCGCAGACAAGATTCTCTACAAGAACGGTGTCCATGTCATTCCTGACTTCCTTTGCAATGCAGGCGGTGTCACTGTTTCCTACTACGAGATGGTGCAGAACATGTACATGCACTACTGGACGTTAAACGATGTCTATGCCAAACTCGATGAGGCAATGACCGCGGCATACGCAAGTGTCTATGAAGCATCTCAGAAATACAAGATTAACATGAGACAGGCAGCGTATGTTGTTTCTGTCGCCCGTGTTGTTGAAGGTATGAAAGCCCGCGGATGGGCTTGAATCCTTCAAAAATATTTTCTTATCTGTTTTTAAAAATTGCTACCATTCTATTTTCATCCCGCTCTCTTTTGCAACAGCGTCTGAGAGCTTCGTCGGCGCAAATCCCGCGCGGATTTGTGAAACACCTGCAAACAGACATTTGCGCACCATATCAGCCGTAACTTTTCCTGACACAGCGACAGCACAGGTATCCAACGCATATTTTTTCAAAACGGCGATGCCAAACAGTTTATCCAACGCGGTCATCTGTCCCAGATCAAAGACTTTTGCGCCCTCTCCTGCCTCTGTTAAAAGCGCGCAGCCAAAACCCCCGGCCTTTGTTGCCGGATGGGAAAAATCAACCTGTATAGCAGGAATTTTCGCCACTGCAGATACTTTCGGCAGCTTTTCCGGGTCAAGATACGACGCCGTGCCCCCGCAGCCGGAGATAACGGTCTTTTTCGGCGTCAGCACTTTCAGCGGATTTTTGGTAAGGACGCTTATGGTATTTTCATCGACCATAACCGAGTCAATATCCGCCGGTTTTGCGATATTTTCCGACAAAAGATAGCCGTATGCGAATTCTTTTAAGAAATTGGGAAGCATCATTACGGTAGCATAAGGGCGGCCGTTAACAGTGAGGGAAAAGGGCTGCTCATCGAGTAAGTCTGACATGGTTACTAATATGAAACAGATAGTATAAAAGTTCATGCGCCTAATCTATACATATGTTATTACACGGCCGCAGTATATCCAAAGGTTCGGCAACCGGCGAACTTCTCATAACCGATAAACCAATCTCCTTTCTCGGCGGAGTAAATCCGAAAACAGGCGAGATTATTGATGTAAACCATCCGCTTGCAGGTGTCTCTGTCGCGGGAAAGGTGCTTGTGTTTCCGTTTGGCAAGGGTTCCACCGTAGGCTCTTATGTTTTATACGCGCTTGCGAAAAACAATGCTGCGCCGGCTGCTATAATCAATAAGGAATGTGAAACGATTATCGCTATCGGAGCGATTATGGCCGGAATTCCGGCGGTTGACCGCCTTGAAGGCGATCTTTTGGCCGGTGGCCGCGTCACGGTTGACGGAACTCAAGGAACCGTAGAATTCCAATGAAGGTTGTCTGGCGTTATATTCACGCATCGCGCAACACGTATGCCTGTTTGTATGCGGCATGTGAGAAATACGGCTGGATTTTGGAGCCTGCTGAATCAGCCGCCGAAATTGCGGCGGCTGATGTGGTCTGCTATTCGCTTAACAGCCTGAATTTCGCAGCATACGCGGACGAAATCAGAGATTCGTCCGCAATTACCATAGTTGGCGGCCCCCATGCTTCAGCGTGTCCTATGGAAACGGCCCGCATCGCGGATTTTGTGGTAGTCGGCGAAGGGGAGCGAACGCTCCCGCGGCTTTTGGATGCAATCAGAGACGGGCGGGCCCCGGAATCTATTCCCGGCGTCGCTACGGCCGCCTGGGTCAACCCCCCGGACCACACGGTTTACCTGAACCATTTCCCCTGTTTCGGCCAGATGAAAGGCTATATCGAATTATCGCGCGGATGCCCGTTTAACTGCGGCTACTGCCAGACACCGCGGCTGCACGGGACAAAAATGCGCCACCGCTCGCGGGAGGCGATTGTGGAAATGGCGCATAAATACCGGGACGCCCGCTTTGTCACCCCCAATGCATTCGCCTACGGCTCAACCAACGGGCGCCGTCCCGATGTAGAAAAACTGGGGCGCCTTTTGTCTTCAATGCCGGAAAACAACATCTATTTCGGGACATTTCCCAGCGAGGTGCGCCCCGAATTTGTAACGATGGAGACTGCATCACTGGTGAGCGAATACTGCGCAAACAAAAATCTGCATTTCGGGGCGCAGTCGGCTTCAGATGACGTATTACAGCGCCTCCATAGGGGTCACACGATCGCCGATGTGTACAATGCGCTGGACGTCTGCAGGGAAACCGGCTTAATGCCGGTGGTCGACATCATTTTCGGCTTCCCGTTCGAGACCGACGAAGATGAAGAGGCGAACCTAAAACTCATCCGCGATGTCACGCGCTTTGGCAAAATGCACGTGCATTACTTAACGCCGCTTGCGGGAACTCCGCTTGCGGGGGTCACGCCGCGGGCTGTTTCGGCAAAGGTAAACAGAGAACTTGGAAAACTTGCGCTAAGCGGCAGAGTAACCGGCTACTGGGCGGATAAAAATTTTGAAGTCGGGTACGCGGAAGAGAAAAAAGAGTGAAAGGGGTGGAGGCAGTCGGAAAAAGTGTGGCATGCCACGTTTTTTCCGACTCCCTTAAATGCTCTTTATAAATACAGCAACTTTACTTTTTCAGAAAACCCGTTAGACATTCATGCCTTCTCGCAAACCATATCTTATCTCACATCCCATATAATCCCGCATAAATGATTCGTGAAGTCCAGCGCATAGATTCAATCACCATCAATGAAGAAAAATACACCGCAGCCTTTGCCGGCATGGAAATCCCCATCCCGCTTCTCATTGTCACCAAAGGCGAAGATGCAAACAGAACGCGCATTACCATAAAATACAACGGCGAAACATATGTGATGCGCTCGCACGCATCTGACAATGCAACCATAAAATCAGATACAAAACGCATTGAAGAAACCTGGAAAGCCTATAATGCAGCCGTAAAGCGCCATGAGAAAAACAGCAAAAAATCCGCCCGGGCAGCACAGGTCGAGGCCGCAAAAGCCCGGATGGAAGCCGCCCGCGACAACCAGCTTCGCATCGATAAGCGGGCGGGAACGGTGCATTTCGCCGGAAAAACCGTTTCAGCCCTTGACGTACGCATGGAAATTCAGGAATACGCCGGACGCAAACGGCTGCTGATAGACTATGATAATCAGTCTTATGCTTATGAAGCGCCCGCCTCCGCCGGAGGGATGACGCAGAAAATGGCGGCCGCACGGCTTGATAAAATGTATAATGACTGGTGCAAGGCGCGCGAAAGGGCGCTGGATACGTAGGAGCGCCGTCTCTTACCGGTCTTAAACTATAAATATCTGCTGCGACTATACTATTTTGATGAACAGAACAAAGAAAAATTTCATGCATGTTTTTGCCGTACTTGCGGTTTTGTGCATAACCGCGGTATGCTGCATCATGCCTGCTGCAGCAGAAGAACACACACATAACGCAGAAGACGGCTGGACTGAGTTAACCGCCAAAGTTATCGCCGAACAAAATTATGCCCTGTCCTCCGGAACCTATTATCTCTCGGATGACTTTGAATTAAAGAAAACACTGCTTGTTACACACGGACAGGTAACCATTTGTTTAAACGGACACAAACTGTCCTTAAACAGCGATATCGGAAGCACCATTCAGGTAACCAGTGGTGCAACGCTGATAATTGATGACTGCAAAGACTGCGGAAAAATCACCGGTTCAATGAAAAACAGAACTCACCAGATGGATAGAAGCGGCGGAGTAATTTATCTCAACAGCGGCAGTCTGATTCTTGAAAACGGCAAAATATGCGAGGGTAAAGCGGTTGACGGCGGCGGCGTATTTGTTTCCAAAGGTTCGACATTTGAAATGAACGGCGGCAGTATTGAAT
>DALTWG010000087.1 GCA_029987245.1 Methanocorpusculum sp. | reverse complement strand
GGCAGCGGAAGAGGCTTTGGAATCGCCTTGGATTTTGCGTACTTCCCCTGCCGGAATCTTTTGTCCTCCGGCTTTTCTGTATTCGCAGGAATTTTCCAGTCCCTCCCGCTTTTTATGACTCCCGGAATTTTTCCGTTGCTGCACATCCCTCGAACTGACCGCTCTGACAGACCCCACCGTTCGGCTGCTTCTTTAACAGAGATTGTTTCTGCCACGATATACTGCTCCTTTTCTTTTCTACTGGACAGCATTATACCCCACTTTCGGCAATATGTCAAAGCGCTTTCGGAATATTGCCGTAAGTAATAATAACACATGACCAAAAACATCCCCGCCCTGCCGCTCTTCCGCGACAAAGACGGGGATGATGTTTTTTCTGTTAATTTTCAGAGCCGTTCTCCTCTCCCGGCACGGGGATGTTGAACGCTCGCAAAAGTGTCGGTGAGATTGTGCCTTCCGGGGATAGTTCCGCATCCACCAGCAACTGGCGCCGCTGCATTTCCTCTCTGTCCTCTGCGGCGGTAGATACGCGAAGATTCTGCACCGTAAAGATGATATCCGTGTAGGCTCTCCCCTGCTTCACGAGCTCATACCCGACTCGCAGTTCGGAGAAAGAATTTATATCCGAGCAACTCGGATCAAGTACCTTGCTCCGCAGAAGGGTAATATTATTGTACGAGGTGCAGTCCAGAATCTCCTTAAGATCCTCTATGGAAAGCTGAATCGGGCGACGTTGAAAAGCGAAGGTTTTCAGGTACTCATACAGGGTGAAAGAATATTTGCACCGGAACCGGAGTACATCCTTCAGTGGAATCGCGGTATAGTTTTCTTTCAGTCCGATCAGGTACGGAGTCAGTCGCTTGTCCAACTGCACCTCCACCTCATGGGTCTCGGGGTAGACAGAAACATCCGCAACCCAGCGCACAATGGTCTCTGCTCCCTTATCGTCCAGCTTTAGCCACATGACTCGTCCCGCCAACTTCTGGAGAGATTCCTTTACTCGCTTAATATGAGTCCCGCTGTAGACATCCACACCCAGCCCGCAGACATCACAATACTCCTTCAGTGAAAATCTCTGCGGTTTTAATTCCTCATCGTTGGGCTGAATCTTGCTGATGATGTACAGAAGAACCTTCTGCTCACTGGCGGAAAGCGAGCCTCCGGCGTTCTGCGTAAGCCTGTACCGATTGGTCTGAATGACCGTGTTATGCAGATACGCGCTGTACTCACGCTGCTTTTGGATATTTGCGCCGTAGATTTGTTTTGCCAGAGCAAATTCGGTATTCTTATTATCGTTTTCTTCCCCTGGTAAATTTTTATCTGGCATATTTGCAACTCCTCATCTCTTCGTTGAGGAAGATTATATTACACACGGTTTAAATTTACAAGTAGGAAATGCAGGTAAATTACATTTTACTAGTAAACATTTGTATTAGGGTAAGTTTTAGATTGATAGTAAGAAAATCATTCACGTAAAAGTTATTTTTCAAGTAAATAATGGAACAAAAGGTAAGTTTTTCGGACTTACACAACCTGAAATTGCGAAATTTGCATATATTTCCACTATTTTTCCTGCCTCTTACTCACTTTTGGTTGTTTAACCATCTATTTTGGTTTTTTATTCACAACAAAATGGGCACAGTTCGGTATCCTGTCCAGTTTTTCGCTGATACGCAATCAGACGCCGTTATGTGATTTCATCCCCTCTTTTTGAATATTTTGCGAGAGAAATCGCGGACTTTTTTCCCGCCCCCCGGCTGTTGTCCGCACATCTCGGCATATTACAAAATGTAATCATATTTTTAGCAACTTTTTTC
>DALTWG010000086.1 GCA_029987245.1 Methanocorpusculum sp. | reverse complement strand
CTGCAAGCGTTTTATATCAACACTTACAGAGCTTTTCCAATGTAGTGCCCAACTGTAGTTTTTCGCCTATGCATCGTTCTGTTTTTCGACAATATTCATCAGCTTTGCTGCTGCTCATCCATCTCTTCAAAAATTTTCTCAGCGCTTTTCCTATCTCGGATAACCCATCCGTCGCGAACGGTGACCAGTTTCTCGATAAGAGCTTCCTTGGTGCTTATCATACCGGCATCTGCGACTCCTCAAGCCGCATTTCTTATTCGATTTTCAATCATCTCCCAAATCAACCTCATCCCGCAAAATCCACTTTTTTCAGAGAAAATCCGGTAATCTGCTTGACTTTTTCCGCCCTTAGAGTGAGTAATACCCATGCGCAAAGTTCTCAAATTCAGGCAAAAACAAGGAGGCATCATAATGAACACAGAAAGGCTCAACAGCATGCTTGACCGCTACGGCGAGGTTTGCACCCAGCAGGTCGCAGGCAAAATTCTCAGCGTCGACCCCAGAACCATTTACCGCATGCTCGAGGAAGGGCGGCTCCGTCGGGTAGGCCATCGCGTGGATGTACGCTCGCTCGCGGAATACATCGAAAATCCGCAGGGAATCAATCTTCTTGCGCGAACTGCAAGAACGACAAAAAAGCCCCAAAGCGCCACGCAAATCAGCCGGGACGATTTTCTCGCGGCGGCGCGCAAGGGGCATTGGGGCAAAGAGGTGAAGTAAACCGTGGAAAAGAACCAACTTTACCGGGCAAAAATTCGCATTGGTCATGACGCCGACGGAAAGCCGATTGACAAATATTTGAGCGCCAAAACAGCGGAAGCATTGCAAAAGAAAAAGGACGCGGCGGTGGAGCACTTCATCCGGGGCAAGGCAGTCCCAAAGGAAACCTTGTTCTACGAATATGCCGCCGAATGGTACGCAGTCAAGAAAGAGCCGTTCATTTCGGATTCGCAGAAAAAGTCTTACAAGGTTTGTTTCATGAAGCATCTGTTGCCGGAGTTCGGGCTGCAGCACATGGAAGCCATTTCCGCAACGCAGATTCAGCAATTCATCAACGGTTTCGCCGGGTCGAGCAAATCGCAAATCACTATGATGGTCGGCGCGCTCAAGCAAATTTTCGCCTCGGCTTACGCGGAAGGGGTCATCGAGCGCGACCCAACCGTAGCAATCGTTCGGCCCAAAGCCAGCGCAGTCAACGAAAAGCGCTCGCTCACTGCCGAAGAAACGGCAAATGTGAAGAAAACCATGCAAACGCATCCGGATGGCCTATTGCTGGCCGTGCTTTACTACCTTGGGCTGCGGCGCGGCGAAACGCTTGGTCTGAAATGGTCGGATTTTGATGAAAATTTGGAAAACGTACATATTCAGCGGGATATCGATTTTGCCGGCTCGAAAGCAAAAGAGGGTGGCCTGAAAACCAAAGCCGCAGACCGCTTTGTGCCGGTTCCTGCCGAGTTAAAAGCCATGCTGCAAGCGCAGAAACGGCAAGGCGACAGCTACCTTTTCCCCGACAAAAAAGGCGGCCCCATCTCGCAGAGCACCTTCAAACGAATCTGGTGCGAACTGATGGTCTGCTGTGGTTGCGTGGAATGGCGTGAAATCAGCGAAACCACCAATCGCCCGAACGATATCCTCAAGCAAGTCAAACCTACGTTAACACCGCATTATTTCCGGCACAATTACGTCACGCTGCTTTACGAAAGCGGCATTGATCCGCTGATGGCCATGAAAATTGTGGGGCACGCTGATTATCAGACAACTGCAAATATCTACACGCACCTGAAGGAGGAGAGTCTGCAGCGGGCGCATGTTAATCTCGACAAAGTTTTTGCCGGGAAAA
>DALTWG010000055.1 GCA_029987245.1 Methanocorpusculum sp. | reverse complement strand
CAGCACCACCAGCCGCTCCCCGTCCTCCTGCACCTCTTCAGCAAAAACCACTGCTTCCAGCCCGTATGCGTTCGCAAGCGAAACCACCTCCTCCACGCTCGTAAGCGACGAAATCAAAAGCAGAATGCGCCCTTTTGGCGCCAGATGCAAAACCGCCTGTGGCAAAAACCGCCGCAGCGGCTCGCGCCCGTCAGCGCCCCCGTCCAAAGCATACTCAAGCCAGTCATCCACCCGCTCCTCAGGCGCCGTCGGCAGATAAGGCGCATTAAACAAAATCAAATCAAAGACATCGGATGCCGCAAACGGCGAAAACATATCGCCAAGGCGCGCATCAACACCTTTTTCACGCGCACACACAACGGCGTGCGGATTGATATCCACCGCCGCAAGCCGGGCGCACTTATGCATAATCCCGGCAGAAACCGCCCCCGAACCGCAGCCGATTTCACATACTGCATCCGAAAAACGCACCTCCCTCTCAGCCGCGCCAAGCAATAGCCATGTATCCTCCGACGGCGGATAGACCTGACCTGCATCGTACTTCATAGCATGCCCGCTAACAGATTGGCAATGCTGATAAAATCAGTCACGGAAAGCTTTTCCGGCCGGGCGTCAAGCACCGAATCCGGAAGCGCCGCAGAAAGACGCGCCGCGGTATCTTTGCCGTAAACTGACGCAAGCCCTTTCAGACAGTTGCGCACCGTTTTACGCCGGTGCGAAAAACACTCCCGCACCACATCCGCATGGACCTTTCTGTTGAAAATCTTCTGCGGCGGCTCATGAGGCGTGATTTTCACCACCGCCGACCAGACCTCAGGCGGCGGAGAGAACGATTCCGGTGCAAGCTCCATCACAAACTCCACATCAGCATACGTCTGACACATCACCGAAAGCCGCCCGTACTCCCCGTCACCCGACGGCGCAGCCATCCGCTTTGCAAACTCCAGCTGATACATCAAAACGGCGCACTCAAAACCCTCTTCCAGAAGGCGGAACGTAATCTTGGACGAAATCGAATACGGCAGATTTGCAATAACAATCTCATACTCCGGCAGAGCAACCTTTGAAGCATCCCCTACTGTGATGGAAAACCGACCGCAGGCAAGCTCATCCGCAAACCGGCTCTCAAGATTTGCAAGAAGTTTTTTGTCCAGCTCAACCGCGTGAACAACCGCCCCCCGGTCAAGAAGCGCCCGCGTCAGCACCCCGCCCCCCGGACCGATTTCAAGAACCGTCCGGTCTTTGACCGGGATAACCTCAGCAATTTTTTCTACCGCATCAGCGTCGCACAAAAAATGCTGGTCAAAAGAAGCGCCCATAAAAAAGAATTATTTGGAGGTAAAGACGTGATACTTCTCGTCCGGCTCCTCAAGTTCGAGAAGAATTCTTTCACGGATAAACTTCTCCGGCTTCATCGACTTAATACGCGCGCGCATATCGTCAAAACTCTCAAACGGCTTTTTCTGGCGCTCGGCAAGCGTGTCATTAAGCGACTTCTTGCCAAAACCCGGTAAAAGATTGAGCATGTGCATCTTCAGACTGATAGGAACAGCCGTGTTGTAGAATTCCACAAACCGCGGCTCAGTCTCTTTTACCAGGGCGTCAACGACCACTTCCAGCTCACCTTTTGCCGTAGGGGTAAGTTCACTGTATGCAATCCGACGCTTGACACGCTCGACCTGCGGGCGCAGCCCGTCACCGATATAGACTCTGTCATGAAGATTGACCGTCACATCTTTTTTGGCGATAAGTTCCAGAAGTTTGAACTGGTCGACACCGACTGCAAGAATAACCGGCTCTCTTTGGTTCAAGGGGCGCTTGTCTGATGCATATCCCCACTGGAGATAGTCAAGTACGACAGCCTCAACTTCCTTCTTATCTGCTCTGTCTGTTTTTGGCGGCATGCGGCTTCACTCGTATTTGTGGATAATGTCTAAAATCTGATCGACATCTTCCGGGATAAGAGAAAAGCGCTCTTTTGCATAGATTGCACGGACTTCTTCGCGGCTTTTGGGGAAAATGTTGACAATTCTTGCTGCAATTTCCGGCTTGATTTTTTCCAGCTGCATCAGTTCGTCATAGAGCTCTTTTCCGGTTTCAACACTGCATTTGGACAGAGTGTCTGCATGATCGATACTTTTACGCAGTTCATAGGAAAGGGTGCGTGCGCTTCCTTCTGCATCTTCTTCCGGTCCGGCACGCTCATCGCGAATCGTGATTAATTCCTCACGAAGTTCCGGTAAAGACATCATGTCTTCCTGTAAGATTTTCTTTACTTTCATGTCAGACTCCGAATTTATAATAAAATAAGTATTTGGGGTTTAGTATTTCTGCGCCGTAAGGTGCTGCGGTCTTGCAATGACAGTCTTGGTTGCATTGCCGTCTTTGATTTCAAGAAGCCAGGCGCGTCCGCGCTTGCCGACGATGGTTCCGGTTTTACCGTGGAATCTCGGGTGCGGCATGCCTTTCTGAACGCTTGCGTCTAAGACGATGTGGACCTTCTGTCCTTCTTCGAATTCCTGAATGCTCTTGGTTACATTCGGCATTCCGCGGGTGCGGAGAGTCTTTTGTAACTTATATCTGGTGCCTTTTTTAATACCGTTGTGGTGTGCCATTTTTCATTACTCCTTTTATTCATTCAGCCCGTCAACCTGTATGACGTCAAGTTCAGTGACGCGCGCAGGCGACTTGAGGATTTCTGCAAGACTCGGGCTTGTACGACCATTGTCTCCTGATATCAGTTCTTTGATGTAAAGACCGGAGTCTCCGACGACTTCAAGGCGCCAGAGCCCGTTTTCCTCACCAATCACACTGATGTCGACAACCTGTCTTCTGCGGACTAAATCGGCACGCCGGTGAGAAACCCTTTCCGGCGTGCGCTGGTCAATCCAGACGCCCTTCAGGCTTGAAACTGCATTTTGGACCGTTTCGCAGGAGATAGAATTATCTATCGAGACTAGAATCCTGTATGTTTTATGTCCTTTGTGTGATTTAAGCATTTCTACTGTTTTTTTGTCGGACCATTTTTCGAGTCGGACGCCGACTCTGCCTCCTGCGGCGGAATTGATGGCTGTTTCGAGTTCTTTTAAGTCGACAGAGCGGACATGAGGGTTGGTCATTTCCATCACAAAGGGGCGGCCTGTGCCGATGCAGAGCGCATCGATATCTTCTCTTCCCGCTCCGTGCAAAACGCCCGCATCTGCCGCGAATAACTGTTTCGGGGCTTCTGCGATGAGTTCTTCGACCGAGGTCGGGTACTGTTTTCCGGTGAAATTGCACTTTTCACAGCCCTTTCCTTTGCATGCGCGGCAGTCCCAGTGGGTCTGGGGGATGCCGCGTTCGTACTTTAAGTAGCGGCCGTAGAAGTATACGGAGGCTATCTGGACTTCGATTTCGTCGTCGGGGATGTTTAATATGGCGGTGACCTGGGGGTTTTTCGGGTCGCCGGTTTTGCCGTTGAGCGCGGCAACTGCTTTGCCCACCTCGCGGTTCATCTCTGATTTGAGCGGTTCGGGGTTTTCCAAAGCCAGGTCGGTCCAGAGCATTTCTTCGGATTCGGTCATCATGGGGGGCACGCGGGTGCCTATGACAAAGGTGTCATGGGAGATGCCTTCGACTGCCTGCACCGCGCGCTCTGCAAAGCGGGGGATTTCATCGAAGAGGTCGCCGCAGACCCAGCAGGTTCCGTGTTCGTATTCTTTGAAGGGTATGTTGTAGGCAAGCGCGTGGGCTGTGCGAAGGGCGTGTCCGCGTTCGACGTTGGTAAGGCCGAAGGAGCGTTTGGCAAAGAGTCTTCCCAGGCAGTGGTCGCAGATGTCGCCGTATTCGAGTATTTTATGCACGTCTTCAAGGAGGGTGGTTTTTGGTTCGGTCATTCGTGTTTCGCCTCGCGCCGGTCGAGTTCATTTAATAAGACGGTGATGGTGTGGTCTGCGTGCAAAATACGCGGACCGACGGAATATTTCGGCAGGTCTTTAATGAGTTCCTCTTCCTCCGGGGTGAAGTTCATGTGGTCACTTAAGAGGAAGTTTTCCGGAAGCGTCTCTGCTTCGCGGATGTCGGTGCCGTTTTCGTCCAGGAGGGCGAAACTGAACTCCGCAAGGAGTTCTTTGAGTCCGCCGGCTCTGATATAGATGCCGTCGGCTGCTTTGGCAAAGTCGGGTTCTGCCGGTTTCGTCAGACCTTTTTTAATGAGGGCGCCGGCGCTTCGCTCGTCGGGGTTGAGCGAGCGTATTGTCTCGCCGCTGAAGCGAAGGGTTTTGGGTGCCTCCGCGCCGCCGGTTAAGATGAGGTAGCATTCGGTGTTTCGCCGCAAATCATGGCTTAAGAAAAACGAGGTGTTGACGCAGCGGCACATTACATCCATGCGTCCTGCGGCGCCGGGCATGTCATTTAAGGAGAAGTCCGGCGTGGTGACTGCTTTGTGTCCGAGGATTGCGAATCGGTACATAATTGTATATGTATAAGGCGTGTCAGGTAAAAAACCATGCGCCTTATGCAAGGCGCGGGCAGTTACACATTGTTTTCTATCATTTCATCCGCGCCCCATCTTTCATCTTTATCCAAATCAAATGCCTGATAATCCACTTTGTTCATTTTGGTGCGCGGCATTTCGGCAATGATGCGAATCTGTTTGGGACAGCTCCACCGGTTCAAGTGTTCAAATGCGTATTTTTTAATCTCTTCCTTTGCCTCATCTTCGTTCATATCCGGGGAATTCAGTGTCACATACAATTTTACGCGCTCGCTTTCCTCCCAGGGGATGCCCACTGCACAAACCTCGTTAATGACAGGACAGGACGAGAGGATATCTTCGATGACCGACGGATACACATTGAACCCGTTCACTTTAATCATGCGTTTGCAGCGCGACCGGAAAATAACATTGCGGTCTTTGTCAATTGTTACAATATCACCGGTGTGCAGCCAGACTTTTCCGTCCGGGTGCCTGCGAAGCACCATTTTTGTCTCCTTCTCGTTTTTGTAGTAGCCTTTCATCACCGATGCGCTGCGTATACAGAATTCTCCGTCTTCGCTGTCGGGGATGACATTGGTCGTTCCCGGTTCGACAAGGCATATCTCAGCCTTTCCAAGAACCTTTCCAAGGCACCCTTGAGGCAGATTTGCATCATCTTCGGCGGTAAACAGGCAGCACCCGCTGACCTCTGTGAGTCCGTAGCCCAGGCGAAATACTGCGTTTGGCAGAATTCTGTTGTAGCGTGCTATCAGTTCGTGCGAGACGAGGTCGCCTCCGGAGCCGATAATGCCCACAAAGGAAAGGTCTTTGTCTCTGAGGTATGGGTACATTTTTTCAAACATTGCGGGGACACCGACAATGCCGTATATTTTCTCGCGCAGAATAAGGGATGCGCAGGATTTCGGGTTGAACTGCGGCACTAAAATGAGGCGCATGCCGCCTGCAAGCGGCAGGTGGATAACAACGCCGAAGCCGAATGCATGAAAGACCGGCAGCACTCCTAAAAATGCGGTTTTTGGTTTTGCCGTGCGGCCGTGAAAGAGTTCGTTTAAGAGCGTAATGGAATTGGCGTTCATTGCTTTGTTGGTAAGGAGCACGCCTTTGGGATTTCCTGTGGTGCCTCCGGTATACATAACGGCTGCAACATCGTCTTCTTTGCCCGGCGCCGGCAGGTTCTCGCCGGAGGCAAGGGCCGCCTTTCCGTTTGCGAGAATGTCGGTCCATTCTACTGCTGTATCTGCCGGGACATTATTGCGGCCGGTGTGGTTGACAATCATTTTCATCACGGCGCCTTTTGGTCCTTTGGGGAAAAAGGTTGCAAGGCGGCAGCGGATAATTTTTGCGCCGAGTCCTCTGCAATGACCTTCATTTCCTTCGTATGCGAGAATGAATCGGCTTTCGGTAAGGCTTACGGCGTATTCCAGTTCGTTTCCGGCAAGAAGCGGGTGCACAAAATTGCATACGGCGCCAATGCGGTTTACCGCGTAGACTGCGGCAATGCACTGAGGGATGTTAGGCAGATATATGGTTACTGCGTCGCCTTTTTTCACGCCCTCCTTGAGAAGTCCTGCGGCAAATGCGTCTATCGTTTCGAGAAGTTCGCCGAAACTAATGCGCGTCCCGTAGTAGTACAGGGCTTCTGCGTCAAAGCCTGCAAGCTCTTGCCCGCGGCACAGGGCGGCGTAAAGGGATGCGGTGTCTTCTTTACTGAATGCAAACGGTTTCGGGGTGTAATTTTTATTTGCTGTGTGTGCTGTTTTCTTCATATGTCAGGTACAATGTTGCACGCGGATTTTAAAATAAATTGTGGTCTAATGAAACCCAATGGGTTTTTCAAAGACCTGCTCTGTTGGAAAAATACTGGTTGCGCGCGAAACCCGTTTGAATTCTTTGAACTTCGTGAACGCATATGTTCCACGGGTGTAATAGATATGTGTTGTTATGCATCTATGAAAATGCGCGGCTCAAAAATTTTGGCAGCCGGTTTCACCGTCTCCTCTGCGCGCGCACCCTCTCATTATCTCAGTGCCGTTCCAAACTCTCTCTTCTTCCCGCGCACACCGCCGCAAAACAAATTCTCCTATAAAAACACTCGTTACTGAGAGAGATAAGACGCAGTCACCAAGGACAACCCTTATAACTAAACAGCTACATAAATATGAATGTCCCGAGAGGGGACTTGTGCCGCCCCGGTGCAGGTCTGGTCAGTCGACCGTGGGACAGAAAGCGAATCGCAAGCCACAGGCTTGCTCAACCCTTTGGCAGAACGCCTCAGTGATTTGCAAAATTACAGCACTACTACAAGCGAATTATCAGTGCAAATCAGATAAAGCAACCGCAAAACAGCCAAACAAACATAAACCCCTATCCAAGAGGAATTAATTATGGCAAAATACAATGACGTAATTGATCTTTATGACGACAACGGCAAGCTCTTAAAGAGCAACGTTTCCCTCGACAAGATCAGCCCGCTGGTAAACCCGGCAATCAGAAACATCGTTGACACTGCAAAGAGATCCGTCGCAGTCAACCTCGGCGGCATGCAGGACGCACTCAAGACCGGTAAGATCGGCAAACACCAGCAGATTCTCGGCCGTGAGCTTGACCTCGACATCATCGGCAACATCGATGCAGTCGAAGCAAAGATTAAAGAGTACGTCTCCGTCGGTGACGAAGAAGCAGAAATCAAGCGCTTCAACGGCGGCAAACTTCTCTTAGTCAAAGTCCCGAAGGCACGTATCGAGGCAGCAGCAACCTATGATGCAGCACTTACCTCTGTTGCAGCAGCAACCACCTATGCAGTTGTCGAGCAGTTCAACGTTGGCATGTTCGATGCAGCAACCGTAAAGGCAGCAGCATTCGGTACCTACCCGGTTACCATGGACCTTGCAGGCGGCGCATGCTCTATGATCATGTCCATCCCGCAGAACAACGAGTCTCTCGGTTACGCACTTCGTAACATCCCGTCCAACCAGTCTGTTATGATGACCCACCGCAATGCAATGCAGGGTGCAGCACTGGCATCTACTTTCGAGCAGGCAGGAGAATTCGAAATGGGTAACGCAATCGGCCCGTTCGAGCGTGCACAGCTCTTAATCTACGCATACCAGGGATTAAACGCAAACAACATCGTCTACGACCTCGTCAAGAAGAACGGCCAGACCGGTACTGTTGGTACTGTCATGCAGTCCCTTGTTGAGCGCGCAATTGAAGACAAAGTCATCGTCCAGGGCGCAGGCTCTGCAACCTTCAAGCCGTACGAGACCAAAGACCCGATGATGTGGAACGCATACGCATCTGCCGGTACCTTAGCAGCAACTATGGTCAACTGCGGTGCAGGAAGATTCGCACAGGCAGTCTCCTCCACTATGCTCTACTTCAACGATCTCCTTGAACACGAAACCGGACTGCCGGGCGCAGACTACGGCCGTGTAATGGGTGCATCCGTCGGTTTCTCCTTCTTCTCCCACTCCATCTATGGTGGCGGCGGACCTGGTATCTTCAACGGAAACCACGTTGTTACCAGACACGCAGCAGGAAACTGTATGCCGTGTATCGTTGCAGCATGTGCACTTGATGCAGGAACTCAGATGTTCACTCCGGAAGGAACCGCAAAGATCTTCGGCGATACCTACGGACAGATCGAAGAATTCCAGCACCCGCTCCAGGCAATTGCAAAAGCAGTCTAAGCTTCGCACATTACGTCACAATCTGAGAGAGAATGACAGAAGATAAATTACCGCAACTCAGAATCACACCGTCACGATTCCTGAATCCCGAGACAACCGAGGCGCTGCTGGAAAAAATATGCAGTGTCGGCGGTATCCGGCGGCTTATCTTAAACGGCCCGAATCTTCCGATGACCGTGCCTTACGGTCCGGCAAGAGGAACACCCAATAAGAACAGCTACCGGCGTGTTATTAAAGTCTGCGGCGAGGATTATGACCTTCACATTCAGGTGGGAACCATCCTTCTTGAACTTGAGTCTAAAGATATAATCCCGCAGATGAAACAGGCATGTGATGAAGTCTTTGCCAACAAGTTTGCATACGGAATAACGGAAGGCACGTTCATGCGTTCCAGCATGACGCTAACCGACTATGCCAAATACGGTGTAGTTGAAGATGACCGTATGCTTGGAATGGCCGACCCGAAAAGCAAGCAGAAGCCCATTATATTACAGGGAATAAAATAATGCCGCTCGGACGTGTAACACAATTAGTCGACTGCAGACAGAGTATGGGGATGGGTAAGGGCGGCTCCCTTGCTCAGAGGGGAACCATCTCTGAATGTAAAAATCCTGACGTCATCATCGTGGGTATGTCCCCCGGCCGGAGACATATTACCAAACCCGTCTGCGATATCACATCAGCACTGCGGCAGCAGGGGATTGAATACAGCGTAAGTACCTTGGTGCTGAATGCAGGCAGCGGGGTACCGCCTGATGCGGAAATCGGGGGTGTTGCACTCGGCTCGAACTTCGGCATTCTTCCCCGTGAGGTGGAACAGATTGAGCGGCATAAAGTCGCGGTCTTACATCACGGAAATATCCGCTCCCATGTAGTGCACAAGTCACGCAAAATCCTGCAGGAATGCAGCGTAAAAGCTGTCGTCGTCTGCCAGGCGCCGGTTGACTTTGAGGACTTTGCAAAAGCGGGCGTTAAAACCGCCTATGTTATGCCAAAGCCCGACGACATCCGCACGAAAGGGACGGTTATGGGTATTGTTACAGGAATTACGCGGGGTCAGACTCCGAGTCGTGAAGCAATGTCAGATGTCATTCACGAAGTATTACGAATAATCAAATTACCAAACAATTAATCAGGTGAAAACAACTATGGCATACACACCACAGTATGGACCAGGTTCTACCCGTGTTGCAGAAGTTCGCCGCAACCAGATGAACCCGAACTTCCCGCTTGAAAAGCTGCGGAATGTTACTGATGAAGACCTTGTCCTTATCATGGGACACCGTGCACCGGGACAGGCATACCCGTCCGCACACCCGCCACTCGCAGAGCAGGGTGAACCGGACTGCCCGATTCGCAAGATTGTTGCCCCGACCGAGGGTGCAAAAGCAGGTGACCGTGTAAGATACATTCAGTTCGCTGACTCCATGATGAACGCACCGTGTCAGCCTTACCAGAGAACCTACCTTGAGATGTACCGCTTCCGCGGCATCGACCCGGGAACTCTGTCCGGTCGTCAGATTATCGAGTGCCGTGAGCGTGACCTCGAAGGCTACGCACGCCAGCTCGTCGAGTCCAACTTATTCGACCCGGCAACTGTCGGCATCCGCGGTGCAACTGTGCACGGCCACTCTCTTCGTCTTGCAGAGAACGGAATGATGTTCGATGCAGTACAGCGCTGTATCCTTGACACTGACGGTGTCGTCAAGTACGTTAAGGACCAGGTCGGTGTCCCGCTTGACCGCAAGGTCGCAGTCGGCAAGCCGATGGACTCTGAATGGCTCAAGAACAACACTCCGATGTACCACTCCCTTGTCGGAACTGCATTCCGCTCTGACAAAGAATACGTAGCATACGTCCAGCGTATCCACGCACTTCGTACCAAGTACGGATTCATGCCGAAGGAGGACTAACTATGGCACAGGTAGAAAAAACCCAGAAGCTTTTCCTTGAAGCATTAAAGCAGAAATTCCCGAAGCAGGATGTCGAGTCTACCAAGACTGAATTCTACAAGTTCGGCGGACTTACCCAGTCTGCACGCAAAGTCGAGTTCATGAAGGAGAACGAAGACATTGTTGCAAAGAGAGGAATCTCCATGTACGACCCGATGCGCTGCCACTTATCCGGTGTCCCGATGGGTCAGAGACAGCTCATGACCTACGAAGTTTCCGGAACCGGTGTCTTCGTTGAAGGTGATGACTTACACTTCGTCAACAACGCTGCAATGCAGCAGATGTGGGATGATATCCGCAGAACTGTAATCGTATCCATGGATA
>DALTWG010000085.1 GCA_029987245.1 Methanocorpusculum sp. | reverse complement strand
TCTACCGGATTTTGCTTAACGGAAAAACCCAGTGGTTCCAGACAAAATATGTCCATCGCGAGGCCCACGCCGGTCACAACTGCGCTTTAATTGGATTCCGCAACATTGACGCGGAAATGAAAAGCACCATCGAGCGCCGGGAAACTATGGTAAAAAGCCGGGAAATCATCGACATTCTTGCATCTGACTACAGGACGGTCTTTTATGTCGACCTTGCAACAGGTGAACTTACCATAAGCAAAATCGGCGGCGGCGATGCCGCGGAGATGGATAAATTCACCACTTTTGACGCATTCTGCGATTATTTCATGCCGCGTCTGCCCGAGAGTGAGAAAAATGCGCTTGCAGAATATACCGGCCTTGCCTCGCTTAAAACGCTTCTTGCAAAACAGCGGGTATTTGAAAAAATCTTCCGTGTCGGAAGCGATGAGCAGTTCAGATACGTAAACCTGCGTATTGTGCGTGTTGACAATGATGAAGGAGAAATGCATGCCGCGGTCTTTTGTATAGCAGACCGGGATGCAAAATCCGTCTGAAAAAAGAAAGCGAAGCTGGCGCAGAAACTGCGCCGGCGACATGGTAAATGCGCTTTCCGGCGAATAGGGTTTCATTTACTTTGTGGAACTGAACTCCCGTCTGCTTATTCCCTGCAGCAACAGCAAAAATATTGAACGCAGATTCGGAAACAACGCCTTCCGTTCCATGACTTATACCGACGGGGTTCAGTTTTCTATTGATAAAGGATGCGCAAAAAGCGATAAAATCGGCATCGACTCCGCCGCGCCGCGAGCCTTTCGCACCGCAATCCGCATATTCATATATATGTACAACCAAATATTACACATCTATAGAGGTAAACCAATATGAAAAAGACGACGGAGAAAAAACCCCGCCCGGTACCGGAACTTCCCGACCTGAAAATCGACGAAACCACTCTTCCCCTTCTCGAAACCATCGCCGAAGGGATGCCGGGCGGATTTTTTATCTACCGCGCAACAGGCGCAGAGGAATTTATCTATTTCAACACCCGCATGCTCAAACTCTACGGCTGCAAAACCCGTGAAGAGTTCATCAGTCTTACCGGGAATTCATTCAAAGGAATAGTTCACCCGGTTGATCTCGACCGCGTGGAAAAAGAAATCGCCGAACAGATACAGAAAAACGACTCCGATTTTGACCACGTCTATTACCGCGGCGTAAAGAAAAACGGCGATATTATTCACGTAAATGACTACGGGCATTTTGTATCCACCAAAACCTACGGCGATATCTTCTACGTATTCGTCGATGATATTACCCAAACCGGCAGAATAGAAACACTCGAAGCCGCTATACGCGAAGAGGAAAAAATAAACAACCAGCTTGCAGTCATCGCCGACCTCACCGAAGATTTTGCATGCGTCAACTATATTGCTCTTAACGAAAACTCCGATACCGACACCGTGACCCAGTACCGTGTGTCAGACTACCTCTTAAAAACCATTCCCGGCTGGGAAACGGGCTTAAGCTTCACCAAACGCCTGGAACGCCTTGAAAAATATTTCGTCCACCCGGATGACAAAGCACTGTTTCATGCAAACACCCGGCGCGAGGTAATTCTCAAAAACCTTGAGACATCTCCTGCCTGCTACGTGGAATTCCGCGCGGAAATTGACGGCACCGTACACTATTATGAACTCAAATTCACCGCGGTGAAAAAAGACGGCGGCATTAAAGCTCTGGTATCAGGCATTCACAATATCGACGAACGCTATGCCGCAAAACAAAAAGATGCAGAGCATTTATCCGTTATTAACGCACTCTCGCGCGACTTCGGCTTTGTCTTCTTCGTCGACTGGAATACAATGCAGGAAACCGTCTACCGCTTTGACGAGCGGTACGCACCCTATTTCAAAGACCTGACGCCCGGCGCGCGCTTTG
>DALTWG010000054.1 GCA_029987245.1 Methanocorpusculum sp. | reverse complement strand
AAGCAACAGAGAAATAAAAATAGAAAAGAAAACAGCAACAGAGAAATAAAAATGAAAAAGAAAAAGCAACAGAGAAATAAAAATAGAAAAGAAAACAACAACAGAGAAACGAAAATAGAAAAGAAAAAGCAACAGAGAAACGAAAATAGAAAAGAAAACAGCAGCAATAATACAAAGACAGAAGAAGCAAAGTAACAGTAGATTAAAAGCAAAAGAAACAAAACAACGATGATTCAAAAAATATGACCTGGTTATTCTTGGAAGAAGAACAATAACCTATGGCAGACGTCTGACTGCTGTTTTTACTTTCCACTCGAAACAAAGGGGTAGGGGACATCTCCTTATAAACCCGTTACTTGTTTTCTCTAAAATTATACAAAAACCCGTTTCATCTTTATGACTTTTCATTACAAATATCGTCTGACATGTGTCTGACAAATCATCATGACATCATCATAACTAAATTTATCATCATCCTCTATCCCCCCTCCCTTTTTAGTCTCCCCCTCTTTCAATCCTCAATCATTAATATTACCCCCAGTTTTTCATTTTTACTGCATCATTCCATTCTCTATCCTTATTACCTTACACAACAAATAGAACAACATACAATGACTACCTCATTCGTCCCGGTACAACCGGAAGACCTCCCGACACTTGCTGCTCTTGCCGAAAAAATCTGGACTGAACACTACACCTCTTTAATCGGAGCAGCACAAGTCTCCTATATGATTGAAAAATATCAGTCAGAATCTGCAATTAAAACCCAGCTCAAAGAAGGTTATGCATACTATTTCATCTGCCATGATGGAAAAACCGCAGGCTACTTTGGAATTGTTCCGCGTCCCAAAGAGCATTATCTGTTCTTATCCAAACTCTATGTTGACAAAGACTTCAGACGCAAAGGACTTGCATCGGATGCCCTCATCTTCATCCGGGAAGTTGCAAAAGAAGCGAACCTTCCTGCAGTCCGCCTTACGGTAAACAAAGGAAACTCCGGTTCAATTGAAGCCTATCACCGGCTTGGATTTACAAAAATACGGGATGAAACAACTGATATCGGCAGCGTATTTGTTATGGATGATTATGTAATGGAATGTCAGGTGTAGAACCCGGCTCACACACTTTTTACCGCTTCATACACTCCTTTACGGTTGTATCCTTCACTGTAAATCCGCTTGATAAGTTTTCCCGCCGCATTGTATTCTTCCACATACCCGTTGTATACATTGACATTTTTATTATATGCCAAAACAAGCGCCCTGTCACCTGCATCGATTTTTCTTTTCTGCTCGTCCATCAGTTTATCCAGATTTTCCAGTTCGGTTTCAATGCTTTCCATTTTTGCAGTAAGTTTCTTCTCAGCCTGCAGAATCTTTTCCACCTCATCATATGACCCATAGACTTTCGTTCCCTCACCTATTTTGTACATATCCAGCGGACTGGTTAAATCAATCCCTCCGGAAGCATTCGACCCGGAAGTATCGCCGATAAACATAACCGCCGTAGTTTCAACCGGTACATAGACGCCGCGGTCGGTTTTCACCGCACAGGTCATATGGTCAGGGTAACTCAAAAGCGCCGTATCAAAACCCGCACAGGAAAGAAGCCCTGCAAGAAGCGTGCTTTTATCATCACAGTCTCCCCAGTTGTCAATCACTGTTTCAACCGGGAACTTGGTGTTTACGCCGATGGTCTTGTAAGGAATGTTTTGTACATACGCAGTTACCATTTCAATGTATTCATCATCATCCAGATTATGCGCCGCTGCATAGTTTTGGAAAAATCCGGTGAGTTTGCTGTAGACATCAAAAAGCGCCGGGTCGTTTGTTACCGCAAGATAATAATTTTTCATCCAGTCATTGTTCTTTGCTGATTCCCCGTAGAGATGAGCCGATTTTTCCGCGTTCTGTGCACCGTAATAGGGTGCAAGTTCCAAATCAACCGAGCCTTTTACCGTGCTGCTTTCAAACGGAAACTCAATTGCAACAGTCTGCGTTTTGCAGTCTGTTTCCGGCAGAATAATTTCCGGATAGGAATCAAACATCCCTCCCGGATTTTTTAAAATCAGGAGGACTCCGCCGACGGTTGCGCAAACGAGAAGAATCAGGACGATAATTATCAGTTTTTTCATTTTGTTACCGGACTCTGTTATTATTTAGCGGACCTCCATTAAAGCAACCCGCTCGCACACCAGTTCTGCAATCCGGTCTTCGCCGGTGATTTCCAGTTCCGCATCGGTGATGCCGAATTCTTTTTTCAGTGTATTAACTGAAGCGCACACCGCCGGTGCATCTTCAATCAGCTGTGCAAGTTTTGCAAAGGCTGTTTTTTCATCGCCTCCCTCAATCAGGACATAGACAAAATTTTCTCCTTCATGAAGTCCGAAGCGCGGCGCAAGCGAACACTGCCTCTGTGCTGAGACGTAGAGTAAAATTTCCATGGAAAGCGTGCGCGCGATATTTTTCTTTTCGGCAAAGGCGCGCTTTGCATGTGCAAGCGCACACTCTATATGTGCCTTTCCGGCAGTTTTTTTTGCGTCCAGCAAAACAATGCAGGAGTCTGTTTCGTCTGCAATGCGGTTTATCTCTGCAATCGTTTCTTTTGTGTTGTCTGTGGTAATTTTTCCTGAATACAGCATGGTTGTTATCCTCCGAAATCAAAAAGGGTTGCCTGGGGCTTTCTCTCTTTCTTTTCTTTTTTCAGCGGCCCGGTTTTTTCGACCGGCTCTTCGCCAACTTCCTTTTCCTCTTCTCTATCTCTTTTTTCCTTCTCACTCTCATCATTTTCGAGCGGAACCGAAGGGGCGCGGGTTTTCCTCCGGCTTTTGTCCCGGCTTTCTTTTCCGCCCTGCGCAAATATTTTTTCGGTGAGGGCAGTTCCTAAAATACTTACAATTTCAGATTTATTTCCCTGCAGGAGTTTTTCCGGTTCGGTGTAACCCCGGTTGAAAAGCCGCCTTGCGCGCACACGGCCGATTCCCTTGAGCGAGACCAGAGGAATAAGTTCCTCTTTGATGCCGTTTGCAAGCCGGACTTCGAGTTTTTTCATATCCTCTGCAAATCCGGGGGTAAACTCTTCTGCGATGCGGACTCCTGCATGCATCAGCCATTTGAGATTTTCCACTACTGCATGGATATCTCCTGTTCCAACGCCGAAGGTGTCTGCAATTGTATCTTCATTTACTTCGTCAATCCAGTATTCAACAACAAGGGCGGTTTTTATCGCGGCAAAAAACTCCTCGGACAAATCCTCGGTGAAAAGTTCTTCGGCGCGCTCGCGCAGAACCTGGTCAACAAACCGCTCGTCTGAGGTTTTCAGATAAAACCGGAACATGTCAGGCGTCATGCACAAAAGATGCAGCATGCCAAAATTGGAAAATCCGCTTTGTTCGCTTTCCAGCTCTCCCTCTCTTTCGCCAGAGCGCTCACTTTCCTGCTTTGCCCGCTCTTCGAGCGCCTCTTTTATCATGGTTGCGGATTTCGGATGCAGATACAGCCGCGAGGAAAGGGCGCCGAAGATGGTCGGCGTGAGGTCATTGCCGGAAATCTCTATCATGCCCGCTTTTTTCAGATAGGCAATTGCATGGGCAACATGGTCGTCAAAACTCCGGTGCACTTTTTTCTGGCTTACATAAAAAGTGCGTTCCATAAAGGCACTGACTTCATCGAAGGTGCGGGCAAATCCGGAGGTGATAAGCGCGAGCAGGTGGGTCTGCAGTTCCTTCTGGCTTTTGCACTGCGAGTTGATGTCTTCTGCAGGTGCATCGATGAACTCTTCAAAGAGTGTGTCAACATCCTCTTTTTCCTTTGCAATCAGGACCGCCTCCCCGTAGGGGTCAAGCCGCGGTCTTCCGGCACGGCCTGCCATCTGCCGGTATTCCATGACAGGAATTTTTGATGCGCCTATTCCTGCTTCATACCTTGTATAATCCCGGATAATTACGCGCCGGGCAGGGAGGTTGAGACCGGCTGCAAGCGTCGGGGTGGATGAAATTACTGCAATCTCTCCTTTTCTGAACCCCTCTTCCACCGCGGCGCGGGCTGCTCTTGGCAGCCCCGCGTGGTGGAATGCGGCCCCGTTTCGAACCGATGCTGCGAGCACCTTTCCGGAATTGGTTGCGTCCGCTTTCTCGATAATGTCTGCATATGCATCCAGGGCGGGGCTGGATTTTTTCAGCGCTGCAGCCGCCCGCTTTGCATATGCCTCTGCCGAGCGCCGGGACGAGACAAACACCAGACACTGACCGCCCTCTTCGATAGTGTCCAGCATCAGGTTCAGGTCATCGTCTTTGCGGACCGCGGGCACAACCCGCTCGCTTCCGTGAAAATGAATTGCCCCGCCGTTATACACACCCTCTTTCAAATCCACCGGACGCCACTCACTGGTGATAAGCTCTGCATCCAGCCATTTGGCAAGGCTTTCAGGATTTCCCATCGTTGCTGAAAGGCCGATAATCTGCATATCGGGATTTTGCATGCGCAGTTTTGCAATCACCATCTCAAGCGTGGCGCCGCGCGACTCGTCTCCTATCAGATGAATCTCGTCAACGACTAAAAGTGAAACCGATTTGAGCCATCCGGCTTTGTTGCGCAGAAGCGAATCGGTTTTTTCCGAGGTGGCGACAATAATATCATAGCGCCCCAGATATTCATCGCGCTGGTCCGGGTCGCCTGTTGCAATGCCTACCTTCACTGAGTTTTTCGAGGCAAAGTCGTCATACTTTTCCGCGGCAAGCGCTTTCAGCGGCACAATATAGAGACACTTTCCGCCCCGCTCTATTTCCTTGTGCATCGCCATCTCGGCGATGATGGTTTTTCCGGATGCCGTGGGAATTGCAGCCAGAATATTTTTGCGCTCTAAAAGACCTGATTCAATGCACTTTTCCTGCGGGGGGTAGAGCTCTTCAATGCCTGCGGCGCAATATGCGTCGCGCAAGGCAATCGGGATGTCAACTGAACTCAGTTTCATGATAAAACCCTTCGGGTATATAACCCCTTTGTTTCGAGTGGAACAGTGCAGCGTGTCGTCATAGATATTAAAGGATTCGATAGGACTCTTTAGTAGTAGTAGCTAAACATATCCTGTTTGGCTTCCTTTCTCTTTTTGTCAAGGAAATTGAAGACCGTGTTGTGATCGGAGCCGTTAATGAGCATATTTACCGCTGTGTGCGCATCGCCCACCTGTTCGGGAAGGCCGATAATGCCAATCGTTTTGCCGTAGATAGAAAGAATTGCTCCGGTCATGTTTTCAATCTGTTCACGTGCCCGGCCTTCTTTTCCGATGATGCGACCCCGCACCCGCGCGAGTTTTGCAGGGGTATCGGCAACGTCAGATACATCAATCAGATCCAAAATCATGTCCTCGTCTTCGAGGAGTTTTTTGGCGCGTTCCGGTGAAAAGCCTCTGCCAATGGCTCTGATTACTTCAATGGAGTTGATTTCGCATAATGCGTCTTTTTCGTTGGTGATGGTGATAAGCCCTGTTTCGCTGTCAATGTCAAGGGTTACGTTAAGGGTTTCTTCCAGATCTCTTCTGGTTTCGCCGCCTTTGCCAATCATGGCTCCGATGCGGTCACTGGGGATTTTTATTTCCTGTGTCATGTTTGTGGTACTGATGTTTAGATTTCAAAGAATTCTTCGCCGACGATGTCGCGAAAGATTTCATGTTCGCCGCGGGTTGCGCATTTCTTTGCAAAGAACCGGTTCATGTTTTTAATGTCTCTGAATAAGAAATGGTATGCCTGCGGGTGTTCGGGTGTTACTGCCTGCGCCATGTCAATGAGGATTAATCCGTTTTGTCCTGTCAGAATGTTGTATTCGGAGAGGTCGCCGTGGATAAGTCTTGCGTCCCGGTAGAGTTTTTTCAAAAGGGCGAGGACTTCTTCATAGGTTTCATCGGGCGTGCCCGGCATAACCTGGCGGAGCTGCGGATAAGGAATGCCGTTTTCGCCTAAAAACTCCATGATAAGGATGTTTCTGTCAAAGGCATATGGTTTCGGGCAGGGGATTCCTGCATCGCGGGCCCGCGCAAGGTTGCTGAACTCTTTTTTGGTCCAGGCAAAAATCAGGTCTTTGTGACTGCGTTTGACACCGGCAAAGCGGGGGTCGCCTACGATGTACTCGCTCATTTTGGTGAAGTTTCCGGTACGGAGGCGGTAGATTTTTACCGCGGCATCGGATACTTCGCCTGTCTCAACGTCGGTTCTTCCGGCAAGAAACACGTTTGCCTCCTTGCCGGTGGAAATGGAGCCTCCAAGGGTTGCGATAACTTTTTTTGTAACGAGTTTGTACAGGGCTAAAAGCGTGACTTCATCAAATACTTCGCCGGTGACTTTCCTTTCGTCTTCGTCTTTGTTGATTTTCAAGCCGAGGTCGGAGAGTTTTCTATCCAGGCGTCTGATGGTGTCGGTGTCTTCACGGGGGTGATTTTTTCCGGGGGTCATAAAAGGTTTGTATATAATTGTATGTTTTGCGAGGATATAGAGGTTTTGGGGAAATAGGACGGTCGAACTGTTCAACCGTTGTACAGATCGGAAATGAACTGTACAAAATTTTGAAAAATTTGAACAGATGATGGGGGAACTGTTCAACGCGTATACACATCGCCGGTGACAAGTTCGCAATTTTGAAAATTTTATACAGATGACTGGATAGATATTTATGTGATGAAGGTATATTATTAGTTGTGACATTTGACCCGGAAATACCTTATGACTCTTTGCCCCCGCTGCCGCCGAAAGCTGATATTGAAACGCCGGCGGTCTGGAAAGCCTGTAATGCGGCTACGCTTTCGCTTGCGCGGCTCAGTGAAGCGCTGCATCTGATTGATGCGGGAATCGGCAATCGCCAGACGGCTATGAAATATCTTAAGGAGATGGAGGCTATCGGGGTGCTTTCTTCGCAGAAGATTTCGCAGGAGAAGGTGTATGTGAACAAGGCGCTGTATGCGCTTGTTTCGGGGTGAGCAGAAAAGAGTTAAACCCATGTACCCAATATTTTCCAAGCAGGGAAATTTATGTCAACTCCATTAACGTACGGGCTTGTCCTCGAAGGTCAGGATGCCATTGATTTTGAAAATTATCAGAAGAATCCGACGTACACGAAAGCAGGCATTGAAGCTATGCGTGAAGCACTGCGCCGTCAGAGGGAAGATGAGGGAAGGATGGAATAGATATGGCGGAGCCGATAGAAATCGGACTTGAACTTACCGGGCAGGACGCAATCGACTTTATTGAATATATGAAAATCCGACTTATACTGAAGAGGCAAAAGAACTTATGCGCCAGGCTCTGCTGGAATTAAAAGAAGAAGGAAGGATTTAAGAAAAGTTGCGGCATGTCGCAACTTTTTCTTTTCACCACTCTATCTCTGCCCCCACCCCCGCTTCTTTTTTCACCGGAAACGCTTCATTGAAAGCCGCGCGCACCATAAACGATGTGCAGTGACAGGGATAGGCTTCGTCTATCCCCTCGCGTCTGAAAAATGCAATCGTCAGTTTCACCTGTTCATTTACCTCCTTCAGATGAAAGCCCCCTATTACGCCAAGCACCGGCTTTGCAAAAAGCTCCTTCGCATATGCAATAATATTGCAGATTCCTGCATGGGAGCATCCTGTGATAATATACAGCCCTGTTTCGGTTTCATACACCAGCGCTGAGTCCTCTAAAACAAAATCCGGCTCGCGCCGTCCTTTTGCCGTCACTTTTTCATCAAACTGCCGGCGGGTTTCAAACGATATGGTCTGCGGGATTTCGCCGAGGAAGGTAATATGCTCACTTATTTTCTGCGGTCCCCTTTTAAGCGACAGCGAAAATGTTTTTGCAAGGTCCTCTTCGCGGAAGCGCGAGCCGGTGCACATTTCTCCCCGGAGCTTTATGTTAAATGTGTCCGGGTGGGCAAAAAGCGGCGTGCCCCGCTTTACCAGCGGCAGAAGCGAGGCAAGACCTCCTGTGTGGTCATCGTGACCGTGGGAAAAAACCACCTTCGTAAGATTTCCCAACTCGATGTGCAGGAATTCGGCGTTCTTTTTGAAGACATTCGAGTATCCGCAGTCGAAGAGAATTTTATCCTCACCGTCCTCGATGTATGCGGAAAATCCCGGCTCGGCAAGCAGATTTTTATTCAGGGCGGTGTAATTTTCCGCAAGAATGGTAAGCTTCATGAAAAATCCTCCATCAGCAGGAAATCAGCGATATGTATGTGCTTTACTCCATCTATATTTCCGCCGGCCAATTCATCCATGGTCACCACATATTTCGGATAATGGTCGGCGATGGAAAGAAGCGGTCCGAATTCGCGTTCCTGTGTTTCATCCGAGCCTATTATCCGTGCGACCTGAATGTAAATGCGCTCTCCGCTTTTTTCTGCGACGAAATCAATCTCTTTTGAGCCGGATTTGCCGACATAGACTTTGTAATCCCGGCTTAAGAGTTCAAGGAAGACGATGTTTTCCAGGAGACCGGCGACTTTTGTATCTCTGAATCCAAGGGTTGATGTGATCAGGGAGGTGTCACTCACATAATATTTTTCAAGCGTCTTCAAAATCCGTTTTCCCGCCATATCAAATCTCTGCACCCGGTGAACAACAAATGCCTCTTCGAGCATGGAGAGATATTCGTAGATGGTGTTTGGAGATATGGATAAATTTTCACTTTTAAGAAAATCCGACACACTTCTGGCGGAAAAAATATTTCCGGTGTTGTCAAATAAAAACATCACCAGCCGCTCAAGCAGTACAGAGTTTCGCAGGTTATGTCTTTGCACCACATCACGCAGAATTGCCGAGGAATAGATGCCGTTGGCAATCATTTTTATGGTGTCTGCGTCATAGTCTCCGGTGTGAAGCATGGGAAATCCGCCGTTTTTCAGATAGGAGATAAATGCATTTTTTGCGTCCGGTCTTTTTCCGGTTCTTGCCTCTGCAAAATCCAGTGTTTCGGCAAATGAAAGTGTCTGAACGGGTATTTCCACGTATCTTCCCGTAAGATAGGTGGAAAGTTCTGATGAGAGGAGGCGTGAGTTTGAGCCGGTAATATAGATGTCGCATACCCCTGAGGCAAAGAGTGAATTGATGACTTTTTCCCAGGATTGTACTTCCTGTATTTCGTCGATGAGGAGGTAGTAGGTTTTTTTGCCGGTGATGAGGCTGGAAATATAGGTGTCAAGGGCTGCTGCGTCTGTTAAGGGGAAATATCTGCTTTCTTCAAAATTTATCCGGATTATGTGCTGTGTGTCAATTCCTCTGCCGGTAAGTTCGTCTTCAATGAGGGACAGCATTGCGGATTTTCCGGCCCGTCTGATGCCGGTAAGTACTTTTATTACCGGTTTGTTTATGAGAGGCCGGATTTTTTTGATGTATCGGTCGCGGGATATCATACTATAATATATGTAAGTATGGAGATAAATAAGTTGTTGAAAGTAATATTTTGTCACTGCATACTGAAAAAAGTTTTTTGTTATGCTGGTTGAAATATAGTATGGGAATATAAATTTGTGAGTGCCGGATATTTTTTCGTTGTATGGGCAGAAACAATTTTCAGCAGCAGGGATATCTTAGGGTCTAAGTCGTTTATCTTAGGGTCTAAGATTTATTTTCCTCTATCCCCCCCGCCCGGTTCAGATTATTTCCCCGCTCACCTTCCTGAACCGTTCTTCCGCTTTGCGCGCCCCGGCAAATTCCCGCAGGGAAAGTGTGCAGCCGTAGGCGCCCGCGTTGTTTATTTCTATCCAGTCGCCGGTATCTGCCTTGGGCAGGCAGATATCTTCGGCGAAAACATCCCAGGCAGAGCAAAGGCTTCCGGCTATTGTGACCCGTTCCATTTCATCAGAGCCGTTGTGTATCGCAAATGCGCAGGGAAAATTGTTTGTCACCAGCGGTTCCGCGGGATGGCTTATGGCTCCATAGGATGCGGCAAGGTGTGCCATCCCGGGGCGCAGAAATCCGTTGAGTCCCCCTGCGACGATAAGATAAGTTGTCCCGTGCGAGGTTTTTTTGTCAAGCACTTTTGTGTAATAGGTCCCGGCTCTGCAAACCAGAAACCGGCCGGGCTCGAAGAACAGGGCAGCGCCGAAGGTGTTGTATTTCGCATTGAGCTCCGCAAATTTTTGCCCGAGCGCTTCAAGATTGAGCGGAGCCTCGTCTCCATAAGGGACGCCGATTCCGCTGCCGAAATTTATTATGCGGATGTCAAGGCCTGCCGCAAACATTTTTGCCGCAAGAGAAAATACTGTTTCATAATAGGGGCTGAGTTCTTTCCAGTCCAGTATCTGGGATTTGAGGTGAACATGGATGCCGGTAATGTTTAGATGGGGATATGCGCCGGTGAAATTTTTCTGCGCAAAAAGTTCATCGGCGTCGATGCCAAACTTCGAGGGGGAGGGGCCCGGGTTGATGCGAAGAGAGATTTCAGCCGTCTGATTTTTTTCTGCGGCGATTTTTTCCAGGAGGGCAAGTTCACGCAAACTGTCTGCGACTATGCGGCATCCCCATGTTTCGCGGATGTCGGTTTCTGTTTTGCCCGGGGCGCTGTAGGAAATTATTTTTGCGCCGTGAGTTTGGGCAAGGCATACTTCCGCGGCTGAAGCTGCATCAGCGCCGCAGCCGTGTGCAAAGAGGCTGCGCAGAATTTCTTTATGCGGGTTGGTTTTTACGGAGTAAAGGAGGGTTACCTGCGGGAAGTGTTTTTTGAGGAGGGAAAGCTGGTTAAGGATGGTTTGTTCGTCGTAGAGGTAATAGGCGTCGGAGGGCATTTGTTATGGGTGTGTTGTATTTTTAAAATACGTGTTGTTTCGATGCTTTTTTAGATTTAGAGGATGAAGTGACTTTTTTTGATGGTGATGCTGCATCCGTAAAGAAATTTTTGTGAGCATATTCTGATAAGAATACCCCCATTTTCTTGTCGCATTTATTTTCTTAGGATAATAAATTAGTAACTTTCGTGAGAGGTTTCGTGTTTTT
>DALTWG010000008.1 GCA_029987245.1 Methanocorpusculum sp. | reverse complement strand
TAATTCCTTGCAGAGGTGCTCGTGTTTTTACACTGCACTCTTCTGCATACTAGTATTTGTAATAACACTAATATATATTTTTCCATATTTTAAAAACAAATGTTTTTAAAATTCAGCATTTTAATGCCATTTGGTTTTTAATACAGGAAAATATATACGATCGCGCATACAATATGTAAGTATGGCAGGACTCAAAACAACTTCCGTTCAGCTCACATTTCGTATGAGCGGTGACTTTTACGAAGAGATGAATAAAATTTCCGAGGAACAGGGTGTAAAAACAACTGATTTTGCACGCAATGCAATCCATGCATTTGTTTACGGGACGCGCTGCCCCATATGCGGGGCGCAAATGACAGAAGGAGCGCGATTTTGCAGTGCGTGCGGAACTCCGCTGCATGATGAAACGGTTCACCGAAGGGCGGCTGATGAAAACGCACGCTTTGTGCAGTTCCATGCGCTGATGTCGCGCCCCGAAATGGTATTTGCGGGCAAAAGCAAAGAGGAACTGGAATCCTACGACCGCGCGCTTAAGCTGGCCTTAAAGCAGGCAAAAGACGGCGGAAAGTAATTTCCGCCGGCGTGACCAGATACCCGGGATAACTGAATTATTTTATCAAGTCAAGAAACTATTTAATATATTATCAACATAGATAGTAGTGCACAAGATTACCTGAAAACTTGTGCGACAATAAAATAAAAAGGCACAGCAGCAGCAAAGCATAAGACTTTCTTTCATACATCATCACCGGACCTGTTCTGCAACGGAACAGGTCCAGCATCCCAAGAATCTGTTTTACCACCTAATTTGTACACAAACATCAATCCTATTTCTTTTATACCGGGCAGGACAATGTATTAGTAATGAAACCTATTCGCCTGCGGGATTTTGTAATGACGGCCGACAACTGCATATATGCAACAAGCGGCTATGAAAATCAGGAACGCGCAGAATGCATTCTGCGCTATGTGCCGACAGAGGACGGCGACCGTGTTTCGCGCCTAAACGGGCTGCGTTACAAAAAATACGACTTCGCTGACGCGTTTGCCTGGGTCAAAGAGCATAAGCCGGAGTACCTTGATTTAGTGCACCGGGTGCCGCTTTCCGACATTGTACAGGTATTAAAGCCCGAAGAACAGGCCCCGGCGATTGCAGCACGCAATGAGCGCGCAGCTCGCCTTTTTTCCTTATTAGACCTGCCGGCTGGCTCGTTTGGTGCAACAGGGTCGCTTGTAGCGGGCCTGGAAAACGCGGCATCCGATATCGATATGGTCGTGTACGGGAGCACATGGTTTAGCGCGCGCGAAAAACTGATGCAGCTGGTCGCAAAAGGCAAAATTCCTTCGATGAGCGACGAGATGTGGCAGAAGGTCTACACCAAACGACAGCCCGATATTTCATTCGACGACTTCGTAGCCCATGAAGCGCGCAAATTCAACCGCGGCGAGTTCGAAGGAACGTATTTCGACCTGCTCTACTCCCGGGGTTACGACAATCTCCATTCGGTTCCGCCGATTACGCTTGGCAAAAAAACGCACAAACTCACGATTGAGGCAAAAGTAACCGACGCTTCGCTTGCGTTTGATTCGCCGGGAATCTACAAGGTGGAGCATGAGGAAATAGACTATGTCATGTCCTTTACGCACACGTACACGGGGCAGGCTTTTACCGGAGAAACTATCGAAGCCTGCGGGGTTGTAGAGGAACACGGCACCCAGAAATGGCTGATTGTAGGCACCACGCGCGAAGCGCACGGCGAATGGATTGTATCAAGAACGCTTCTGGATGCGTAAAAAAGAAAAATACTATTTTTATTCCGCGTCCAAAACCGCGAAAACGTCCCCGGTTACCTTCTGAATCACCGCAACAGAACGCTGAAACGCCTCGGTTTCCTCATCAGACATCACAACCTCTACCGGGAACACGCCCTCACGCGTAATGCGCGCCGGGATACTGATACAGATACCGTCTGCGCCGAAACGCTCCCGGTTGATTCTGGTCGAAACCGTAAGAAGCCGGTTTTCATCCTCTGCAATCGTCTTAATCAGATTTGCCGCTGCATCGCCGGGGCCGTATACCGTCGAACCTTTTGCGCGGATAATATACGAACCACTGGTCTTCACCCGTTCCATGAACTCCTCACGCGGAATTTTTGCAATGCCCACAAGATTGTCAATCTGGATGCCTCCGATGGTGGTTGCCGACCATAACGGAACCATGGAATCGCCGTGTTCGCCGATAATTCTGGTGTGCACTTCGCTCACATGCACATTGAAAAAGTCGGCAAGAAGCGATTTCAGCCGCATCGAATCAAGATGCGTGCCAAGGCCGAAAACGCGGTGGGGCATGAGTCCAGAGTATTTAAGAGCAACCGTGGTCATAACATCCACCGGATTGCTTAATACAAGCAGAAGGGCGCTATGCGCCTGGCGACCGATCATTTCAGCATAATGCTTGACAATACGGGCATTCTCAAGGGCGAGATCAAGTCTGGTCTGTCCATCCTTTCTTGGAATGCCGGCGGTCATAACAATGATATCAGAACCGCGCAGATCTTTCGGGTCGACACCAATGGTAATCCGGGTATTAGTGCCGCGCGCGGCAAACGAGTCTATCATATCATGGGCAAGGCCGTCGAGATATTTTTCATTTCCTGGTCTGCCGAAAAGACACATTTCATCTACATGGGGAAACTGTGATACAGCATGAGCGATGTAAGAGCCAACCTGTCCGGTTGCGCCGATAATAGTTACTTTTGACATAATAACAGAGGATGGAACACACCCTCGGTAGGAAGCACATGCCTGATCTCTTTCGCAAAACCCTTCTCCACCCCGCGACCCTGTAGGCGCCGTATGTTTACGGTAGGTCTGCTCCCTTCCGGGCCTGAACCGGTGCCCACAACAAGCAGAGATGCATTCCCTCCGGAATACACCTTCTGCGCCATCGACCTTACAGGACAAGGTATCAACGTCGGTATTTCACGCTTTCAAAAAGACTGCCGCAGCCGTCTTCGGGTTTCGTCCTCCGCATATTGACAACTTCGGATAACAGGCGATGCCAGACCGCCCGGACTAGTTCCATTATATAATGGTCGTCTGAGATTAAAACCCTGTTGATAAGTAGTCGCAAAAACTGGATGAACATATAGAAGATGATACAGGAACAGCTGATGGGCCAGGAGGGGTTCGAACCCGCGACCACCCGGTTATGAGCCGGGCGCTCCACCACTAAGCTACTGGCCCGCAAATGCTGGGTTAAGAATACGAAAAACGGGAATCCCACCGGGATTCCCTTAAGAATTTGTTCCCTTGCAGAAGAACATATAGTATTCGACGTGTAAGAATATAAAGGTATGTTTTGTGCAGGGACAGATATTCTATCAGTTTATTCTATCACGGAATAGTACCCGCCGTTCTTTTTTGCACCGCGGAATTCTATTTTGCCCGCACCCTTTAATTTTGCAATATCACGGTTTATTGTGGCAATGCTCTTGTTGCAAAGCTCCGAAATGCCGTTTGCATTAATGCCCGGATGCTCTGTTATGATAGAATAAATCTGCTGTAACCTGTCATTTATTCTATCACCAGCCTTATTTATTCTATCACTTAATCTATCACCACCGTCATTTATTCTATCTTCAGCCCCAGGAGTCGCCCCGCTGATTCCATCACCGGATATGTCCTTTGAAACTGTATATTCTATCCCGGGGAATTCCGACACGCTGCCTTCAATAAGCCGCAGAAGCTCTTTTTCCGTTTCAATTACCGACCGGGCAATAAACAGACAGAAATCCTCCGGATTTTCATGCGCACGTTCAAGACAGGCATTATATTCTTGGCGCAGAACCGGAGAAATGACAGCAATAGTAAATCCGCTGCGCAGAAGGGCGAGATTCATTAATAACCGTGAAACACGCCCGTTCCCGTCAATAAACGGATGGATAAAGACAAATTTCTGATGGACTAGCGCGGCAAATTCCACCGGATGAATAGTTCCTTCCGTCTTATTAAACCATGCGACAAAAGTTTTCATCCGGCTGGAAAGATCCTTTGGAGAACAGACCGGATAGCTGCTTCCGCTGATAAATACTGCTTTTTTGCGAAAAACACCCGCATGCGCGGAATCAATATTCTGATAGAACAGGCGGTGAAGCATCAGAATATGGTCCAGAGTCAGCGGATTTTTACCGGCAATCTGATACAGATATTCATACGCTTTTGCATGCCCGATGGTTTCATACATTTCACGAAGCGGTTTGCCATTGATGGTTAATCCGTCTTCGATAACGACTTTTACTTCTGAAATCGTCAGACTGTTTCCTTCAAGTGCATTGCTTGCATAAGTAAGTCCTATCCGGTAATAATCCCGCATGGAAGCAAGCGTTTCTTTCGGAAACGGCCGGTATTTGTCAATCCGGGCTTTTAATTCATCGCATCGGCCATAAAGTGTTTGCATGTGTACCTCTATATTGTCTGCAATTCTCTACTTCAGTGTTTGTGCTGCCAGTCATCTTCAATAACACTCCACGTCAATGGCTGACTGCATCCGCTGCATTCTTCCGAGCATGACCAGGTATCATCCAGTTCAAAGATATAGCGCCATTCAATATCAAGCGCATAACGCTCCGGGTGGCGCGCGCCTCCGATGGTGACAGGCAGATTATCCGCCCAGTCTTCACCTCCGTCTCTAACATCTGCATCGCAGTTTTCAATAGACGTGCCAAGCGAAAACAAATCGCCAAGACCGATTAACTGATTCACTTTTGCACGGTCTGGGTAAAAATTCAGCAAGGTCTGACCGACTCCCTGCGGGTAGCCGTCACAATGGCAGTAAATAAATGTTGCTGATTCATCGTGATTTCGCACGCCGATATAACATCTTGTAGACATAAGTAACCTCAATTATTCTTTTTTCCGGTCAGATAATATGCATATCTGCCTTTTTCAGTCACGCGGTAGAGCATTTTGCGCCCTTCCTTTTTCTTTTCAACATAGCCTTTCTCCTCCATTCTGCGCATAAAGGAAGAGACTTTCATCAGATTGCGGCTCTGGACGGCGCGCTTTTGTTTCTGTTCGTCTGACGGATGCTTTGCAGGATAAAGTATCCTGCTTTCTTCAGCGACACAGTCCGTCTGCATCAGGGACATAGGCCGGCAGGCGCAGATGGTGATTTTTCCGCATTCGTCCAACTCATCATCCTCTTCATCCTCATGCTCCAGAATACCGCTGATATCTGTTGCGGAAAGCGATTCACCGGCGTCTTCGGCAAAAACAAGTTCACCAAGCACTTCTGTTTCCTGTTCTTCGGGCAAAACAACATCCATTTCAGGAAGCAGTACAATTTCGCCGGATTCAACCGAATACACGGCTGCTTTTTGCGCCATGGCAGCAAGAGAGCTTATTCCTGCGCACATGGGGCCTGCTGCCGCGATATTTACATAAACGCTGTTGTAGGCAGGGTTTTCTGCTGCAATCAGACTGGTTATACAGGATAAAAATTCTATAGGGTTGGAAAGGTCGCAGACGGTTGTTTCTGCCGCAATATTTTTTTCTGCAAGGAGCTCGCAGAAATTTTTCCATGCGGCGGATTTTTTGCGGACAATAAGATGAACACGGTCCGCTGCACTGGTTTCATAAACGGATGCTGCGCGCTTTTCACTTCCTGAAAGGGGAACAATATGTACAATACTGCGCAGCCGTTTTATCATGCTTATGCATTGGGCGTGAAGGCTAATAGCATTTACGGATTGCTCATAATGCTAAGTATGTTAACTTAGCATTAGATAATATTTTTATAGATGCGGCGCCAACTATAATGTATGACAGAATTTGTCCCGGACTACACAAGAAGCGCAAAGCGCGAAAAAAAGTACGCTGAACTCCATGCCTCAGGCAAAGGCAATGCAAAGGGAAAGCCGGATATGTTTTCGATTTCGTTTCGCATTGAACATGAGGAAAGTAAAAAAGAAACTGCATATGAAATGGTCGCCGGTGAAACGGAAAAACTTCTTGCCGCTTTAAACATATGGGCAAAAGAAGATGACAAGGTCACTTGTGATGAGATTTATGTCAACCAGTACAGGGCATATGAGGCATACGGCAGATGGAGAAAAGGTCAGCTGATTACAACTGTTTCCACCACTTTAGATGTTGTTTCCCCCAGAATTTCCGAGATTTCGGATGTTATTGACCTGGCGGTAAAATCGGGTGCCAGCGAAATGTACGGGGTGAGATATTTCCTCTCGGACGAGGCAAAACAGCAGGCGCGTGCAAAAGCCGTGCAAACAGCTGTTCTTGCAGCCCGGTTTGACGCGGAATGCGCGGCAGAACCGCTTGGGATACTTCTTCTCGGTACAAAGTCGATTGATATTTCATGCGACTGGGAAGGATATTCCAAAATAAATGAAGAATGGAATATGCCAGTACCCAGAATAAATGAAATCTGCTCAGTAAATCCGCCGCGCAAATATATTCAGCCGGACGATGTCGAGGTTTCGGTTTCAGTAGATATTGTCTTCGTATATGACGATATTTACGCCCGAAACGCGATGGAAGCATTAAACGAGTGAAGGGGGCTCTCACCCCTTTATGTCCTGCGGGGTTTTGCCATGCCTTTTGATCTTCCCCCCGCATTTCCCCGTTCGAGCCCGTTTTCAGCGATGATTCTGTTCAGTTCGCGTGAAGTAACACCGGTTTCGTTTTTAATCCACCGGTGAGTGTACATATGCTCCCCGTTCTCTTTTTTTGCCTGAAGATATTCGATAACCTGTTTTTCACGGGATTTTCGCTCTTTGGGCGTCATTTTGTCTTTTTCATACGCGACATTTCCCTGCAGAATAAAATCAGGTACCTGCAGTTCCTCAAAAATTACCTTCGCGGCTCTGGAGTAGGTAACAACCGCTCTTTTTACCCGTTCCTCATGGTCAAGAACCTGATTAATCTGCGATACAGCAATATTTCCCTGCACAATATTTACCTCGGCACGGATTTGTTTTGTATATTTACCGCTGATAACGTCTTCTGCAATCTGTTTTGTGCGGGAGGCGGTTTCAAGAAAGAGGACGGTATAATTCCATTCCCGAAGACATGATGCGTTTATGGAAAAACCCTCTTCCTGCCCAAAGCGTATTGTTTTCAGATAATAATCCTTTCCGCAGGAAAGGGTAAAGTTTCTGACCGCTTTTTCAAGCTTCGGCGGAAAGCAGAAACAGTCCATGCGGGCGTTTCCTTTGCTGAATTCCGGCGTATCAATAATGACAACATCGGATTCCATGCCGGGATACGTGCCTTTTTTAATGCGGCAGATGTCGCGCAATGCGGGGTCGCTTCCAAAAACAGCACAAAACTGCGAGGCACGTGCCCCGCAGGCGGCTGAAAGTATGTAATAGGCTTTTACTTCGTTCGGGAGATTTGCATAGCCTTTTCTGAGTTCGTCATGAGTCGGGCAGTACACAATCCCGGAGTCGCGGGTTTGAACAGACATACAAGTATGTTGATTTGCAAAAAGATAAAGATTTGCAGACCGGTTGCTATAAGTTGCACCGGCACCAATTAGTAAAGAGAAATGCCGGAAAATGAATTTGTCCCGACGAGAAAAACCCTCTTTGTCCTCCTTCTTGCCGCAGCCCCGGCGCTTTTGGGCGGAGGCGCGATTGCATCTGCCCTCCCTTTAATCAGCGAAGCCTTTCCCGATGCCTCAGCCGCTGTAGTTTCACTTTTAATCACACTTCCGCCGCTTGGAACAGCCGCGGCCGGCTTTTTCCTCGGCGCAGTATCAGATAAATGCGGACGGATAAAAACGCTGGTTGTCTCGACAGCCGTATTTGCCGTATGCGGCGGCATGGGATTTTTCTTAAACGATATCTATGCAATTCTTGTCTTCCGGCTGATTTCAGGCATCGGCATGGCCGGAATTATGCCGGTGACGGCAACGCTGCTTACTGAATATTTTACGGGAAGCAAACTTGCAAAATATCTGGGCTATTATGCGGCGGCACTCGGGGCAGGCGGAACGGCGCTTTCGATTATCTGCGGGTTCCTTGCAGGTTTTTCCTGGCGTGCCCCGTTTCTGGTCTACTTTATCACGCTGATAAGTATCCCGTTAATTCTGATTGCCTTAAAAGAGCCGAAGAGGGCGAAAAAACCGGCGCATCAGGCTGATGCAGGTGCGAAAGCGGCGTATTCTTCCTCACGCGGCAAAATGATTGGTGTTATTCTGCTGGTCTATCTCGCGGTCCTGTTATGTCAGGTGTTTTTGTATTCGATGACCACAAAAACGCCGTATCTGCTTGCGGATATGGACGGGGTGTCGACTGCTGAAATCGGCATAATTGTAGGAATTGTGGGTTTATTTACCGCAATTGCGGGGATTGTCTACGGCAAACTTGCTACCGTATTTTCCCATCTGCAAATGCTCGGAGTAATGTTTTTGTTCCAGGCAACCGGGCTGATTTTAATTGCAAACGCCCTGAATCCTTTTATTGTCGCAGTTGGCACATCCTGTATCGGTTTTGGCATCGGTCTTGGAACGCCGGTTGCAACGCGCTGGCTTTCCGAGGTAACGCCGTCTTCAATTCGCGGGCGAATAATGGGCGGAATGTCGGCCTGCACTTACGGAGGTCAGTTCTGCGCAACACTGGTAACAGCGGCAGTGCTTGCTCTTATTCCCGCTTACACCGGCATGTACCTTACTATAGGAGCAGTTGCTTTCATGCTTGCGGCGGCTCTTTTAATCGGGTCACTCTTCCGGAACAAAAAAGGGATAAAATAAAAAAAATCAGCCGCGGTGTACCGTAATGGTAACATCGTCAACCATAATTACATCCACTGCCTCACCGGAAACGGAGTAAACATAGGATGTTGTCCAGCAGCCCTCGGGAACTGCGAGTTCTTCACCGTCGACGAGAACAGTTGCCGGCGGGTTAACCTTGTCTGCATCAGGCAGGGCTTTGACCGCGTTCATGAAGGCGCCGGCCTTGCCGCGGAAGGTTTTGCCCACAATACCCTTGTTGAAGACAACCTCGCCGACATTTTTGATAAGAGCCGGCTCTTCCGCCTTCCAGTGTACCGTTGCGTTAACCGTTCTGCCCAAGTCGCCGCCGTCATCGATAACGCGGCCCGGTGTGTACACAGTGACCTCGCCAAGCGGGGCATTGAGTGCAAGCCCCGCGTCATGCTTGTACTTGCGAAGAACTCCGACAATGTTCACCACTAAATCGCCGTCGGCGATTGCCAGGTCATTTTCATATTTGAAATCAATCCACTGCTGGTCAATGATTCTCTTCCCGCCTGATAAATGGTGATAACATTCCTGTGCGAAGAACGGAATGTAGGGCGAAAGCATGATACAGAGAGCATTGACGACGGTTTTCAGCGTGTAAACCGCGCCGGCTCTTGATGCATCTTCGCTGTAAAGTCTGCCTTTGACAAATTCAAGGTACTCGTCTGCAAGCACGTTCCAGGAGAAGTCTCTGATAATCTTTAATCCCTTGTCGAAGAGATACGCCTCCATCGCCCCGGTCACGTCGCGGATGGTGTTGGAAAGGTTTGCAAGCATCCATTTGTCGATAAGGGTGGAGGGCTCGTTCGTTTCCGGAACCGGCGAGTCTTTCTGAATCTGCATGAGGGAGAATCTGACAATGTTCCACATCTTGGTCTGGAACCGGGATGCAGCAATGACATCGTTCCAGTTGAACAGAATATCCTGACCGGTGGAAGAGCCTGCAGCCGCCCACTGGCGCAGAGCATCGACGCCATACGGGCCCATCACATCTTCAGGTCCGATAACGTTTCCCCTCGACTTGGACATCTTGAATCCGTCCTCGCCCAAGACCATGCCGTTGATTAAGATGCCGTCCCACGGTTTTTCGCCGACAAGGGCCATGCTTCTTAAGATGGTATAGAATGCCCAGGTCCGGATAATGTCGTGACCCTGCGGTCTGAGCTGCGCCGGAAACAGAGGCGGCTTGCCGCTTCCGTCCCAGCCTGTTACATGGAGGTCAGTAATAGATGAATCCATCCAGGTATCCAGAACATCCGTTTCACCGGTGAAGGAAGTGCTGCCGCATTTCGGGCAGGCGTGTCTGGGTTTGTCAATGGTTGGGTCAATCGGGAGGTCTGCTTCGTCCGGTAAAATCATTTCACCGCATTTGTCGCAGAACCAGACCGGAATCGGCGTTGCAAACAGCCGCTGGCGGGAAATGCACCAGTCCCATTCCATCTGCTCCGCCCAGTTTTCCAGGCGCTGCAGCATGTGCTCGGGGTACCACTTGATTTCACGGGCGGCTTTGATAATTTCATCTCCCTTTACTTTAACGAACCACTGGCGTTCGGATAAAATCTCAATCGGCGTCTTGCATCTCCAGCAGCAGCCTACAGAGTGGTGCAGCGGTTCCTGTCTGTAAAGGATGCCTTCCGCCTTCATATCAGCAATTACCGCCGCACGGCATTCTTTGGTGGTTAATCCTTCGTATTTGCCGCAGATGGCAGTCATGGTGCCTTTCGGCGTGATTGCCTTTCTGAGCGGGAGGTTGTATTTCTTCCACCAGAATACATCGGTCTTGTCTCCGAAGGTACAAATCATTACTGCACCGGAACCAAACGAAGGGTCAACCTGGTCATCGGCGATAATCTTGACTTCGTGACCAAAGAGAGGAACTTTAAGGGTTTTGCCCACGATTGTCTTGTATCTGTCGTCATCAGGATGAACGGCTACTGCAACACAGGCTCCGAGCAGCTCCGGCCGGGAGGTTGCAATTTCCAGTCCGTCAAAGTTGAAGAAGTTGAGGAACGAGTCCTGTTCTTCGTAGCTGACTTCGGCGAATGCAATTGCGGTTTCGCAGCGGGTGCAGAAGTTTACCGGGTGTTCGGCCTGGTAAATGTAGCCTGCTTTGAGCATTCGAAGGAACGAAAGCTGGGTTTTGCCATAGTAGTACGGCATCATGGTGATGTATTCGTTGGACCAGTCTACCGAAAATCCCATGGTGCGCAGCGACTGGCGCATTTTGACGATGTTTTCCTCAGTGAGTTCACGGCACATTCTGCGGAACTCTTCACGGGAAACGTCGTTTTTGGTGATGTGGTGGGTTTCTTCGACTTTCACCTCGGTCGGAAGGCCGTGGCAGTCCCAGCCCTGCGGGAACATGACGTTAAAGCCGGTCATTCTCTTGTAGCGGGCGATAATATCCATGTACACCCAGTTGAGCGCGTGTCCGATGTGGAGTTTACCGGTCGGATACGGCGGAGGGGTGTCGATAATGTATTGTGGTTTTTTCGATTCGGTATCGAAATAGAAGTCCGCGTCGTTCCACTGCTCAAGCCAGCGTTTTTCGACGGCGGCAAAGTCATATGTCTTTGGTAGTTCCTCTTGTGACATGCGGGTAATATATTGGTGTTACTTAGAGATATAGTATTGGAATTTTTAGTCTCGAAAACAGGGAAGGTTTTTAGACAGACACTTGCACAAAGCATTAATAAATAGAAATTCCTATTACCTTTTTCGTACATATTGTATATAAGGGAATATGTCACTTTCAGTTTGCAAACCACGTTCAGAATTTCTGATGCAGTCCGGTATCTGGTGTCTGAACGAATCCGAAACCGGAATCTGGAGCCGTTTTAAAACACGCCGGCATATTCTTGAGGAGATCTGCTGATGAATCCGTATATTAAGCTTATACGTCTGCCGCAGATGGCAAAAAATATCGTAATCTTTGCCCCGCTGTTTTTCAGCGGAGCATTGTTTGACTGGAATTTACTCTTTATAACAATTGTCGGATGCATCACTTTTTACGGTTTTTCAGCGGTTATCTATATCTTAAATGACATTCTTGATGTGGAAAACGACAGAAAACACAAGACCAAATGCAACAGACCGATTGCATCGGGGCGTGTTTCAATCCGCTCCGCAGTCATTTTTGCCGTGTGTATTTTCCTCGCATCTATCGGCATAGGTATAATCGGATTCGGGGCAAATATCTATGCATGGCTGATTCTTGCCGTATATTTTGTTCTGAATCTCTGGTACTCTGCAAAACTCAAAAAAATCCCTCTGGTGGATGTATGCATAATTGCAGCCGGCTTTTTCCTGCGCGTTCTCTTCGGTGTAGCACTCATAGACGCCTGGATTTCCCGGTGGCTGTTTATCATAGCATTTGCACTTTCCCTCTATCTCAGTCTGTTTAAAAGAGGGTCCGAGATACGCTATGAGGAAAAATCTGCAGAAACCCGCACCTCTTTGAAAGGATACACCAAAGAGTATGTCGACAAAAGCATGATGCTGTGTCTTGGCATGGCGCTTGTGTGTTATGCACTGTGGTGTATTAATGATATTACCATTGCAAAATACGGTCCGAACATTATCTGGACGGTGCCGTTCACTATCATTCTTGCATTACGTTATCAGTTAACAGAAATGCAGGGCCATCAGGAACCGCTTCGCGCAATAGTGAAAGACAAACCGCTGCTTGTTTTGAATATCGCCTTTGCCCTTCTCATGTTCCTGATAATATACGGGTGGTTGTAAGCCGGTATGGATGTATATGACTTTGACAAAACAATCTATGACGGGGACAGCTCCATTGACTTTTTCCTCTTTTGCATAAAGCGGCATAAAAAAATACTGTTTACCCTCCCGGGCCTCTGCTTTGCTTATGCAAAGTATTGTTTCGGCCGCATCACCCTGACGGGTTTCAAGGAGAGGCTGTTTTATTTTCTTACGTACCTGCCCGATGCAGAAAAAGAAATAGCAGCGTTTTGGGAAACGCATTTTGGAAAAATAAATAAATGGTATCTGAAGACAAAAAAAGAGTCTGACATTATCATTTCCGCATCGCCGGAATTTCTGCTTGCGCCGGCAGCAGAAAAACTCGGGGTTTTTCTGATTGCATCACGTGTGGACGAAAAGACGGGGAGGTTTTGCGGTGAAAACTGCAAGGGAGAGGAAAAGGTTGTGCGGCTGCGTGCGGTTTTGCCGGATGCTGCCGTTGAGAAATTTTATTCGGATTCGTTGTCTGATGAGCCCCTTGCAAAGATTGCAAAAGAGGCTTATATTGTTTCTAAAGACAAACTTGTACCCTGGAATGAGTACCGCCCTTCAACGCTTAAAAAGATGAAAATGCTGTTTTTCTCCCGGCATTTCCTGATGTTTAATTTCTGCGGCGCCATGGGGTGTCTTGCAAATTTTATCACTTCCCTTCTTATATCTTTGATAATTCATCCAACAATAGCTTACGTGTTCGGCTATGCCCTCAGTCTGTTTGTAACTTATGCATTCACGGCAAAACTGATATTTGCTGAAAAACTTCATCCGGCAACATTTGGAAAGTTCGTCCTGTCTTACATTCCCAATTTCCTGATTCAGATTGCATTTGTAGCGCTGTTCATCAATATTCTCGGCTGGCATCAGGCTATTGCCTATATTCTTGCCATACTTATCGGTGTGCCGGTTTCCTTTTTACTGGTGACGGTTTTTGCATTCAGAAAACGTCCGGGCGCATCCAAGGCAGACTAAGAAGAGAAAGGAAAACATCTATTAGCCAGTTACGTTAAATTAATAATAAACACCTTCCGCGGAAAAATGTATCATTTGTCTCATCTGAAAAAGCGTACTGAACCTGCAGAAAAGGGTACTGCTGCAGCAGAGAGCATCCCTGCAAAAAAATATTCTCCGGATAATTTTCTGGTAAAGGCACTGTTTCTGATTTCGGCGGTATCGGTTACGTTTATTCTTTCCATACCGTATACTACATTGGATTTTTTGCGCGCACTGGCCAGCGAATTTGCAGAGCAGACAATCACATTGCCTACTCTCCCGTCGACTGCATTTATCCTCCCGTCTGTTATTATAGGGGCGGCGCTCTGGCTGTATCTTGTCTGCAGAAAAAATCTCCTGCAGAAAATCTGGAAAGAGACAGCAAAACCATATTGCGCGGCAGCAGGAGGGTTAGCCCTTGTCACCTCCTGGATTTTTGCAGAAGGGCTGTGTGCACACCCGGATGTTTTTCCGGTGCCGTGCACCATAGTATTTTGTATTCTTATCCTCTATGCTCTTTACCTGTTCTGGAAATTTCTGCTTTGTACTCTGATTCCGGTAGTGCTTGGCTTTATCCGCGGACTTGACCGGGTTGAAAAATGGTATCTGGGAATTATCGTTATCTGCGGTGCTATAGCGGTGCCGGTTCTTTATTCGCTGACGGATCTATTCTATGCGCAGTTTAATGTCTTTTACGAAGCGAATTCAATGATGCTGTATAAAGATAACTCGTTCAATATGATAGGTACGGTGGGAAGCAGCGGTTCAGTGTGCAGTATCAAGCATATCATCTTCGGGTTGTTCGGGCTTCCTTTTGGCATAATTGCATTCCTGGTTTCAAAGGTGTTGTTTTTTGTACCGGAAGCATATATTATGACAATCGCCATACTGCAGATTGCAGCACTCGGCGTTACTGCGGTTCTGTTATCCCGCCTGGTGAAGGCAAAAGGATATCTTAAAGCAGGATTTCTGCTGATAATGACGGTCGCATTTCCCAGTATTATTTTTTCACTGACAATTGAGAATTATTTTTTTGCTGCATTCTGGCTTGTCTTGTTTGTGTATTCTGTCTGCACTTCAGAGAGGTTCAAGGACTGGCTGTTTATCGGAGCTGTTGGAACAGTTACCACCAGTGCGGTCATGTTCCCGTTTCTTGCAAAGAAATTTGACATAAAAAAATACCTGTCGGTTGCCTGCAAGGCGGTTGTGCTGTTTCTCCTTTGCGGCAGGCTGTCAGTGTTTGGTTCGGCTGTTCAGGAGATTGTTGGGCAGACGCATAATGTGAATATCGGTCAGACATTAACAGAGAAATTGTCCATGTACGGCAATTTTGTTTCATCGCTTCTGTTTGCACCGGAATCGGGAGCAAGCCTGCCATCACACTATAGTTTTGGTGCGCCTTTTTACTACTCCAGTGTGCCGGGTTTCTGGGCAGGGATTGCGGGATATATTGTGCTTGCGGCTGCTGTCTGCGGGTTTATCTGGTACCGCAAAGAGCGGTTTGCCAAAATATGTATATGGATGACTGCCTTTTCTGTTCTTCTGATTGGCATTGTCGGCTGGGGTGCAAATGAAACGGTTCTGTTCACTTTCTATTTCGCCTGGGCTGTCATAGCGCTTGTGTATCTTGCGATACATAAACTGTGTGCAAATCATCCAAAAATCGAACTGGTCATACTTATCTGTCTTGCGGCGGCGCTGCTTGTGATTAATATTCCAGCCCTCGCGGATGCCGTTGCATTCGGAATGCAGTATTATCCGACAGTACTGCCTGTCTGAAGACAGGAAAAATTTCACTCCTCAAGCAAAAACCTGATGAGGTTTTGAAACACTATTCCTTCATGGTCGCTGACATAGGTTTCATCAAGCGATAGAATGATTTTGCGGTAGTTGTCAGGAATAGAGAGAAGCGGGGCAAGTTCTCTTTTTCGCACCTCTTCTCCTCTTACGCTTTCGGTTACCTGGACATAGAGTTTTTCTTCGGGTTTAACCGCAACAAAGTCCACTTCCGCAGTGCCGTATTTGCCTACAAAAACCTGATAGCCGCGTCTGAGCAGTTCAAAATACACGACGGTTTCAAGAACAAATCCGAAATCCGTATCCGAGTATCCTAAAAGCATATTGCGCAGTCCGGTATCGATGATATAGTATTTTGCAAGGGTTTTGAGGATATCTTTTCCTTTGATGTCAAACCGGGGGACTTCATAAATGACAAAAGCTTTTTTCAGCACGGACAGATAATTTGCTATTGTTTCGGATTTGACGTGCGTACCTTTTGCCGTTGAACTGACGCATCCGCTGATTTTGTTTGGCGAAAGATAATTTCCCGTAGTCTGCGCAATATATTTTATCAGGCGTTCGAGAAGGTCTGGGTCTTTTATGCGGCTGCGTGACAAAATGTCTTTGGTAAGCACGGTTGTGTAGATGCTTTCGAGATACCGGTTCACGGCCGAAGGTTCCTGAGGCAGCGAAAGGATGAAAGGAAATGCACCGAACTGCAGATACCTGCTGAATTTTTCCTGCAGGGTTTCTGTCTTTTCATTTTGGGAAAACTGCAGATATTCCTTAAACGACAGAGGAAGGACTTTGATTTCAACATATCTGCCTGAAAGAAGGGTGGAGAGTTCCGAGGAAAGAAGCCAGGCATTGGAGCCGGTTATGGTAATATCGCAGGAGTTTTCCGCGTTCAGCGAGGCGATTGCTTTTTCCCAGTGTTCCACCGTCTGGATTTCATCAAGGAGAAGATAGTAGTGCCCGTCTTTTTCCGTCATTTTTCCTCGGATGGCGTCGTATAATGCCTTGTAATCACGCAGGGTGTCGTATTCCATCCGTTCAAAATTCATGAAGATGATATGATCTTCTGCAACACCGCTGGAAAGCAGATGGTTTTCAAAGAGTTCCAGCACTTTTGATTTGCCGCATCGTCTGATGCCGGTTATAACTTTGATGAGCCCGGTGTCTTTGAACTGCAGAACGCGGTCAAGATAAACCGGGCGGGGGATAACGGAGTCGGGCATTGTTTATACTATGTTGGCTGTGCAAGCACTAAAAGTTTTTCCAGTACAGCGGAAAAACTTATTTTAAAAAGATACTTTTTCCAGTGCACCGGAAAAACTTTCATCTCGCGATGACTTTTTCCCCCAAACCCGCGCCGTAAAAAAAGGAGTTACAAAAATTTCGCCATTGCCGCTTTCAGTTTTTCAATATCAATCGGCTTGGGCACATGGTCATTCATGCCCGCCTCAAGAGCAAGCTGCTTGTCTTCCTCAAACGCATTTGCGGTCATTGCAATAATCGGAATCTGTGCAGCCGGCGAATCCAGATTCCGGATAGCACGTGTTGCATCATAACCGTTCATCAAAGGCATCTGGATATCCATTAAAATCAGGTCAAAGTCGCCCGGCTTTGCCGCTTTCATTATCTCAACAGCCTGTGTGCCGTCATCTGCCGTCGCAACACAAAGGCCGTGTTCCTCTAAAATCTCCTGCGCAATCTCCTGATTCATCAGATTGTCTTCGACCAGCAGAATCTTTTTGCCGGTGAAATCAAATCCGGATACAGATTCCTCTGCACCTTCTTCAACATGCCCGCAGCAGTTCTTAAGAACCCGGTGCAAATCAGACGGAAACAGCGGCTTGGAAACAAAACCGGTGACACCCGCCTCGCGCGCCTCTTCTTCGATATCGGACCAGTCATACGCCGTCAGAATAATAATCGGCGCTTCGCTTCCGACAATTTTTCGAATCCGGCGCGTGGTTTCAATGCCGTTCATATCAGGCATGAGCCAGTCGATGATGTAGACCTTGAACAAATCGCCCATAGTAAGCGACTCGGTCGTCCGGATAACCGCTTCCTTTCCGGACACACACCACTCGGAGCGCATTCCGGCATCGCGCAGCATTTTGGAAACACTGATGCAGGTGTTGGAATCGTCATCGACCACAAGCCCGCGCATTCCCTCGATATCGGGAATCTTATCCGGACACTTGCGCCCGCCCGCAATCTTGAACGAGAAATTAAGAATGACCTCGGTGCCTTTTTCCGGTTCGCTTCTGATGTCAATTTCACCGCCCATCATATCCACAATGCTCTTGGTAATTGCCATGCCAAGACCGGTGCCCTGAATACCGGAAACCGTGCTGGACTTTACACGGGTGAAGGGGTCATAGATGGTTTTGAGGAACTCCGCATCCATGCCGATACCGTTGTCTTTAATCCGGAACTCGAAACCGGCATAGCCCGAGGCGGTAGGCGCCCGGGTTTTTTCCGTTACGCGGAAGGTAATAATGCCTCCTGCCGGGGTGTATTTTACCGCGTTGGATAAGACGTTTAAGAGAATCTGGTTCAGCCGCAGCTTGTCGCAGACAATTCTTTCATCATGCACATCGACGCTGTCAATGAAGAATTCAAGCTGTTTTGCATTGATATCCGCCTGCACAATGTCGCGCAGTGTGTGAATAATGTCCGGAAGATTTTCCTCGTTTTCGCTGATGTTCATTTTCCCTGACTCGATTCTGCTCATGTCAAGGACATCGTTAATCAGGGAAAGCAGGTGGTCGGAGGACTGTCCGATTTTGGTGAGGTAGCTCTGAACCTGGTCTTTGTTGTCGATGTGCGAGGCTGCAAGACCCGTGTAGCCGATGATTGCATTCATCGGGGTACGGATATCATGACTCATGTTGTTTAAGAACGTGGTCTTGGCGCGGTTTGCAGACTGCGCAAGCTGCAGGGCTTCTTCCAGGGCTTTCTGCTGCTCTTCAAGCTGTTCCTTCTGAGTAGCAACAAGTTCGGAAAGTTTCAGTTTTTTAATCTGTTCGCTGTCAAGAAGCGAGAAGCACATGACATAATTATCCGCTTCGCCGTTTACCCGTTCGGTGACATAGTAGGTTACTTTGGTCCAGCCGGTTGCAGCATGCTTTGCCACGTTAGGCGATTCATAGACATATTCGCGGCGGTCGGCATCGCTGAAGTAATTTCTCACACCTTCGGGCGAGAGGAGCGTTCTGAAATGCTCACGGTCTTTTTCTTTTACCGTTGCGATAAACGGCGGCATTATTTCATCAAACTGATATATCTCTGCGGATTCACTCCTGAAGAAAAAGTCAGTGCCTTTGATAACTTTAACTCTGTTGCGGGGGATACTAACCATATAAATAGCAAAGTAGTCGTCAAAGAAGCGTTTAGTGATGTGCCCTGTGACAATTTCCCGGTCGCGCTCGGCAAATCCAAGCAGCAGGTCTTCAGCACCGGGGAGGTTTCTTACCTGCATCCTGTGCCAGCGCACAATACCGGTCGAGTACTCGCGGAAATCCACGAAATAGGAGTCTGACACTGCAAGGCGTTCCTGAATTACCGCAGGTGTTGTCTCTTTATGCATCATCGCACGGTCATTTTCGAGGACGTCGGTTTCGATGTAGTTTCGCAGTGCCTCGCTGTACTTTGTGTACCTGCCGTATTTCTTTTCCATGGCAGCTGACCTGCCAAGAACGGTCAGCGTATCATCGGCAAAGGAGACGCGGTAAAGCGAGCGAAACTCCTTTGCCATACTGTTGATAATATCTTTTGACTGACCGGCAAGAAGTTCCACTTTGCGCGCCTGTGCTTCTTCTTCGGCTTCATGGGTGATATCGGTAAATCCGATGGCTGCATGGTCCGCGTCAGCGCCGCGGATTGCCTGGAAGCGGTAGATTTTTTCAACGCTGCCGGAGATATCGCGCATCGTGACGGAAAACGACGGCTCTTTTGCAAGGCGGGCTCTGATGTAGTCCGGGCTGACTGCTTCGAGCATGCGTTTGCGGTCATCCGCGTGGACATCTTTATTGATATAGTCGGTTACAGAGGCGAGATAATTATCAAGGACCGGATAGTTCTTGTCAAGTTCAGCGGTCCGGTGGTAGATTGTGCAGGAAAGGTCGGTAAGACCGATGTAGTAGGCGGAGACAAAACTGTCGACAAAGAAGTTGGTGAATGCCTGTGTCTGTTTGAGTTTATCGGTGACGCGCTGGAGTTCTGCAGAGCGGTAGTGCAGGACTTCGGTCACGTTCTGGTGGACGCCTTCAATTCTGATGCCCTGTGTATAGGCAAAATTGCGCACGCCGCCGCAGCGAACGATAAATGTGGAACCGTTCGGGTGGTGCCAGGGATACTGGACTTCAGCGTGTTCGCCGGCGACCATTTTATTGACCGCCTCGGTAACGAGGTCGTAGCTGGCATTATCGATGTTGTCATACCAGGCATGGTAGGTTTCTTCCGGGGGTTTCTGTTCAGTGAGGCCGATTAAACCAAGCATGGTGGTATTGACATACATGCGCGGCGGTTTGCCTTCGTCGAGTTCGAATGCCCACAGACCGAGGTTTGCTTTTACAAGGATGTCGGACGATAAGGGAATTGCGCCTAATTTGTCGGATGTTTGTGTCATTGTGTACGTTCCTGCATACAGATATCTATAATGATTATTATATGGTCGTGTAAAGGGTTAAAGGTTGCTTTAGGGAGAGGGGCGAAACATTTTCCTACTGGATAATTTTACCAAACTTAGCAAAATTATCCAGTAGGAATTTTTCACCCTTCAAATCCTCCCGATACTTTTCAGCCTCCTCACCACTGAGCGCTTATCCAGCCGGTTATGATAAATAAATCCGGCCAGCTCCGCATTCGCCCTGAAATCATCTGCGAGCCGGTTATACGCCTGAATCAGCGACTCCAGCCGCGCAATATTTTTCTTATGCTCTGCAAGCAGCGGATAATAATCTTCGCCCGCGTTAGCCGTCCGCTCGATTTGCGCCTTTGACGCGGTCAGCTCAGCTTTGAGCGCCTCGATTTTTTTCTGCACGAAGACAATTTCATTATAGAGGGGCGAGCCAGGCGCGATACTTTCCTCCAACTCACGCATAACGGTAAGAATTTTTACCGACTCGCGAATGCCCTCATACATTTTTGTCCCGTGTCCTATCGGAAAAACTTTCGGGCGGTTTGCGCACACCCCGTATTCAGTCGAGGAAGAACCTATGTAGGAAATAGCCGTTGTTTCAACCACCGCATAGCCGCAACCCATAAAATCAAAACCCTTCGGCGCCGGAAGCCCGACGGTGACATGGTTTTCCTTTGCAAAATGCAGCACGGCACAGGCATAGCCCTCATGCGACAAAAGTCCTGCAAGCAGGACTGTTTTATCGCTGCAGATACCCTTGTTGTCAACTACCGTTTCCACCGGATAGCGGGGCGCGCGCTCAATCGAAGCCACTTTTTCATGGTCATAGGGGATAGACTGCACATACGCCGCAAGAAGTTCAACATATTCGTCGGAGGTGAGGTTCTGTTCGGCGCGGATTTTCCTGAATGCAGCAAGAAGAGTCTGGTAAAACGGCTCAAGCGCGGAAGGCGCCGCAAAGGCCCCATAGTATTTCTGCATCCATGCATCCTGAATGCCCGCAGGAACGCGGGCTTCTTTTACCGAAGTGCGCGCGCCCTCAAACAAAGCGCGGGGAATAGAGACAGTAAAGGAAAAATTCAGATGCCGGTAGGGAAATGCAATAGATACCGTCAGGTTGCCCGAAACCTCCGCCGGGATAAAAACAGGATAAGTGACGAAATTTTCCAGACCGCGTTTTGCCATGCTGCTGCTATTATTGGACGCGTGGAGAAATAAACACTATTTTTCTGATTCCAGAGATAGCGGCGTGCTGCCCCCCGCATCTCTTTCCTGCTTTCGCGTATCCAGGTCGCACGGCTCAGCCGTGCTCCACTCTTCGGCTAAAGCCTCGGAGCGTTGCAAAGAAAATTCCAAGCCCCATCAGCACAAACGCGAAGATAAACTGCCAGGACGGAAGTTCACTGAAGATGATACAGGAAACAAGCGCCGCAAGAAACGGATTAATCCCGTAAAACGTCCCCGCACGGGCGGCGCCAAGATGGCGCTGGGATAAAAGCAGAAACACATTGTTAATGCCGTAAATAAAGACGCCAAGAACTAAGACCATAATTACCAGAGACAGTGACGGGACGGGTTCTCCGACCGCAAATGCGATAATCAGCGAGCCGAGACCGGCGAAAATCCCTTTCACAGTCACAACCTCTGTGGGGTTCCGCTCAGAAACCTTGCGCATGAAATTGTTTTCAAAACCCCAGAAGACACAGGCCGCAATCACTAAAAGCGAGCCGGGGGAAATGGAAAACGAACTGAAATCCTCCACCGATAAAATCATGCTTCCCGCGGTAACAAAGAGAATTGCAAACCAGAGCCGGCGAGAAATCAGTTCCTTGAAAACAATCAGCGCAATAAACGCCGTTGCCACCGTCTCAAAATTGCTCAGAAGCGAAGCATTTGATGCAGCCGTAAGCGACAAGCCAAGCATCATAGACATTGCAGCAAGCATATCGGAAAAGATAATGCCCAAAAGCCAGGGCGTATCTGCTTTCCTGATATGGCGCGACTTATCCATCATTGGCGTCTTCCAGAGCAGAAGCGATGCACAAATTACCCCGATTCCGGAACCGATATTCAAAAGCGACGCCGTAAAAAAGGGAGATACCTGTTCTAAAGCAAGTTTGGAAAGCGGCGGGGAAAATGCCGCGCCCGCTGCTGCAATCAGGGCAAAACAAATTGCAAGCCGCTCTTTAGACAGGGAAATACCCATGGAATCGCACGGCAGGCCCGTGCTCATCTCTTCGGCTAAAGCCTCAGAGTAGTTTTGCTTAGTTTTCCTCTGCGGGTTTTTCATGACTGCGCTGGATAGCTCCTAAAACCAGATTCAGAGCATTAAGCACATCTTCCTGGGCCAGCTGATACTCGCGCATCGCAGAATACAGCATATACATAATGTCATAGCCGTAGAAGGCAAGGGCGTCTTCCGCCGTAAGCGGTGATAAATAGGAATCGATAATGAATCCGTCGTTTGAGTACATCAGCTCAAAGAGCTCGCCCTTTTCGGTCATCACGCAAAACTGCTGTGCCACCTGTTTGGTCGGATTATCCGGGCGCATAGCAACCGGAGTTTCCGGCTTGCCTAAAATAATCATCTTGTCCGGATAGAATTTCTGGTCGTAGAGGTCGCCTTTCTGGTCCTGCTTTCCTTTCAGCATGTACTCCGAACCGATTTCAGCGATTACGGGAGTGACCGAGCGAATCATTTTTTCAAGGAACGCGACATTTTCTTTCGTTATCGCATCAAGTGCTTCCTTTTGTGCATCTTTGGTTTCCCTGATCTGCGCACACAACCGGTCAAATCCCTGATCTATTAGTTCATCCATGATTATACATTTCCCTTCAGAGTAATTAATGCATTTGCAATTCTTCTTCCCTCGCCTGATGCAAAAGCCGCAGCCTCATCGCGTTCGCTCTGGCTTTTTTTGTCCATACCGGGGAACAACACATTTTCGCGGTACACAAATCCCGAATCATTGAAAAATGCTTTTACAACCGGACGGGCGGCGTCAAAAATAGTTGGCAAATCCTGACCCGAGGTGGAAATAAAAACGCCCGTGTGAGTCGCTAAGTGCCGGTCATCAAACTCCAGCGTCTTTGTAAGAAATTTCTGCGCCCATAAAAACTGCCCGCGGTCGATGAATCCTTTCATTTCCGCGGTAACGGTCATGGAATAAATAGGAGATGCAAGAACAAGGATGTCTGCTTTCAGAACTTTTGCAAAAAGTTCTGTCAGAGCATCTTTGATAACACAGTCCCCTGTTTTATGACAGGCATTGCAGCCGCGGCAGTTTTTGAATTCGATGTCGCGCAGATATATTTTTTCACATTCGGCGCCCAAATCCCCGGCGCCGGATAAAAAGGCGTCAAGTACGAGGTCGGTGTTTCCGTTTTTGCGGGGGCTCCCCTGAATGGCAATTATTTTCATGTGGACAGTAGTTATGTTGGCGTGCAAAGAGATAAAGGGTTTGGGTAAACGCGCTTTGGAAAAAAGCAGGCGGCAAACAATATTTTTATCCCTGCAAAATCCATTACTATAGCAGGACATATAAAACCAATGACAGACACACATGACGCATCCTCACCGAAAAAGACCGGACGTGCAGGCATAAGCAGATTCGCCCGCGAGATTGAACTGAAAGGACACATTGTCGACTCCGGCATCCTTGCCAAAGTAATGGACACCGTCGTTGAATACAACGGCGATTTCGACACCGAAGAGTTCAGCCTCGGCCGCCGCAAGACCGACCCGAGTTACTGTAAAATGATTGTATCCGCCGAAAGCCCGGAGAAACTCACCGAAATCATCAGCGAACTGCGGCGCCTCGGCGTAATTGTGACCGGCGAAGCGGAGGCAACCTTAGGAATGGTCACCAAAGCCCGCGTGGCACCGGAAGGCTTCTACTCGACAACCAACCACCCCTGCTATGTCCACTTTGACGGTGCCTGGATACCGGTAGAGCACATCAAAATGGATGCCTTAATCTGCGTCGACACTGAAAACAAACGCGCCGAATGCAAAGTCCAGGGAAAACTTCTCCCGGGCGACAAAGTGGTCGTGGGTGAAGAAGGAGTCCGGGTCGAATTTCCGGAACGCGCCCGTGAAATAGGTGTCTTTGAGTTTATGGCAGGCGATGTCTCCTCCGAGCGGCCGAGCAAAACGCTGATTCGAAGAATCGCCAACGAAATAATCAATATCAAAAAGGAGGGCAAAAAAATCGCCCTTGTCGGCGGACCTGCGATTATCCATACCGGTGCCTCAGGAGCAGTTGCCTCTCTTATCCGCGAAGGATTTGTCGATGTGCTCTTTGCCGGCAACGCCCTTGCAACGCATGACATGGAACACAGCATCTTCGGCACAAGTCTTGGCATGAACTTAAAGACCGGCGAACTGGTCACCGGAGGACACAGGCATCATCTGTATACCATAAACAAAATCACCGATGCAGGCTCGATTAAAAATGCGGTTGACACCGGCATTGTCACCTCCGGCATTATGTACGAATGCATCAAAAACAACACACCGTACGTGCTTGCAGGCTCCATCCGCGATGACGGACCCCTGCCTGATGTAATCCAGAATACCGTCGAGGCACAGGATGCCATGCGCAAATACCTGATGGACGAAAATCTCGGGATGGTTTTAATGGTGGCCACGCTTCTTCACTCGGTTGCCGTGGGCAATCTCTTACCCTCGCGCGTAAAGACGGTGTGTGTCGATATAAATCCGGCATCGGTCACGAAACTGATGGACAGAGGAACCAGTCAGGCGATTGGCATTGTAAGCGACGCAGGCACCTTTTTGCCGTGCCTGGTTGACGAACTGCACACCCTGATGAAAACAGAATAAATATCTCTTTTTTGCGGTACCGCGCCGTCAGGTTACAGCAGCGGTGCAAAAACCCAGTCCCATGCGCCTGCAATCAGGCAGCACAGTAAAAATCCGGCAATTGCGCAGCCGTTAATCAGCGGCAGACCCGGCTGCGGCTTGCCTTTGTTTACTAAAACAAGCACCAGCGCGAGCCCGACTGCGCTTCCAGCCATCGCGCCGACAGCAGGAAGCGCGATGCCAAATATACTGCAAATCCCTTCAAATGAGGCATAAACCTGCGCAGACACCACTAAAATGGCAGGAAAGATAATATCTCCCATGCCAAGCATATACGCACCCTTGTCTTTGGTATCGTCATCGATTGCAATACCTGTCTTCCGGTACGAATACGAGAGCTTTTTCGGCATAACAAACATAATCGGCATTTTCTGATGCATGACGCCGTCGGCTAACGTCAGCATATGCTTTGAGCGCTTTACCGAGATATAGTCATAAATCATCAGAAGAACAAGCAGCACCAGGACCGGAATCACCGAAAGCGACACACCGAAAATGACCGCGCATCCGGTTGATGCTAAAATCCCCACCAGATTTATCAGATACCATTCCGGATGAATCAGCAGTAAAACGACCGCGCACACCCCGACAGCAATCCCGATAACATGCGGCAGCGCGCCGGATAAAAACTGCGCGGCGACTGCCATAACAAGATAATACATCACCCACGCAAGCGCGAGCGCGATAATTGCGGAAATAATTTTCTGCGCATTTTTCTTAATCAAAAGCAGCAAGACGGCGGTAAAAATCAGCATCAGCAAAATGAATAAACCGACGTTTAAGAGCGTATCAGGGTTTTCAAAGGCAAACAGCCCTGCTTTTTGCACCGGTTCAATCATGAAAAGTGCACAGATTTCTGTAACCAGCATGACAATTACAAGACCAGCGTCCGCCCAGATTGAATGTCCTGATTTTTCGCTCATAGATACATTACTTTAAATATTAGCGATACCATTAGTTAAATTATGAATATTCGTGATGTCTTACCCGAGATACTGTTAGTGGTTTTAATGGCCGCTTCAGCCATCGTTGTTGTGAGCCGGCTTTGGCAGGATGCGATAATTGCAATCGGTATTTTAGTCTTAATCCTTTGTTTAGGCGGTTTAATTTTACAGCTCATTGTCAGACTGCGCAAACTTGAAGCGCAGTCAATCCACCGTGAAAAAATTATGCGCGGCAACCTTGAATCCCTCGGACGTCAGCTGATGGCAAAAGAGGACGAAACCTCCAAAACGGTTATCGAAGCAGTTGACAGCATCAAAGTGCGGATGTACCGGTAAACATGGGCGTAGCGCTGAAACCGGTCCTGGCTGACTTTAAACAGCAGCAGGCATGGGAAAATCTGTCCGGAACGGCGGCGGTTGACGCATTTAACGCGCTGTATCAGTTTTTGTCCGGCATCCGCCAGAGTGACGGAATGCCTTTGATGGACGAAGAGGGGCGCGTTACCTCGCATCTAAGCGGGCTTTTGTTCCGGTCGGCAAACCTGATTGAGAAAAATATCACGCCGGTCTATGTTTTTGACGGAAAACCGCCTGAATTCAAGGCGGCGACACTTGACGAGCGGCGCGCAGTCCGCGAGTCCGCGCAGACCAAATGGGCTGACGCGGTGAAAGAAGGCGATATGGAAGGCGCGCGCAAATATGCGGCGGCATCTTCCAAAGTCGACCAGTACATTATCGAATCATCCAAAGAACTGCTGACGGCTTTGGGCATCTGCTGGATTCAGGCGCCCGAAGAAGGCGAAGCGCAGTCGGCGTTTATGGCTGAGCGCGGCGATGTAACATTTGCCGTCTCGCAGGATTATGACTCGCTTCTCTTCGGCGCGCCCGACCTTGTCCGAAATGTCACCATTTCAGGAAAGCGGCGCATTAAAGGAAAGGTGATTTCCGTCTATCCGGAACGGCTGTATTTAAACGAAGTCTTATCCGGCCTCGAGCTTTCACGCGAGGAACTGGTTGAGGCGGCGCTTCTGATAGGTACGGATTTCAATTCGGGTGTTGTGGGTGTCGGACCGAAAACCGCGGTCAAACTGGTGCGCGAGGGTAAATTCTGGGAGCACATCGGCGAAGCGGAAAACGCGGCAGAACCGGAGGTTCTGCTAAAGTATTTCCTGCATCCGCCGGTAAATTCCGATTACACCATTGCGTCGCGTTCGCCGGACAGGGACAAGGTAATGGAGATTTTGTGCGAAGAGCACGGCTTTACCAAAGAGCGCGTCGAGTCGGGCCTGGAAAAACTCGGGGCGAAAAAAGGACAGGCAACGCTTGATTCGTGGTTTTAAAAAAGAATAGGGAAAATCAGAGGTCTTTTTTCAACCCCCTCTTTATTCAGGTTATTGCAAAACCTCATCAAACCTGCAGTGCTTTTCCGAGGTCGCTAAAATTTTGTCCATATCAGCATCTATTTTTTCAACATCCCAGATATCGTCAATTTCCGGTTCAGGCAAAATGTCACGAAATATTTTTCTTCACCCCGCGCGGTGTAAAAAATATGATATGCAGATTTTTACTCCGCTCTTCCCACAATGACCTCAGTCTTTTCAGCCATGTGCGCAAACACACCGTTTTCCAAAACACCAGGAATTGCATTGATTGCCGCTTCAAGCGCTTTGGCATCCTTTACCGTCCCGAACGCGCAGTCAAAGACATAATTGCCGTTGTCTGAAATTACCGGGCCGTCCTTTTTCACACCGTTTCTCATAACCGGCTCACCGCCGATTGCCTTCAGTTTTTCAACAACACTGCCGTACGCAAACGGTAAAATCTCAATCGGAACCGCCGCATTTAATTCAGCGACCTGCTTTGCCGAATCAATAACCACAACAAACTTCTTTGCAGCCGAGGCAACCACCTTTTCCCGCATATGTGCAGCCCCGCGCCCCTTGATTAACTCCTTCGCAGGAGAAACCTGGTCAGCGCCGTCAATCGCGATATCTAAAACAGGATGAAGCGAAAGCGTGGTAAGAGGAATACCGTATTCCTCAGCCCGCATAGCCGTCTGATTCGAGGTCGGCACACCTAAGATATGCAGGCCTTCGGATTTTATCCGCTCGCCTAAACGCTCCATAGCGAAAAAGACCGTGGAACCGGTGCCAAGCCCCACAATATCCCCGTCTTTAACCATATCTGCCGCGCGGTAACCCGCATCCTTTTTTGCATTTGCAACTGCATCAGTCATATGAAATAGATAGGGTGTGAAAAGGTAATAGACTTTTGTAATTCTTTTAACCACAGACAACCTATACTATAGATATATGGCAGTCAGATTTCTCTACCCCTGCTACTTCAACACAGCCCTGACCCGCAAAGAAGGACGCAGAGTATCCAAAGAACTCGCCTGGGACAACCCGAACCTCGCCCAGCTTGCACGCCTTGCAAAATCCCTCAATATCAACGTCATCGAAGAAGATGCGACCGCACGCTGCCCGAAACAGTGGCATGCAGCCCCCGGACGCCTCCGGGTTGAATACGACGGCTCAAAAGAAACCCTGATGCGCATGATAGCGGAGAAAATGCAGTAATGTACGATTTCCACACCCACACAACCATGTCAGACGGGGAATTAATCCCCACTGAATTAATACGGCGGATGGCAGTTGCCGGCTACACCGAAATGGCAATTACAGACCACACCGACTTTTCCAATGTCGAACAAATAATCGCCGCACAGAAAAAAGTGAAAAAATCCGCCGAACTCTACGGCATAACACTTTACACCGGCGTGGAACTCACCCACGTACCCCCGGTGCAGATAAATGAACTCGCCTGTGAAGCAAAACGCCTCGGCGCAGAAATTGTCGTCGTCCACGGCGAAACACTGACAGAGCCCGTCTGCCCCGGCACAAACTCAGCCGCGGTTTTATCGCCGTATGTCGACATTCTCGCCCATCCCGGACTTATCTCCGACATCGACTGTCAGATGGCAGCCAAAAACGGCGTGCGCCTGGAGATAACCTCGCGCAGCGGACACAACAAAACAAACGGTCATGTTTATCAGGCAGGTATGCGCGCGGGTGCATCTTTTGTCGTCGAGTCTGACATCCATTCACCCGACGATATTATAGATGAAAAAATGCGTTTTCTTGTCGCACGGGGCGCAGGGATGAGCGAAGCCGAGGCAAAAGAGGTTCTTTCGCTTAGCGCGGCAGACATTCTCCGCCGCTGAAACCTTTTCTTTTTTATTTGTATCTTGCGGGAAAACTATTTATAGAAGTATCACCGCATAATATATTGCATATATACTCTGCGATTTAATTGCGGACAGATACGAAGCGAGGCTTTTCATGAAACCGGCAGGGGAGGTAACATCTCATATCGGGCAGAGACTGCTCATTGTCAAAAGTGACGCGGGACAGCTGCCTCCTCTGTATGCAAAAGTTGCAGACGTTTGTGAAAAGCCGGTGGGAAAGATTGTCGACCTGTACGGAAGCGTTGCACATCCGTATGTAACTGTGCTTTGTGAAACCGATTCGGCAAAGATTTGCGAAGGGGACATACTTTATGTCATCCCCGAGCCGAAATCCGGCAAGCCGAATAAGTTTAAGAAAGTCTATAGGAAAAAAGAGACATGGAAACAGAAATAGAAAAACTCAGACAGCTGAGACAGCAGCGCGAAAAGATGAAGGAGCGGGCAGGTATTGCAGCTCCGGCAAAGGAAAAGGAAAAGCAGACTACCGGCGAAACCGGTGTTACGGTGTGCCCCGAATGCGGCAGCCGCCAGCTGGTTCATGACTACGAGCGTGCAGAACTGGTGTGCCAGAACTGCGGTCTTGTTTTGGATGATGATTTCATCGACCGGGGACCGGAATGGCGTGCGTTCGACCATGACCAGAGAATGAAACGCTCGCGTGTCGGTGCGCCGATGACCTTTACCATTCATGACAAAGGCCTTTCCACAATGATTGACTGGAGAAACCGCGATTCCTACGGCCGTGCGATTTCATCCAAGAACCGTGCACAACTGTACCGGCTGCGGAAATGGCAGCGGCGTATCCGGGTTTCCAATGCAACGGAGCGAAACCTTGCATTCGCACTGTCCGAACTGGACCGTATGGCATCGGCCCTGGGTCTCCCGAGAAACGTGCGTGAGACCGCGGCGGTTGTCTACCGTGATGCAGTGGATAAAAATCTCATCCGCGGAAGAAGTATCGAAGGTGTAGCGGCAGCCGCGCTTTATGCAGCGTGCCGTCAGTGCAATGTGCCGCGTACGCTTGATGAAATCGCAGAGGTTTCGCGTGTCTCGCGCAAGGAAATCGGCAGAACCTACCGGTTCATCTCCCGTGAACTCGGCTTAAAGCTGATGCCGACCTCGCCGGGCGATTATGTCCCGCGGTTCTGTTCCGGTCTCGGACTCAAAGGCGAGGTCCAGTCCCGTGCGATGGAGATTTTAAAGCAGGCGGGCGAGCGCGAACTTACCTCGGGCCGCGGTCCGACGGGAGTTGCTGCTGCGGCAATTTATATCTCTTCGATTCTTTCCGGCGAGCGGCGTACGCAGCGCGAGGTCGCTGATGTGGCGGGGGTAACGGAAGTTACTATCCGCAACCGGTACAAGGAACTTGCAGAACAGCTGGATATTGAAATTATCTTATAACTATACTTTTTTTGTCACCCCGGGAACAGATATTTATTCTCAAACATCTAATACTTGTATGCAGGTTACAAAATATAGTAAAAATACAAATATGTAACCCAACCGGAATAAGAAAAGGAGCACCATGAACAAACAGGAATTCGGACTGCGGGTAAAACAGGCAAGAAAACTTGCAGGATTAAGCCAGCAGGAACTGGCAGATAAAATCCATGTGGAAAAGATGACCATTTCCAAATATGAAACCGGAAAAACCTATCCGACCTCAACTCATTTGCTTGCTTTAAGCGGTGCACTCGGCGTTTCGCCGGAGTATTTCTTCCGCAGAATCCATATTGAACTTACTGCAGAACCGCTGTGCCGCATGGAAAAATCCGCACAGAAACTGAATGCAAAAGACAAAACCCGGATAATTTCCCAGACACAGGATTTTCTCGAAAAACGTGCCGACATATTTGACATTATGCAGATTGCCGGAGAGGAACCGAAAGCTCTTCGGCTTCGCCGGAGTATCAATCCAGCGCAGTTCCATGCGGAAATTGAAAAACTTGCAGAAGAAGTCAGGACAGAGTGGAAACTGGGCAGCGACCCTGTGGAAAATCTGATGTCGGTTGCGGAAAACAACGGGTTTACGATTTGTCTCGTTGACGGACCGGAACAGTTTGAAGCGGCAGTGTTTCATGATGAAAATGCGGGCACCGTAATCTGCCTGAAAAAAGGTGCGCCAAAAGAGCGCCAGCGCTTCAGTCTGGCGCATGAACTGGGGCATTGTTTTATTATTCCGGGAGAAAGACCGGAGGCGGAGGCAAATAATTTTGCAGCTGCCCTTCTCATTCCCCGCGACTCCCTGATTGCAGACACCGGCTCAAAACGGAAAAATATCGAGATTTCCGAACTGCTGATTCTGCGTGAAAAATACGGAGTGAGTGTGCCGGCTCTTTTAATCCGGATGAAAGAAACCGGCATCATTTCCGAACGCCTGCGTTTGGAAACACAGCGCCAGTATATTCTTTCGCGCGAGGGAAAGCGGCCGCATGAAGAGACATTTGCGTCAGAAGAGCCGAGGATGTTTAAGCTGCTTGTTATGCGCGGGGTTTCCGAGGGGATTATCACAGTAAACAAAGGGCGCGAACTGCTCGGGGATAAGTTCGTCTGTTTTTGGGCTGCATGAAAAAAGAGGACAGCATCTTAGTTGATATGAACGGGCTGATTTATTTAGCCCAGCTGTCTCTTCTCGAACAGTTTTTCAAAGAGTACAGTGAGGTATTCACCAGTGATTTTGTGCGCTTGCAGGAAATGCAGTCTCCTTCATGGGATGTGTGCAAAAAACTCGGACTGCAGGTTCTTGAAATGAGCCCTGTCGAGGTGGGCCTGAGTGCAAATCTGATGCAGGAGCATAAGAAACTGAGTTTTATTGATGCGGGGCTTATTGTTCTTTCACGCGGACGGGATATTCCAATACTGACAGAGGATGCTGCAATGCAGCGGGAGCTTGTCCGCGGGAAGGCAGCGTTTGTAACGCTTCCTGATGTTGTGTCACGTATGGAGATAAGCGGGCTGATTTCTTCAGCGGAGGCAGAGCAGTGTTTTATTCTTTTGCGGGATGTTTTGCTGAAAAAGCGCTATGATTATGCAGAGTATCTGGAAAAATACAGATAGATAACGCACCGCACACAAAATCAAAAGACCAAAATAAAAAAAGATTGTGACAGAAGACTTATGCTTCTGCTGCAAGGAATCCGTACTTGACCTGCAGAGCAGTCCAGTCATCGGATTTCTGGAGATTTGCAAGACCGGCGTTGAGTTTTGCGAGGAGCTCAGAGTTGCCCTTCTTGACAGCTACGGCGAATTCCTCTTCCGTGTCTTCAACGGTGCCGACGAATACAAGTTTGTCAGTGTGCTTGTTCACAAAGTCCTTGATACCTACATCATCAAAGATAACAAAGTCAACACGCTTGTTTAAGAGATCCTGCATGGAAAGTGCAAAGGTAGTGTACGTGTTCTTAATCTTGCCTTCCTTCATCATCTGGTCGTAAAGTTCCTGACCGAGATAGTCTGCAAGGCCCTCGTCTGCAGAACATCCTGCCTGAACACCGATGGTGTACTTTCCGGAGAAGAAGTCATCCATGGTTAAACCTGCATCCTTCTGACCTGCAACACCGATTGCAATCTTCCAGTACGGCTCTGTGAAGTCCATCTTTGCTTTGCGCTCTTCAGTGATGGAAAGACCGGACCAGATTAAGTCGCGGGTTCCCGTCTCAAGGTAGGTTGCCATTGCATCCCAGTCAATGTACTGGAACTCAAGCTCAAAGCCCTGGTCGTTTGCGACCCACTTTGCCGCCTCAATGTCAAAACCGGTCGGATTACCCTGTTCATCATCAAACGTGTAGGGAGAATAAACATCAATACCCATAACATACTTTGTTTTTCCATCGCCTGCAGAGGTGGTTGCAGTAGTGCAGCCTGCTGTGACAACGGCAAAGACAAGTAAGAGGGTGATAACTGCCCCAATAAATACTTTCTTAGTCATCTGTTAACAGTTTCTTTTGTAAGTATTTATATCAACCGGTTGGCAACCGGCCGGCACGGACAAAGAGACAGATACCGGAGAACTAACAGACAAAAACACAAAAACAGTGCGAGGGATGGGATTCGAACCCAAGAACTACTACTAGACTAGCCCCTCAAGCTAGCGCCGTTGACCTGGCTTGGCTACCCTCGCCTTTTGACCTATACATATTGACCTGCCAGGTTAATAAAGGTAGCGGAATTGCATCAGACAAGCGGCTCCGGCTGCCTGCCCATATCGATAACCGGCAGCTGCATGTTTTTGACCAGGATTGGCTCCTCAGATTCGAGCAAACGCGCCAGAACGACGCGTTTGCCCGCTTTTGACGTAGCAAACACCGGCACCCCGACGCCCCCCTGCACCAGGGCGCAAGTCCTTGCCGCCTCGCGCACATGCGCCGAAGCGCAGGCAAAAACCAAATCACATGCGCTCATCAGCCGGCGCGCGTCTGCAAGCGAAGCCACCCCCGTAGTGTGCACCGCGATTATCAGCACATCCGGAAACTGCGCGCGAACAGCCTCAGCCAGCTCATGCTGAAAGCCTGCTATTGTCACCGCTATTTTTCCAAACCCGTGCGCGCGGGCAAGCTGAATGCCCAAAACCGGGTCCAGCGGCGCCTTCTCCTTATCGACCACAAAACCCCCCGCCGCCTCAATTCGCTCAATAACCTCCGGATAAGGCACAGTTTCGACAAGCCCCGACATCTTTCCCCCGATGCCCTGAACAAGCTTTGCCGAAGGCACAACCACCGTACCCGCGCCGTCACAACAGATAACCGCCGCATCAATGAGGCGGGTGTCCAGCGCCGTCATTAAAAGCTCGGAGGCGCCAAACAGCACCATCGACTCCGTGCCCTCCACCTCGCGCTCACGCCTGCACATGCCAAAAGACGCAATGCGCCCCTCGATATTTTTCACCACATTTTCCGTGGTAACCGGATTTACCGGAACCGCAAACCGCTTTGCAAACGGACAAAACCTGATTTGCGGCTCGCCCGCCTCGACTATTTTTCCATCCTCGACAACAATGCGCGTCATTCCTATTGCTTCAATTACATGCCGGTCTTTCATGCTAAAGATATATCAAACCCGCGAGTATAAATAATTCCCGCGTCCACGTATTAGGCATGGGTAAAGTGTGGTTCTTTGAAATCGATGCGGCAAGGGGACTTGCCATACTTCTCATGATAGCCTACCACACAGTATTCTGCCTCTATTTCTTCGGCACGGACCTTGTTCCCTGGTTTGACCCCGTGACCATTTCCGGCGCGCCGATTTGCTTCATGTTTGTGTTTATTGCGGGCGTCTCCACCTCGCTGATGACCGCAAAAATACCAGACGCCCGGACCGCTGCAAAAAAACTCGGCCGGCGCGCGCTAAAGATTTTGCTCTGCGCCGCCCTGGTTACCTTCGTGACCTGGCTGGTGTATCCGGCGGGGTTTGTTATCTTCGGCGTGCTGCATTTAATCGGCGTCTCCGCCCTTTTAATGATTCCTTTCGTCATCGGAAAAATCCGGGCGCTTCCTGCTGCAATTGTCGGAGCGGCCTGCATTGCGCTTTCGTTTCTCCCGCTGCGCGGCCCCCTCTTTCTTCTTCCGCTCGGATTCGGGCCGGGAACGGTCTCCATGCTCGATTATGAGCCGCTCTTTCCGTGGTTTGGCGTGATTCTGCTCGGGTACGCGGCGGGGCTGGTGCTGTATAAGGGCGGAGCACGCTGCAAGGCACTTGCGGGGCTTGAAGGAAAAGGGCGGCTTTGTCGGCCGCTGTGCTTTTTAGGGCGCCATTCTCTTATAATTTATCTGGTGCATGTGCCGGTGATTATTCTGGTGCTGATTTGCTTAGGGCTTGCGCATATAGGGTTTTAAGGACGGAGGATTTCTTTTTGTAACTGTCCACCCCCTGTTTTTATCATTTGCTATGAAAATGTCGTTTTTGAGTGACACATAATTCAATGTGTGTCAATATACTCATAAGTTACGGAGTAAGAGCAATCAGACATTTTCATGCATTGGGTGTGAAGCCTTTAGCCGCCCTAATACGCGATTTAGATGAAAAGGTTTTCTTCCCACTCAGCGGGAAGAATCTCATTTCATTGAGGGTGCGTGAGACGTAGTCTCATGTTGTTTTTTTTTGTTTTTGAGTGACGAATACTGCAAAGTATATTCCTTTCAGAAAACGAATACTAAGGTAATACTATGCCATCACTAAATCACTATGAGAATATAGTTGTCTTCAAAACTGATGATGAATCAATAAATATTGATGTAATATTTGAAAACGACACAGTATGGCTTACTCAGGACCAGATGAGTGCCCTCTTCCAGAAGGCAAAATCAACCATAAACTCGCATATTAATAACATTTTCGAAGAAAAAGAATTGGAAAAACGAGACTGTTTGAGAAAATTCGATTTTATCGAATTTTCTCACAAGCCGGAAAACTACTATAACCTTGATGTTATTATTTCTGTCGGATACCGGGTTAAATCGCGCAGAGGCACGGAATTTCGTAAATGGGCAACAAAACGACTGAATGAATATATCAGAAAGGGCTTTGTTCTTGATGACGAACGCCTGAAAAATCTCGGAGGAACCGGATACTGGAAAGAATTACTTGACCGGATTCGTGATATCCGTTCGTCAGAAAAAGTTCTTTACCGCCAGGTTCTGGATTTATATGCAACCAGTGTAGACTATGATCCGAAATCTGAAATGTCAGTTATGTTTTTCAGGATTGTACAGAATAAGTTACACTTTGCAGCCCACGGACACACAGCTGCAGAAATTATTTATGAACGTGCTGATGCAGAAAAACCGTTTATGGGACTTACATCTTTTTCAGGAGAATTGCCCGCATTGAAAGATATAACAATTGCAAAAAATTACTTGGATGCTGATGAACTGAAAATTCTCAACAATCTTGTTTCCGGTTATTTTGATTTGGCGGAAATTAATGCAATTGAACATCGCCCTATGTATATGGAGGATTATGTGAAACAACTGGACGCAATCCTTTCATCAGGGGGTCGCAAAATCCTTTCCGGTCCGGGAACAATCAGCCATCAGAAAGCAGTGGACAAAGCCGTTACAGAATATAGAAAATATCAAAATGAGCATTTAAGTCCGGTTGAAACAGCATATCTTGAAACAATCCGTGAACTTGGAGATGCCGCAAAAAAGAAGGCGCGCGAAGTAAAGAACAATTCTTCATCCAATTAAGATGGAGAAATGTACTGTTCAGTCTTCCCCGTCACGCTCTTTTTCCAGCTCGCGCTCAGCCTCATCGAGCATTTCCCGCGTAATTTTCAGAACCGTCCGCGACTTTGTCTTATTAATCGCCTCGGCAACCTCATACTCACGCTTATTGAACCCGTATGATGTAATGACCAGAAGATAACGCATATGCTCCGGTCCCGCCTGTCCAATGCCCTTGTGTTTTTCAGTATACTGACGATAAATATAATTTGCCGCCTCATCATCAGGATGCTCAAACCATTTTAACTCCTTACCGCAGAAACTGCAGAATCTCCCGTCCACCCGCGTAAAATGCCCGCACCCCGGACAGCAGCTGGTCCGCAGCTTTTCTTCTGCCGCCTCCTGCTTGAATTCACCTATCGAAGGAAGCGCGCGCTCCCCGGTCTTTCCGGTAAGAACATATTCACAGTCATACCAGTCAGAGATATCCTCGCTAAGCTGCGCATTTTTTTCCTCCCGCTCCTTCAAAACAAAATACTCGGACAAGGCATTGATAATCCATTTGTTCAGCGTTTTTTGCGCGCGCTCTGCAGATTCACTGCACTTTGCTTTCAGCTCGTCCGGAAGACGAAGAGTAAGAGCAGATACCATACCTATTCATTGGACGGCAAAATATAAAAAATGATGCATGTTGATTCACATAATTCAAAATGATTTCAAAAAATAATTTTGCCACCATTTTAGAGAAAAGTTTATTAATCTTAAAACCAAACATAATTATGGTGAGGTAAAACATGTTCAAAAACACTCCCAAAATAAAATTCTGCACCATGTGCGGAAGCTACAATGAAAAGACCGGAATGTGTCTCTCGAACAACCGGCCCGTTCGAGAAATCCCGGACTGCTGCAAGAGACACATTATCGAAGAACTGACTGCACACCCCCGTGCAGCAGGAAAAAAAGGAGGAACCTTCTATGGAACCTGAAAATACCACATTAGAAAAAGAAAAAACCGACAGCGCACCCGTAACCTTCCACCTTGGCGAAGATTTCTACGCTGTCGAAATTGAAGCCGTCTACGGAGACGCACTCGTCCCCGAATTCGGCCCCACCCCGCTTTCACGCACCTACGAACTGAAACGCGGTGAGAGAACAGTATGTACGAAAAACGACCCCGCCGACGGCACCCTTCTCCAGAAATCCGTCGCCGGACTCCAGGACTTCTTTAAAGCCGAACTCATACAGGAATTCGGCGGAAGCGAAGGACACTTCAACCACCTGCAGAGAACCACCAGCGTAAGCCAGGAAGTGCTTCCCCCGTGGGAGCGAATAAAATCCTGCCGGACATTGAACAAACAGTTCTTTACCTTTACCGACGACGGCAACGCCTTCCGCTTCCAGGCGGAATGCGGCGACTGGTTTGTGTATGACTCCGCGTCCAGGCAGTGGTATGTGTGGATGGAAAACCACTATGAGCCCGCGAACAAAAAAGAAATTCTTGCCGCACGGTTTGTGGGCCGCTCGGTTGCACCAGAAGAGCCGAACTGGATTGATCACGACGGCTGCGTACCGACTGAATTCTACCGGCATGTGAAACATTCCGGCAGTCTTGCCGGAGCAGTTGCGATGCTGAAATTCGCGGCTCCGGCGATGTCGGTGGATTTTTCCGAGAAGTCCAACACGGACCTGGTTGCATTCAAAAACGGGGTGCTCGATGCAAAGACCGGCAAAATCTATGAGCCGTGGGAATACCCGTCGCTGAAAAGCCAGTACCCTACGGTGTATATCCCGCAAACCTATACGCCGGGAAAGCGCTCGCAGGTGTGGGAAGATGAGCTGAAGCTGTTGATGACTGACGACAAGCTTGAGCCGGCTGTACGCGCAGCCCAGGCGGCTGAAAAGGCTGAGTATCTGAAATCGCTTATCGGCTATTCGCTCTACGGCGGCAACCCGGCGCGGAGGTTTGTGTTTTTCTTCGGTACGGGAAGGAACGGCAAGTCGGTTATTTCGGATGTGCTTGCAGAGGTCTACGGCGATGAGTTCGGCAGAGCTGCACTGTCGCAGATTTACAGCGGGAATGCGGACCGGCCGTCTCCTACGCTTGTGCAGGCGCTGCCAAAGCGGATTGCGGTCTTTCCGGAGGCGGACGGGGAGTCGGGGCGGCTGAGTTCGTCGGCCTTGAAAGACATTGCATCAGGCGAAAAGGAGACAATGCGGTTCAGGTTAATGCATCAGAACAACCGGAAGACGAAGCTGAATTGTCTGCCGGTTGCGGTGACGAATGTGCTGCCGGAGTTTGACCGGCCGCTTGGCAAGGCTGAGCTGGACAGAATTGATACGGTGGAGTTCTGTCATGAGTTCACACAGGATAATGCGGGTATTAAGGATGCGTTAATTGCAGAGGGCGATGCGATTTTTTCCACTGCGGTGGATTATCTGCTGAAGTATCTGAAAGAGGGGCAGCTTCCGCGTGCGCCGGTTTGTATGAAGGCTGAGCAGCTTGCGTTTTTAATCGGTTCGGATATGCTTTCGTTCCTGCGGGAAAATTATGAGCTGAAGGATGCAAAGTATTTCACGCCGCGGAGGGAGCTGGTGACGCGGTATCAGGAGTACTGTGAGGCGAACGGGGTGGAGTACCGGACGAAGAAGTCGCCTAATGGTCTGGTGCTTTCGGATCTGGAGGCGAGGAAGCTGTACGGAGCATGCAAGATGCTCGGGTATGAGGAGGGGATTGTCTCCGGCGGTGTAAGGGGGTTTAAGGGGATGCATCAGAAGTAGGGTTGGGTCAGGTCTGTTCTATAGCCATTTTGACTTTTCATTTTCTGTTTTGTTTTTGTGTTTTGTGTCGGGTTTTTTCTAAAGGGGGGCGGGTTGCTGCTAATGCTGCTGCTAATGCTGCTAATGCTGCTAATGAAAATTGGCTTATTTCGGCAAACGGGGCAAGATTTCGGGGGGAGTGCAGCGGTGCAGCATTTTAGGTATTTTTGCTTGTGTTGAGATTTTTGCTAGTACGACATACGTAAGACGGTGAACAGGTTAGCTGTTTTCATTGCTATTGTCTATTTCCCAATGTCCGCTGTATCCGCTGCCGACATAATGAACATTATGCATTTTACTGATACATCTCTGAATCGTTTTTCTGCTTATATTAAGGGCTGATGCCATGGTTTCAGTTGTTATCTTATTATCGGATTCAATCATGTCCAGTATTTTGCGTTCAATACCAGAACTTTCGGAGACTTCATGGGAGACTTCTTGAGGGACATCTTGAGGGACATCTTGAGGGACATCTTGAGGGACATCTTGAGGGACATCACTTATGCGTACTTTTGCTTTGAAGACAACTGCAAAATCTCCTGTATGGATATCAAATTCAGGTGCAGCAATACCGAAACCTGTGCAAACGGTATTAATTTTTTCAATACCTCTCCCCCAGCTTTCAATCAGTCCCGCACGGTAAAAGGTATTTGCAATAAGCGGATTATAAGGCTGGGATTTATGCCGGTTCATGAGAGTTTCGATTGTCCAGCCGTCTGGAAGAACGCCGTCATTACTGATGAATATCTTATCATCATAGATTTTTATCTGTATTGGTATCAGAGATGCGTAATTTTTATGAGCAATCGCATTGAGTACCGCTTCGCGGATTGCTTCTCTTGGATACGGGTAATTTTCAACCCGTGTTATTCCATCATAGGAAATTATACCTTTGAGATACTTGGTAAATATCAAATCAATTGTTTTTTCTGCCTGCTGAAGCAGTGATCCGTGGATTTCGTCCTGATACAGTATGTCGGCGTCTGATGTGAAGTAACCGATTTTAATGTAGCTGCCCGGTATCCATTTTTCCGGATTATGATGGAACAGCAAAATTCCTGCGCGTTTTACAAGGTCGCCGTCTGTCAGGTTCAGGCTGTCAAGCAGGTTTGTATTGTCTATGTTTACATTCTCATTGGTCATTCTTCCGCTTTTAACTGCTTTTTCTCTGAATATATCAAAGGAGTCCATCCGCATGTGTTCTGTTTTCACGCCGGATACGGGGACGCTGTCCCAGGAGATTCCCATTTTTCTCATAAGAAACTGGTTCAGCTGATGTCCGGTTAGTATTTGTTTTGTACTGCCGCTTCTGTAATGGTATTCTCCGTGGTATGAGATGGGGTAGGGCTGAGGGTCAATAGCAATTTCGACATATTCGCCGTCTGCAGTGCTGATGAGGTTTACGTCAGTAACGATTCCCAGTGTCATTTTTATTTTATTCGGAATGTCTTCAAGGAGTTTGGGTATATTGTTAAGTGGTTTGATATTTCCTGTATCATCAATGCCGATGCAGATTTTTCCTCCCTGTGCATTTGCAAAGCCGCATACCCATTTCAGATATTCATCGCGCCATGTTTCTTTCCATTCTGTATTTTGATTTTCAGGCATGCTTTACCACGCTGTCTTTCTTTGTTTAACTATGCAATACATGGGTTGGAATAGGATATGAATTTTTTGAGAGGGGGGTGGGGGTGTAAGGACTTTACGGAGATAGTCTACGAAAAATCTAACGAAAAAACCGGTCTCTCCCGGCATCCGGAAATTCTACGCACAGCAAAAATAGTCAAAATGCTGCACCGCTGCACTCCCCCATAAATCTTGCTCCGTTCGGCGAAATAAGCCATATTTCATTAGCAGCATTAACAGCACCATTAGCAGCGATTCACCACAGTAAAAAAGACAACTCCGGATCAGACGCACAAAAGAGCTTTGTAGACCAAAGGAATCTCTTCCGTAACTGCCAGCCAGACATAATCAATATCAACCTTGTAATACTGATGAGCAAGAATATTGCGCATGGCACGCATCTCCCTTACCGGCAGTTCCGGGTGATTGCTGCAAAACTCCTCCGACAGATTTCCCGCTGCTTCACCGATTATTTCCAGCGGACGAATGAGACCATCCTGATACAGCGTCTCCTTTTTGAAAATCCCGTAATCGATTTTTTCCGTTATAGCAAGAATTTTTCTGCACTCATTCAGGATATGCCCGACCAGAACCTCATCCGAAAACGCACAGCTTCTCATACCAGTGCCGCCTTCTGCCCGAATAAAATTGCATCAGCTGCAACATACTTCTGAATCAGCGGAGAAACATATTTTAGCGAAATCAAATCAGTCTCGCGCCCGAACAAATCCTCAAGATAAAACTTCAAACCTGCAAGATCACGCATACCTCCTCTCCCCTCCTCAAAAAGATACAGGACATCAACATCGGAATCAACATCATCCTCACCCCGGGCAACCGAACCGAAAATACCCAGCGTCAAAACACCAAACCGCTTTGTTAACTCCGGCAGATGCTCAGAAATACGGTTCAAAACATCATCCCTGATGCTGACATATCCTTCCATAACTAACTATATTCATTTTGGAGATAATCAATTTTTTGCATGACGATAGACAAAAATCTCAACACAAGCAAAAATACCCAAAATGCTGCACTGCCTTGAGGCTTTAGCCGAAAGGGTGAGCACGGTTTTTCCGTGCGATTCTGCACTCCCCCCGAAATCTTGCTCCATTCGCCGAAATAAGCCATATTTCATTAGCAGCATCGCGAGCATCTGCAAAAATCATTAGCAGCATTTTGCTATTCCAAGATGTGAACAGATTTTATGTATGTTGGGAAAGATAAAGAGCCGGCAAATTTTTCAGGATGACACAGAAATGACCGAGGTTCGATACCTTTATGATATTTGGAGTTAATTATCATATTATAAACATGAAAATTATGACTGCTAAAAGGATATTTATTGGATTACTGACACTGTTTCTAGTGTTTACGATATTCTGTGGATCTGGCTGTGCGATGACCGGATTTAGTGAATCAAAGACAACTTATACTATATCGCCGGATGAAGTATTGCAGGTCGGGGACACTGTAAAAGCAACCATAATGCTCTATTTCCCGCATGATTATCCAAGGTCTACCGAAACCATCAAATTAGAAACGCCGTTATCAGATGCAGGATGGGAAATTACCCCTATCGCTGGATCGCATGAATTAACGTATACAACAAGACAGGGAAAGTCTGCTGAAATACCCAGTTTCTTCATCAATTTTGATTATGAATTTCAGATTCAAGTGGAGTTAACCGGTACAGTTCCATCAACGCTGGCAGGTCAGACGATTAATGTTGTAACTATTCAGCATTGCTCAGGAAATTCAGTAATTTCATCCTTCATATCTCCAGATCAGCTTGTTGATGGAGAGAATACAAACCCTGAGGCAATCAAAACACAAACTCCCACCCCAACACCAACACCTGCGTCAACCGGATTTACTGAGTCCAAGACAACTTTTACTGTATCA
>DALTWG010000053.1 GCA_029987245.1 Methanocorpusculum sp. | reverse complement strand
CCCCGCCGCCCCATTATACAATAAACCCATGGACAAAACCACCTTCTTCCAAATCCAGACCTACCTCGCCGCAAACAACATCGCCGCCATCGACACCGCCTCCACAAAGATGCACCAGCGCGCACAAGGCAGACACTTCACCCTCGAAGAACACATCAAAGCCATGCTCTTTGCCCTCCTCTCCGCACAAATGGTCTGGAAAAAAATCGAAGACAACGAAGAAAACATAGACACCCTCTTCTTTCACTACAACCCCGAAAACATAAAACAACACGACCCGCAGTATTACATCGACGGCCTTGCACAACTCAAATGCAGAAACCGCCTCACAAACGCCAACATGCAAGCCCTGCACACCAACATCGAAACAATGCAGCGCATAGAAAAAGAATACGGCAGCATGGATGCCTTCGTCACCTCCGAAAACCAGCTGTCAATAGTCGAAAAACTCACCAACCCTGCCTCCCCCTATAAAATCCGCCGGATGGGACCCGCCCTTGCCTGGGAATACCTCCGCAACATCGGCGTAGACGCAGCCAAACCCGACGTCCACCTGAAACGCCTCTTCGGAAAAAGCCGCCTTGGCATATCAGCCCGCGAAACCGCGACCGACGCAGAAGTACTTGCCGCCGTCAGAAAACTCTCCGAAGAAACCGGACTGTATATGGCCGAAATCGACTACCTGTTGTGGTGCTACTGCGCAACCGGAAAAGCCGCGATATGCACCGCAAACCCCTCCTGCGAAAAATGCGTGATACGAAAGAACTGCAAACGCGGGCAGGCAGACCTGCTTTGCGCAGAAAACGAAACAAAGACGCAAACGACCGGAGAAAAAGAAGAGATAAATGATGAGGAAAAAGAAGACGACGGCTTCCTGAAAGCAATAGAACACGCCTTAAATGAAACCTACCCCGGAACACGGGTACACATCCGCGACACCAACCTCACACCAGACCTCATCCGGCAATATAAACGCGGGGAAATTCTCCTTGAACCCTCCTATGCAGAAGGAAGCATCTTTTCCAAAGGAGGCATGCGCACCAGTGCCAGATACATGATATTGTCCAGCCACATGCATTCCCTTGATAAACTAATGGACGAAAATAAAACACTGGCCGGATACGGCCCCAAAGGCTGCGGACTCCATATCGCCCAGCGGGACAGCCATTTCAGAGTGCTTGACAACTATACCTTCCATGAAAAAACCCTCATCACCCTTCTGCACCTCCCCGACGATGAAACCTGGAAACTGTTTCACCAGATAGACAACTGGCAGGGAGCTGACGGCGAATTCGTCGAATACTGCAGAAAGGCATTTGAAGAACGCTGTGACCTTGCCCCGCGGCCGGAACTTGACACGCCGGACATTCTCCGGCGCTGGAAGTATCCGCTCGGCTTTGATGATGAGGGAAAACCCTATGAAAGCAGCCCCCTTGGAAATTTGGACGCCGTTTTTCATTTCAGATATCTGCTTGAACACTCTGTCCTTCCCCGCGCCGTGCTGCTTGACACGGAAAAAACCCTTGCCCTGCTGACCTTTGAAAAAGAGAAATTTTTAGCACAAATCGCAGCAGGCATTGCGGAAAAGACCGGGGAGGAAAATCCCTATACCGAGTCCGATTTCCGCGTTTTCCCGATTCCGGCAAAAAACGTGAACGGCATACTGATTAGCATGCCTGAAGCGGTAAAAGAGCTGCAGTGCAGAAGAATCTACATCACATTTGCCATGGAAAATAAAAAACCGGCGCATGTCCGGTATTTTACCGTTGAAAAAGGCAAACAAAAACTCCATGACGACAAAGCAAGGGATTTTCTCTGCGAATGGACGGCGGACGGAAAACACCGCAATCATGGAACGGTTGAAGGATTCGAGGATGAGGCACTGTATATTGAAGCGTTCTGCGGCAGGATCAATTTCCGGATTGAAGTAGAAGCAAATACGCTGCGCGGGATGTTTTGTGAAAAGCCGCAAACATTTCTTGCAAACGTAAAGAAATGGCAGGGTGCATATATTGCCGCAATCTATAATCAGGTGGCTGAAATGTTTCATGTCAAAAAGTCCTATGACGCCGGGGATTTTCGCATCGGCTTTTTTGAGACCGGGGATTTTACCGGGTGCCGCATCAGGCTTCTTGAGCCGGCAGGTTTTATGCAGTGTTCACGGGTGTATCTGGTAACAAAGAAGGATTATTCCCTGCCGCTGTATTTTGCGGTGCAGAAAAGAGCAGGGCCCGGGGCTATGGAGGGCGAATGTCCGGTGTATACTGATGTCATGTATGGTTTTGCAGGGGATGATATCTGCTGTCTCGGGTGTGTAAAGCGGATTGAAGATGATATTGCGCGTATCAGGATTCTGTTAAATGAGTGATGCGGGGCGAACGGGGGAACTCCTTACTTCTCCTCCACCCCGCGCTCCACAATCCGGAAAGCCCAGCCAATCCCTTCCGGTCTCGAGCGGTGCTTCATAAGCACCGCGCGCCTGAAGCCCGGAAACTTATCCACCCGCACAATCACCTTTGAAATATGCGAAAGCGCCGTGCCCCCGAGCCCCGTTAACCTGTTATGCTCTACATCCGTAAACACCTGATTTGTTATAATCACCGGCACATCAAAGCGCTTGGCAATCCCGAGCAGTTTGAGCATCTGATTGGAAAGAAGCGACAGCGCATCCTTTGATTCAGTCTGTTCAATGCGGTAATACGCCGTAGCCGAATCAAGCACAATCAGCCCGATATCTCTCAACTGCATCAGTTTGCTGCACTCAAGAATCTTCGCCCCCTGGTCAGCGAAATTCTCCGGCTCAAACAGATAAAACCGCGACGCAAACTCCTCGACGCGCTCACCTGCCAGCTGCTTGAACCGCTCAATCGAAAACCCCTCCGTATCAATGTAAATAACCCCGCGCCCGCCTGCAAGCACCGCCATAGCCGCAGAAAGCGCGAGAGACGTCTTGCCGCTTCCCCCCTCGCCGTAGAACTGCGTGATTATTTTTTTCTCCAGACCCCCGCCAAGCATCTCATCAAAACCCGCAGCCCCGGTGGGCACTCTTACGACCTCTTCCATGCCTCCTCCTCGGCCATGCGTTTGATGTCTTTTACCGGAATTCCTGTAGCCTCTGCGATTTTTCTGCAGTCCTCAAACTCCGCCTTGCGCGAGTAGACGACATCGCCCGCAGAGGCGTATTTTATCCGTACCGGATAAATATGGTCGTTAATTACAAGCGTTTCGTCCAAAAACCTGCGTTCGGCCGTGAACCGGTGCACCATCGGGATGCAGCGGATACCCAAAGACCCGGTCTCTACTGCAAGCAGCCGCGAAAGGCGCGCCGAGTCTTTAGGCGCTGCAATCACCCGGATGAGAAAACCCGGGCGGCCTTTTTTCATCTGAATCGGGACAAGCGAGGCATCGCGCGCGCCTTCTGCCATCAGGCGCTCAAGGGTGTTTCCAAGCACCTCGCCGGATACATCGTCGACATTGGTTTCAAGAACATCGACGGTCCTTGCGTCGTCTTCTGTTGCAAAGAGGAGGGCACGCAAAATATTGGGGTGGTCAGCCGGGTCCCGCGTCCCCGCCCCGGTGCCTATGCCAAGAAGCCGTCCGGCGGGCTCTGATGCCGGAAATGAGGCGGCAAATTCCGCCATGAGGGCTGCGCCTGTCGGGGTGCAGAGTTCACCCTCGTAAGGCGACAGCCGCACGCAAAGGCCCGCCTCTTTGACGATTTCAGCCGTTGCCGGGGCGGGGACGGGTAAAATTCCATGCGCGCAGGTAAGCGTGCCCGAGCCGAGCGCCAGGGGCTTAACAAATACGCCGTCGACATGCAGCGATAATAAAGCGGTGCAGGCGCCCAAAATATCGGCTATTGCGTCGTCAGCGCCCACTTCATGGAAATGCACGTGCTCTGTTTTATGTACGCGCGCCTCGGCGCGGGCGATGCGCCCAAACACCCGCTTTGCCAGGGCTTTTGCATCTTCAGGCGCGCCTGCGTTGTCAATTATCGCAAAGATTTCCTCCAGGGTGCGCGGGGTTTTTGAGGTGTTGGTACGCACATAAAGCGCGGGCACCTCCCCCCGGTACACTTCGGCAATTTCCGGGATGCAAACGCCTGCGACCGCGTCCAGTACGGCATCTTTTGCGGCGCCGAGCGATAGAAGCGCGCCGGTGGTCATGTCTCCTGCTGCGCCGAAACAGGGGTCAAAGACGAGTATTTTCATGTATGTGCGTATATGTTGGTCGGGGTGGGCATTAAGAGTTATGTGTCAGAGGATGTTATATCAGACCCTGTTTTTGCAAAATGATGCGGTAATCTTCCAAAGACAAGGTACAGGCAATATACTTTTGCAGTTCCTCCATCGTTGAAAATCCAAGCTGGCGCTTCATTTTAGACAGATTCGATGCGGAAATATCTGTTGCACCGTGGCTGATTTTTGTATGGACCGCATGATTTATTGTCCCGTCCTCTCTTACCAGATAGAATTGAATATGGTCTCCGGCACGCTTTACATCAAATCCTTTTTTCTCTGCCGCATGGAGAAAATCGCGGGCTTTTACTGTTGCTGCCATTTATTTTCTGCCTGATTTCTGCATGTTTTCAGCAACCGCGTAAATATCGACCAGTTTTTCCAATTCTGCTTTGACATGCAGCGATTCCGGGCTGAATTTTTCATCCGGATAGGAAACAAAGCAAAAGGAAAGCGTTTCCAGATCCTCTCCCAGGTCGCTGATAGCCTGCGCATAGGTTTCACCATACCCGTGCAGGGAAAAAAACTCATTTTCAATGCAGAACAATCGGTCTTCAGGATCAAAATATGATTTGAAGGTGAGCGGTTTTTTCAGGAGATGCCCGCCGATTTTATTGAAAGTGATGGATTCAATGCCGCAAAATCCGTCGTAATTTGCGGGAGAGCCGCCTGCAATATATTCAAGCGCGGACTCCTGCACGTTCTCTTCAAAAGCCATTGTATATCTATTATCGTTTCAGCAGGATATTGTTTTTGGTTGCCGTAAATCGAAGCCGAATACAAGCCTATATCTAATCTTAACCCAAATATATATCCACAAAGGATAACCCCTATGAACAAATCAATAGTAACCGTAGTTGGCAAAGACTCCGTAGGCATCATCGCAAAAGTATGTACCTACTTTGCAGAAAACCAGATTAACATCGAAGACATCTCCCAGACCATTGTAAAAGGCTACTTCAACATGATGATGATCATCGACACCTCCAAAACAACCAAAGAGTACGGAACCCTTGTCGAAGAATTAGCCGCCATCGGCGACGAGGCCGGCGTGAAAATCCACTGCCAGAAGGAAGAAATCTTTATCCGCATGCACAGAATCTGATACTCATGGTAAACATAGCAGAAGTCATTGAAACAAACAACATGATCGAGTCCGAAAAACTCGACGTGCGCACCATTACCCTGGGCATCAGTCTTTTGGACTGCATTGACACAGACCTTGCAAAACTCAATGACAATATCTTCAATAAAATAACGACCGTTGCCCGCGACCTGGTCAAAACCGGCAAAGACATCGAACGCGACTTCGGCATACCGATTGTAAACAAACGCATCTCCGTTACCCCGATATCGCTTGTGGGCGGTGCCGCCTGCAAAACCCCGCAAGACTTTGTAACCATTGCAAAAACCCTTGACAAGGCGGCAAAAACCGTGGGCATCAACTTCCTCGGCGGCTACTCGGCGCTCGTCTCCAAAGGCATGACGCCCGCAGAGGAAAATCTCATCCGCTCTATCCCGCAGGCCCTGGCAGAAACCGACTTTGTCTGCAGCTCGGTCAACGTCGGCTCAACCAAACAGGGCATTAACATGGATGCGGTCAAGTTAATGGGGCAGGTCATCAGGGAAACCGCCGAACGCACCAAAGACAACGGCTCCATCGGCTGTGCAAAACTGGTCGTCTTCTGCAATGCACCGGATGACAATCCTTTCATGGCGGGGGCATTCCACGGCGTCACCGAAGGCGACGCCGTTATTAACGTGGGTGTTTCAGGCCCCGGCGTTGTCAAACACGCGCTTGAATCGGTCCGCGGCAAAAACTTTGAACTGCTCTCGGAAAAGGTCAAAAAGACCGCATTCAAAGTCACCCGTGTGGGCCAGCTGGTTGCAATAGAAGCGTCCAAACGCCTCGGGATTCCGTTTGGCATCGTTGACTTATCCCTCGCGCCGACGCCCGCGGTCGGTGACTCGGTCGCAGAAATTCTGGAAGAGATGGGACTTGAATCCGTCGGCGCTCCGGGAACCACCGCGGCGCTCGCCCTCCTCAATGACCAGGTGAAAAAAGGCGGCGTTATGGCAAGCTCCTTTGTCGGCGGTCTTTCCGGGGCATTTATTCCGGTAAGCGAAGACCAGGGCATGATTGATGCGGTAAACCGCGGGGCGCTGACGCTGGAAAAGCTCGAGGCTATGACCTGTGTCTGCTCTGTCGGTCTTGACATGATTGCCATTCCGGGCAATACGCCGGCGACAACGATTTCAGGCATTATCGCCGACGAGGCTGCAATCGGCATGATAAATCAGAAGACCACCGCCGTGCGCCTTATTCCTGTTATCGGCAAAGACGTAGGCGACACGGTTGAGTTCGGCGGGCTTTTGGGCTACGCGCCGATTCAGCCGGTGAATACATTCTCCTGCGCGGAGTTTGTCAACCGCGGCGGAAGAATTCCGGCACCTATCCACAGTTTCAAGAATTAAGGTATGGCACCGGATATCTCCCGTTTCTTTTTTCCGATTCTGGTTCTTTTAGGCGGATGCTGTTTCGGTCCGCAGAACTCGATTATTAAAAATGCCTATGGAGCGGGATTTGCAACCGGTGAGATTGTTTTAGCCGAATATTTCTTCGGCTTTCTGATTCTGTTTTTCCTTTCCATAGGCTGGTCGCTTCTTTTCCGCAGGAAAAAGGGACATGTCCGCCCCTCAAAAAAGACGCTCTTGTGCCTTGCAGGCTCGGGTGCCATGTCAGGTCTTGTCGGGATTTTGTATACGTTTTCCCTGCAGTTTATTCCGGCATATCTTGGTGTCATTATTTTATTTCAGTTCACCTGGGTAGGTGTGGTGATTCAGGCGGTGGCAGACCGCCGGCTTCCTGACCGCCGCACGGTTATTTCGGTGATTCTGCTTCTTGCAGGAACGGTAATTGCATCGGGCATTATCGGTCAGAGCGTTGAGTTCCACCCGCTTGGCTGTCTCTTAGCGTTTATTGCGGGCGTCTGTTATGCGTTCAATATGTTTTTCCTGGGCAAAACAGGCAATGACATGGCCCCGCTCTACAGAAGCTGTGTGCTTGTGCTGGTGTCGCTGGTATTAGTAACGGTGGTTTTTGGTCCCCAGATGGCGTCGGCCGGCAGGATTCCGTATGAAATCTGGATGTACGGCTTGTATCTCGGCGGCATCGGTTGTGCCCTGCCGGCGATTTTATTTGCCATAGGGATGCCGAAGGTGTCGGTGGACAAGGCGGCGATTTTGTGTTCATCGGAGCTGCCGGCTTCGATTTTCTGCGCCATGCTGATTTTAGGGGAGGGTGTCAGCCTTCTGCAGTGGGCCGGCATTGCGCTGATTTTTACAGGCATTGCGCTGCCGCATCTTGCGGGCGCAAAGCAGAAGGCGGCAGCGGTGTAGGCCGCCTGACCCAAGTATGCTTCAAAAAATCCAAATGGAACATTAGTGTATCTTATCCAAACATTACATAAAGGAGATAATGTTCTTTATATCGATGAAGATGAGAAAGAATGGCTCGTACCATCTCTTGCAAATTATGTTATTTATGATATCAGAGAAATTCCCCCTCAAAAAACACGCTCGTCATTTTTTGACAGACCTGCAAAAATTTATTATTTAAGAAGGACAAATTAATTATCATGAGTTCATCAATGGAATATTCAAGTGCGGCTCAAGGAGTTAAAGGAGGTTACGTTACTCTTACCCAAAAGCAAAGACAAGAAGGGATTGATGGAATGAATAGAGCAATCGCTCAATTTTTTGGACAAAGTATGTCTGGAAAATCAATATCTGCTCCAAAGAAACATCAATCTTGCCCGACCCGATATCTTTAATCCTTTGCGCGCTAATTACTAATGAATGAAACTGATTGACCCGATTGTAAATGTCGTCCGGGGTATCTGTATGGCGGCAGCCGACAGTGTGCCCGGGGTTTCCGGAGGCACGATTGCCTTTATCCTGGGTTTTTACGAGAAATTTGTATCGTCGATAAATGATTTCCTGCTCGGTTCCTGGGATGCAAAGAAAAAGGCGCTGCCGTTTTTAATTACGCTTGGCATCGGCTGGGCAGGCTGCTTTTTGGTCTGCGCCTCGGTGCTGTCGCTTGTGTTCCAGACGCATATTTATGACTTAAGTTCGCTCTTTTTAGGGCTGACGCTTGCAGCAATTCCGATTGTGGTCTATGAAGAGCGCAAATGCATGAAAGGCAAATACTACTGGCTGATTTTTACCGCAATAGGCATCGCTCTGGTGTTTCTCATTATGAATCTCGGTTCGTTTGGTGCGGTGGATGTAACTGCATTAAGCCTGCCCCTGGCGCTGATTTTATTTATTTCCGGGGCGCTTGCGATTTCGGTCATGATTCTGCCCGGTATTTCCGGCTCCACCATGCTTTTAATTATCGGGCTGTATGTGCCGCTGATTTCGGCGGTCAGTGCCTGTGTGCACCTTGATTTTGCAGCGCTGCCGGCACTGGTGATTTTTGCGGTTGGTGTGTTGTTTGGTCTTGCTGTCTTTACCAAGGTTGTGCGCTGGTGTTTTGCAAAGTTCAGAGCTCAGACGATGTATCTGATTTTAGGGCTTGTAATAGGCTCGTTTTATGCGATTGTTATGGGTCCGGCCACGCTTGCCGAGCCGATGGATGCATTATCCTTTGCAACGTTTTCGCCGGTGTTTTTTGTAATCGGGATTTTGATTTTAGTTGTGCTGCAGGTGGTTAAAGGGGTTTTGAGCCGGCGGCGCGAGACACAAACCTAAAACTTTATCTCCTCTCACCCCCCATTACTATACACGCTTTTCACTGTTTCCAACAGTATTGCTCAGATTATAAACAGCGTATCCGCATTAGGTGTCCAAAAATGTCAGAAGAAACACATGACGTAAAATCCGGAACCACCACCGTCGGCATCATCTTTAAAAACGGCGTGGTATTAGCCACCGAAAGACGCGCCACGATGGGAACCCTCATTGCATCCAAAAAGGCAAAGAAAGTCCATGCAATCACCGACCACATAGGAATGACCATAGCAGGCGGCGTCGGCGATGCCCAGCAGCTTGTGCGCACATTAAACGTTGAATGCAACCTCTATGAAATACGCAGAGGCCAGGAAATCAGCGTTGGTGCTACGGCAACTGTTCTTTCCAACTACCTCAACCAGAACAGATTCACCCCGTACTATGTCCAGCTCTTAGTTGGCGGCGTTGACAAAAACGGACCTTCCGTCTATTCCGTAGACGCAGCAGGCGGCGCCACCCTTGAAGAAGGCTTTGTCTCCACCGGCTCGGGCTCCACCACAGCCTACGGCGTGCTTGAAGACCGCTTTGCGCCCGACATGGACGAAGAAGACGCCGTCCGCCTTGCAGCACGCGCGCTGCGCGCTGCAATGCGGCGCGACTCCGCCTCCGGCGAAGGATACAATATAGCAGTAATAACCCGTGAAAAATTCGAGTACATACCCGAAGAAACAATAGCCGGGTACCTCAACTAACTTTTTTGGAAACGATTTTCATGCAGGTTGAAGAAAGACTAAAACAACTCAAAGAAGCAATAAACAAGAAGGTCCCGACAGGCGTTAAAGTCACCGACGTCGAATTCGAAGGACCTGAGATGGTTATCTACACCGACAATCCGCAGAAATTTGCCGAGCAGTCGGACCTAATCAAAACACTTGCCAAAGACTTGCGCAAGCGCATCGCGCTTCGCCCGAACAAATTAGGCGATACTGAGGTAGCCTACGACATGATTAAAAAGGTCGTGCCGGAGGCAGCAGGCATCACCGATATTTTCTTTGACAACGATACCGGCGAAGTCCTGATTGAAGCGGAAAAGCCCGGACTTGTCATCGGCAAAAACGGCGCAACGCTGCGCGACATCACGATAAAAACCGGCTGGACACCCAAAGCCGCGCGCACGCCGCCGATTCCCTCGGTCACCATCAAACAGGTCCGCCAGTACCTTCGCGAAACCCGCGACGAACGCAAGGAATTTCTGCGCCGCTGCGGCAAAAGAATCCACCGGGATTCGCTTTATTCCAGCCGCGACCGCGATCAGTGGCTGCGTCTTACGACTCTGGGATGCTGCCGTCAGGTAGGCCGCGCGGCATTTCTCCTTTCCACCCCGGAAAGCAAGGTCTTAATAGACTGCGGCGAGTCGCCTGGCGCAACGGGCCAGGCGTCCTCGCCGTATCTGCACATTCCGGAAATCTATCCGTTCGACTCGCTGGATGCGGTTGTCTTGACCCACGCGCACCTTGACCACTGCGCCTATGTGCCGCTTTTATTCAAGTACGGCTATGACGGCCCTGTTTACACAACGCCTGCAACCCGCGACTTATCTGCGATGCTGCAGCTTGACTACCTTGATGTAAACAACAAGGAGGACCGCGCGCCGCCGTATTCTTCCAACGAGGTGCGCGAGTTTGTCAAACATACTATTCCTCTTGGCTACGGCGATGTCACCGATATTGCGCCGAACATGAAACTGACGCTGCATAACGCAGGCCACATTTTAGGCTCTGCGATTGCACATTTCAATGTGGGCAACGGCTTATACAATATCGCCTTTACCGGCGACCTTTACTACGCAAAGAGCCGGCTGTTTAACCCGGCGGTCTCGCAGTTCCCGCGCCTGGAGGCGCTTGTCATGGAGTCGACCTACGGCGGCTCGGAGGATTTCGCCCCGTCCAGGACCGAGGCTGAAGAGCAGCTTTATGCGGTCATTAATGAAACGGTAGAGCGCGGCGGAAAGGTGCTTATTCCGGCGTTTGCAGTGGGCCGCTCACAGGAATTAATGCTTGCCCTCGAAGAGGGCATGCGCACGAAAAAGATTCCGGCATGCAAGGTCTATCTTGACGGCATGATTAAAGAGGCTACGGCTATGCACACTGCGTACCCCGAATATCTGAACAATGACCTGCGCAATCTGATTTTCCGCGACAATTACAACCCGTTCCTTGCGGAGTGTTTTGAGCAGGTGGAAACCTCGGAGCAGCGGCAGAAGGTTATCTTCTCGGAGGACCCGTGTGTTATTATTTCAACCAGCGGTATGTTAAACGGCGGCCCGGTTTTGGAGTATCTCTCAAATCTCGCGGAGTCTGAAAAGAATATGCTGGTCTTTGTCGGGTATCAGGCGGACGGAACGTACGGCCGGCGCATTCAGAAGGGCTGGCGTGAGGTGCCTATCGGCAAAAAGGGCAGCATTATCATCAATATGGAGGTGCGCACGGTAGAGGGTTTCTCGGGTCATGCGGACAGAAAGCAGTTGATGAATTATGTGCAGTATGTGCAGCCGAAACCTGAGCGCATTTTCTGTATTCACGGCGAAGAGTCCAAGACGATTGATCTCGCGAGTTCGATTTACAAGAGGTTCCACATCCAGACGGTGTCTCCGCAGAATCTGGAGACATACCGGATGGTGTGAATCTTTTTGGCACTATCCACTCCTCTTCTTTTTTAAATGCCCTTGTGTGTAATGAATTGAGTTGTTAAATCTCATTTAGGACAGCGTGTGAGTGCTTCAGAAAAGATAATTCGTAACTATTCAGCCTTATGTATGGTGCTGAATTTTTTATCTTTTTGGCTTTTATA
>DALTWG010000052.1 GCA_029987245.1 Methanocorpusculum sp. | reverse complement strand
AGGCGGGGGAGGCAGTCGCCTGTGCACTCTGCTCTGCGGCCGGTGTCTGGGTCGGAACCGCAGTTTTCGCAGTCTGCGCGGTCTGGGCCGGAACGGCCGGGACTGCGGTTTTTTCAATCACCGTGAATTTTCCGCCGTCGCTTGGACCGTCATTCGGGGTAACGGCTGTTATGCGGTATTCGCCCGGGGCTAAAGCCGGGTTGTGCGCGGTGACAGACCAGTAGTTTACGCCGTTGTATCCGGCAGTGACATGTGTTTCCAGAACAAGATACACGGAATCGGATGCGTCAACTTTTGAGACGCCGGAAAAAGCAGTGGAAAGAATTTCGACCGTTACCAAGGTTCCGGATTTGAGGTTTGTGGTGCCGCTAATGGTAAAGTCGCTTCCTTCAACAACCGTATTGTTTTCAGAGGTAATCATCAGTGCGGGGCTGGTGACGGTGAATTTTTCCACCGTGCAGGCATCATCGTGATATTCGAGATTGATGAGGTCAACCAGTGCATACGCCGCATTTGCATTCTGGCGGGTGTTGATTGAAGACATCTGCTGCGGGGTTGATGCAAGTTTATGGTCGGCGGTTGTTGCATAGACTTTGCCGGTAAGTCCGTTTTCTTCATCAACCTGGACGTTGAAGAGTTTGTCATACATCGGGTGCTGAATAACAATAAGATACTCGCCGTTGGAAAGACCGTTGGTATTGAGTTTAATCGTATACGCTGCATCATCAACAGATACTTTCCCCTGGGTGAAGTAATTGGTTCCAAAGACATAGTATCTGAGATATCCGGGGTCGCCCTGGGCAACGCCGCTGATTTGCAGTTCGTCGCCGGCAGAGACGGTGTAATCTGCCGCCGCAGGGCATGACGCAAGAATAAGGAGTGCGGCAAGCGCAAGTAAAAGCATACAGAACTTTTTCATGCAGTACCATTTGCTTGCCAAGGATAATAGGTTTTGCGTTCGCTGACCTATCCCAAATTATAATATCTTTCCGGCACAATATTTCTCTATGTCACTTGACAGTTTCTTCCACCTGAAGGAAAACAACACCAAAGTCTCCACCGAGGTTCTCGCAGGTATTACGACATTCTGCGCAATGGCGTATATTCTTGTGGTAAACCCCAGTGTCTTGGGCGATGCCGGAATGCCTGCCGGCGCTGTATACCTTGCAACAATTATTGCAACAGTAATCGGCTGTCTTCTTCTGGGATTATTTGCTAACGTCCCGCTTGCCCAGTCCGCTGGACTCGGACTGAATGCATTCTTTGCATACACAGTTGTTCTCATGCTCGGATTTACCTGGCAGCAGGCTCTTGCAATGGTCTTTGTCTGCGGTATCTTAAACATGATTATCACGCTGACCAAAATCAGAACCTGGCTTATTGCCTCCGTGCCGAAAGTACTGAAGGTTTCCATCGGCTGCGGTATCGGTCTCTTTATTGCCTACATTGGTCTTTTGAAGGTCAACTTCATTACCCTTTCAGGTGCAGTGCCTGCAATCAACTGGGCAGGGCTTGCCTCAGACCCGGCAATCTGGCTCTTCCTGATTGCACTGCTTCTTGTAATCATTCTGATGGTCTTAAAAGTCAGGGGTGCCATTCTCTTAAGCATTCTGCTTACCACCATTATCGGTATGATTCCCTTCTTCGGGTGCACCGACCTTTCTGCAGCAGTCAATGTCGGCGAAGCTTTTGCGCAGCTTCCGGAAACATTCTGTGCAGCGTTCACGCAAGGCTTCCCGACGCTCTTTGCAGACCCGTCGAAGATTTTGGTTGTCGTCATCATTATCATCACGTTCAGTTTAGTCGATATGTTTGATACGATTGGAACCATTATCGGTGCCGGCCGCGAGATGAAACTCTTCAGCGATGCGGAAATCGAGAAAATGATGCACGGAAAAAGATTCGAGACCAGAACGGAGCGCGCACTTGTAGCTGATGCAACGGCGACAGCCGTCGGTGCAGTTTTCGGCACTTCCAACATTACCACCTATGTCGAGTCCGCATCCGGTGTCGAGGCGGGAGGGCGTACCGGTTTGACTGCCGTAGTAACTGCAGTCTGCTTTGCAGTCTGTATTCTGCTTGTGCCTGTAGCAACGGTAGTTCCGGCATCTGCAACCGGTCCGGTTCTTGTCATGGTCGGCATTCTGATGCTCAAGCCGTTCGGCGAGATTGAGTGGAACAAACTGGAAGTCGCTATTCCGTGTTTCTTCACCTCGGTGTTCATGGCTGTCTGTTACAGCATTACCGATGGTATCGCCCTTGGTTTCCTCACCTATGTTATCATTAACATCTTCCAGAAGAAGGCAAAAGAGATTCATCCGCTGGTCTGGGTTATTACTATCCTGTTTGTAATCTATATGATAGCAAGGGCGCTCATTGCGGGCGGAGTGCTATAATATTTTTTATACCGGATTATGTCACTGGAACAGTTCTTTCATTTAAAAGAAAACAACACAAAAATCTCTACAGAGATTCTGGCAGGAATTACATCATTTTGCGCAACAGCTTATGTAATTATGGTTATCCCGGATATCCTTCAGGATACAGGGATACCCTCTTCTGCAGTTTATCTTGCAATTATTATAACCTGTTTCCTGAGTTCTCTTATTGTAGGTCTTATTGCAAATGTTCCTTTTGTAATGTCGGCAGGTCTGGGGCTGAGTTCGTTTTTTGCATATACTGTAGTCGATACGCTCGGATTTACCTGGCAGGAAAGCCTTGCCATTGTGTTTCTCTCCGGCATTCTCGGCATGATTGTCACTCTGACAAAAATCAGAATCTGGCTGGTGGAGGCAATTCCGGCATCGCTTCGTGCAGCAATAGGGTGCGGGCTGGGGCTTTTCATTATCTATGTCGGATTACTGAAAGGTAAGATTATTGCCTTCAACAGTGACATCGCATACAGTATCCCTCATGGCAGTCCCCCTGCGTTTAATTTTAAGGAAATGGCTGTCAATCCTGAAATATGGCTGTTTGTCATAACAATTCTTCTGTTAATTTTCCTGACGCAGAAACGGGTTAAAGGTGCGATTCTTATCAGTATCGCTGCGGCAACCCTTCTTGGTCTGTTTCCTGTTTTCGGTTGCACAACTCTCGACACATCACTGAATATGGGAGCCGCGTTTGCCGAACTGCCTCGGGTTGCCGGCGCGGCATTTACCGAAGGATTGCCCGGACTGATGTCCAGTCCGTTCAAGCTTCTTTGCGCAGGAGTGGTTGTCTGTACATTCTCTCTCATTACCATTTTTGATATGATTGGCACTACCATTGGTGTCGGTCACGATATGGCACTGTTCAACGACAGAGAAATTGAACGAATGAAAAACGGCAGACGGTTTGAAACCAGAATAGAGCGGGTTCTTGCATCCAGTTCGCTGACGGTACCTATCGGTGCGATAATCGGCGCGCCCGGCATCGTCCCTTGTGTTGAATCCGCCTGTGGAATTGAATCCGGAGGAAGAACCGGGCTTACTTCGGTGGCTGCGGCATTGTGTTTTGCTTTGTGCATTTTCCTTATTCCTCTTGCACAGATAGTGCCTTCGGCTGCAACAGCACCGGTTTTGGTGCTTGTGGGAATTATGATGCTGAAGACATTCGGCAGTATTGTATGGGACAGGATTGAAACAGCAATCCCGTGTTTCTTCATGTCCGTTTTTATGGCTCTTGCATACAGTATAACAGACGGTATTGCAATGGGAATTCTGTGCTCTACGTTAATCACCATTGTTACAGGTAAAAAGAAGGAAATTTCGCCGCTCATGTGGGTTGTGTCCGGGATGTTTGCCGTGTATTTCCTTGTAATGATTATAATCAGAATCCAATGAGTATTGACGAAACTATTACAAAAAAGGAGTTCTGATTTATCCGAACATCGGAACGATGTTGGAAATCAGGATTGCCGCCATACATATCGGCGCAATAAACTTCACCATGATGATGAAAAACTTCTTCCACACAAATTTATTACCGTGCGATTCAACCTCGTCGGTAACCGTGCGGGTTTTGACAATCCAGCCGATGAAGATACAGGTAAGGATGGCAAGAATCGGCATCAGGATGTTGTTGCTTATCATATCCATGAAATCCAGAATCTGGTAACCGAAGATGGTAAATTCGGACAAGATGCCGTAACCGAAGTTCACAAATATAGACACAAGGATAATGCCTATAGTCACCACCACCACTGAATTGGTACGGCTTATGTGGAACTTGTCAGTGATTGCTGCAACCGGCACCTCAAAGAGAGATATGAGCGAGGTGAGCGCTGCAAAGAAGACAGCGATGAAAAACAATGCTCCAACCCAGTCGCCAAACGGCATTGTTGCAAAAACCTGCGGCAGCTGGATAAACATCAGACCGGGACCTGTACCCAGTGCTTCAGGGCTTCCGCCGGAGAAGACGAAGACGGCAGGAACAATTAACAAACCTGCGAGGAATGCAACGCCTGTGTCGAAGATTTCAATTCTCCTGACCGACTTTTCTATACTTTCATGCGCCGCAAGATAAGAGCCGTAGGTAATCATAATACCCATGGCAAGACTTAACGAATAGAACATCTGGCCCATGGCAGCGAGGACCGCTTCAAACGAGAACTTGGAAAAGTCCGGGATGAAATAATATCCCAGACCGTCCATACCGCCGGGAAGCGTGATGCAATAGATTGCAAGCCCTATCATCATCACAATCAGGATAGGCAGAATCACCGTGCATACCCGTTGAATACCATTCTGCACACCCATCAGCATAATTACCGCAGCCACAACAATAACCAGCGCCGTCCAGATAATGACCTCGACATTGCTTGACATGAAGGTGGTGAAAAAGGTACCTCCGTCAGCGAGTTCCGAGCCGAAGCCCGCCATAAAGACAACGGCAAATTTCGTAATCCAGCCGGCAATGACTGCATAGTACGGCAGAATAATGCAGGGGACAATCAGAGCAAGAATGCCCAGGATGTGCCACTTTTTATTTAATTCGCGAAACGCCCACAGCGCTGAGTGTCCCGTTTTGCGCCCGATGGCAATTTCAGTTACCATGATGGTGAAACCAAGTGTTACCACAAGGATGAGGTAAACCAGCAGGAAGATACCTCCTCCGTATTTGGCTGCAAGATACGGGAATCTCCATAAGTTTCCAAGACCGACAGCGGATGCAGCAGCAGCTAAAATAAATCCGATGCGGCTTGAGAACAAACTCCGTTCTTCAGACATAACCAATATAATAGGTTTCCTGTAAATATTAGTGTTTCGACTTTCAGGACTGCAGGAAACAATGCAAAAAAGGAAAGTAATCAGAATATGCGGTCTTTAACCGCGGCTTTCAGCACGGCGGGGATGGTAATTTCATCCAGCGTCATGTCTTTGAGCAGGTGCATGGCGGAGGCAAGGGCATGGTCGTCCATTTTCTGAAAGATTTCTTTGAGTTTCCAGTCGCGGGCGATGTCTTTTGCCATGCGGGTTTTGCGCCATTCCTTATCATAGCCGGAGAGGAATTTTTCCGAGGTGTCGCCGGCTGCAATCGCTTTTGCCGCCCACTTGCCGGCAAGAGTTCCGGTGACAAACGCATTGTATATGCCGCCTCCGGTTAGAGGGTCAGTCACCCGTGCGGCGTCGCCGGCAATTAAAAGCCCTTCGCCTGCGGTATTTTTCAGCGGCCGACAGACCGGGACGCCGCCGGATATTATTTCAAGCACCGAGGCGTTGGGGAAATGGTTCTGCATGAAGGCATCAAGCAGGTCTTTTGCCCGGGCTCCTCCGCGGTCGCCGGGTGATTCGGTTCCGGGAATGCCGATGCCGATATTTGCTTTGCCAAATCCTTTGGAAAATACCCAGATGTAGCCGCCGGGCGCCTCTTTTCGCGAAAACCAGAAGCCGTTTGCCCGTTTGTCCCATTCAATGCCGGATGCCGCATACTGCACGCAGGTGTCAATATCTTTGAGGGAGATTGTGGTGTCAATACCGGCGGCGCGGGCGAACTGCGATTCCACGCCGTCGCAGGCAATCACGACTTTCGCCCGCACTTCAGATGCCGCCCCGCGGCAGGTGAGCTTTGCGCCTGTCAGGCGGCCTTCTTCGAGCAGGGGCTCTGCCAGAGTATGCACCCGGACTTCAGCGCCGGCTTTTGCCGCGGCGTTTACCAGTTCGCGGTCGAAGACTTTGCGGTTTAAGGTATAGCCGGCGGTCTTGTTGTCTTTTGCGGATATAGTCACTGATTTTCCGTCCGGCCCGGTAAAAACCGCCTTGTCAATCTCTGCAGATATCCAGGAAGGGTCGGGCGTAAAAAACTCTTCAAGGTCTCCCCGCATTATTCCTTCAGCACATCTTCCGGGCATGCCAATTGCGGGCCGCTTTTCCACTAAGAGAACGGAACAGCCGGCAAAAGCTGCTTCTTTTGCAGCGAGGGCGCCGGCGGGCCCGGCGCCTATTACAAGGATGTCACAGGAAGAGGTCATGGGTATTATATTGGGTTTCCGAGGGTAAAGGATAATCGGAAAGAGAGCTGCCGATTGAATAGAAAAAAAATCCGGTTTGTCACACCGGTTCAAGCCGCGCGGGATATTGGGAATGCACAGATTTTACCAACGGGCGAATAAAGGGCGAATAAAGGGCACAAAAAAAATAGTGTGTGTGGAATTACTCTGCTTTTTCTTTGAATTCCTCCTCTCTTTCCTCCGGCAGAATACCAAGTTTTTCCGGAAGAAGCAGATTTAAGATAATACCGATAACAGCTGCAAGAGCAACACCGGAAAGTTTTAAGTCAGCCTCAGCAATAATCGGAATTGCAAGCCCGCCGATTGCAAGAATTAACATAATGCCCACAATTAAGACATTGCGCTGATTCTTGAAATCAACCTGCGCCTCAACAAGTGTACGCAGACCGACAGATGTAATCATACCGAATAAAACGATGCACATGCCGCCTAAAACCGCGTTCGGAATGGAACTGATGAACCCGGAAATGTAGCCGATAAAAGCAACCAGGATAGCAAAGACCGCTGCAATCTCCAGCGTTCTCGGATTGTAGTTGCGGGTTGCTGCAAGCACACCCGTGTTTTCCGAATACGTAGTGTTTGCCGGACCGCCCACAAAACCTGCAAAGATGGAAGCAAGACCGTCGCCGATAAGAGTGCGGTGAAGTCCCGGTTCTTTGAAGAAATCCTGACCGACAACAGCGCCGTTTGCCGTAATATCGCCGAGGTGCTCGATAAACGTAACAATGGCAATCGGAGCAATCATTAAAATTGCCGAGAGACTGAACTGCGGAAGGAAGAATTCCGGCACGGTAAAGAGCGATGCCTCGGTAATCTTTGTGTAGTCAAGACCGACATCAATGCCGCAGCCGGTTAAAATCATACAGGCGATGTAGCCGACAATTAAACCGAAGAGAATCGGCAGCATGCGGATGAATCCTTTGAAGACCAGAGACACAATAATGACCGTTGCAATAACAATCGCCCCAACGAGATAAGACCAGCCGTCGGTGAAATAACTGATTGCAGTACCTGCGAGCATAAGTCCGATAATCATGATTACCGGCCCGCAGACTACCGGGGGGAATAATTTTCTGATACGGTCGGCACCGACGAAATAGACAATCAGTGCCAGAACCAGATACACACATCCTGCGGCTACAATGCCGCCGGTTGCATATTCGATGCCTTCATTTGCAGAAACTACGCTGATTGCTGCGATGAATGCAAAACTGGAACCAAGGAAGACCGGTACTTTGCCTTTTGTCACGACGTGGAAAATAAGCGTTCCAACCCCCGCGCAGAAAAGTGCAACAGAAACCGGCAGTCCGGTGAGAATCGGGACAAGAATAGTGGAACCGAACATCGCAAATACATGCTGAATGCCCAAAGTAACCAGCTTTCCGCCTTCTTTTGCTTTGCTGGATTTTTCAGAAGCCATGTTTTAATCATACTATATAGGGCCTGAAAGGATTTATAGAATGAGGTCTGGTGCCTGCTGTGCCACAGCAGATAACAAGGTATTTTTTGCAGGGCGTCCAATAGTATCTTATGAGTATTCTGCATATTATTGACCATCCGCTTATTCACCATAAGCTGACGATGATGAGGAACAAGGAGACCGGAAGCAAGGATTTTCGTGAGATTCTGTCTGAGATTTCGATGCTGATGGGATACGAGGTTACGAAAAACTTCGCGCTCAAACTTGTCGATGTCGAAACGCCTATCTGTGTCACGAAAAAGCCGGTGATGGCAACCGACAAGGTGGCTGTTATTCCGATTCTTCGCGCGGGTCTGGGGATGACTGACGGTCTTTTGAATCTGATGCCGTTTGCAAAAGTCGGTCATATCGGTCTGTACCGTGATGAAAACACGCATGAGCCGGTGGAATACTACTGCAAGCTGCCGAAGAATCTTGGTGAATATGAGATTATTGTTGTTGACCCGATGCTTGCAACCGGTGGCAGCGCGTGTGATGCAATAAATTCGCTGAAAAAGTACGGGGGGAGAAGAATCCGGCTGATGTGTCTTGTTGCAGCGCCTCAGGGTGTGAATGCGGTGCAAAAGGTGCATCCTGATGTGGATATTTATGTTGCGGCGCTGGATGAGACTTTGGATGAGAACTGTTATATTGTGCCGGGTCTCGGGGATGCGGGCGACCGGATTTTCGGTACAAGGTAAGACGGACTACTTCTCCTTTTTTATTTCCAGGCCGGTCCGGGAAAAATAAAAATTCAGTTTGTGCAAAAACTGCACAAACTGCTTTCAGCCCTGTTTAGATACAGGTGTATCCGCCGTCTACGGCTATATTCATGCCGTTGACATACGTCGACAGCGGCGATGCAAGATAAATGACGGTGGTGTCGAGTTCGCCTTCTTTGCCGTAGCGGCCTAAGGGCACGGCGCCTTTTGCATAGTTGGTGAACCATTCGGTGTCCAGGGTGGCTGCGGTGAGTTCGGTGTAGAAGTAGCCGGGGCAGATGGAGTTGACCGTGATGCCGTTTTGTCCCCATTCGGCTGCAAGAGCGCGGGTTAAGTTGACCACGGCGCCTTTTGCGGCGTGGTAGGGCGCGGAAGGCGCTGCCATATTGCCGACGAGGCCGTACATGGAAGCGATGTTGATGATTCTGCCGAATCCGTTTTTAATCATGCCGGGGGCAAAGGCGCGCGCCATTTTGAAGGTGCCGACAAGGTCGATGTTTACTTCCTGCATGAGCTGTTCGTCGGTGACGTCGACGGTGGGCATTATGCCGCCGGTTCCGGCGGAATTGACAATGATGTCTGCATGGCCGAATTTGGCATAGATTGCATCGCGCGCTGCGTTTACTTTTTCGGTGTCGGTAACGTCGCAGACGACGGCTAAGGTTTCTACGCCGTAGGTGTCGTGGATTTCTTTGGCGACTGCTTCAATGCGTTCTTTGCGGCGGGCAAGGACGCAGATTGCTGCGCCCTGGTTTGCGAGGGCTTTTGCCATTTGTACGCCGAGTCCTGAAGATGCGCCGGTAATTACGGCGACTTTGCCGGTGAGGTCAAAGTAGTTTTTCATGGTACTTGGTACTTGGTTTTGTGAGGATAAATAGTTCTGGGTAGGAAGATAGGGGAGGTCCCATATGTCCCATACTTTTTTCTGAAAACTTTTCTCACCTGTTTTATTTTTACCCGCACTAGTTTTTGGCAAAAAAAGTGAAAAAGTGTTCCACCTGTCTCTTCTTACTCAGAGGGGACAAAAATGAGGTGGAACACTTTTTCCAAAATGTGGAACACTTGTGGAACACTTTTGGCTGTATGTCCCATACTTTTTCTTATCTGTTGACGACATCAGAATGCGAAGTAGATAAATTCCGGTGTCTCCGGGGGACAGAGCAGCAGAATTAACGCCGCCATTACCGCAATGTAGATTACCCAGTAGCGTATTTTCATCTTTGAAATTGTTCCGAGGTAATCATACGTTATAATCCGCTTGCACAATCCCGCAATCCTCTTTGAAAACATCAGCGCGAAGCATACAATTACACACACAACAGCTCCGGCAATTGCTATTTTGCCTAATGTTCCGACATTGAAGTCAAAGACTAAAATCTTCTGCGCGCAGACAAGCATATCATCGAGCGAGTTCGCTCTGAAAATCATCCAGCCGAAGAAGACGAGCGCCTGGGTGACTAAAATTTTGACAAACAGACCGGGGTCAGAGTTGACAAAGCGGGAAAATAATCCGGTTCCTTTTCCTATCTTTGTGTCCCGGTCGATAAATCTCTGGATTGCCTGCAGGATACCGTGGTATGCTCCCCAGATGATAAATGTCCAGGCAGCTCCGTGCCAGAATCCGCAAAGCACCATGGCGACGATTAAGTTCACATAGGTGCGTACCAGTCCTTTTCTGTTGCCGCCGAGCGGGATGTAGACATAGTCACGGATAAAGCGCGACAAGGTCATGTGCCAGCGGCGCCAGAAGTCCTGGAAGTTGCGCGCGATGTAAGGAAGGTTGAAGTTTTCCGGCAGTTTGAATCCAAAGATGCGGGCTACACCGATGGCGATATGTGCATAGCCGGAGAAGTCGCAGTAAATCTGGATACCAAAGAGAATGGTGGCGCCGATGATGTAAAGCGAAGTGTTTGCACCTACATTTCCATAAATTGAATCAACATAACTGCCAATGTTATCCGCAATCACCATCTTCTTGAACAGTCCCCAGATAATCAGTGTTACACCAATCTGCAGATTTTCTGCGGTGATGTGGATTTTTTCCTTCAGCTGGGGCAGGAACTCGGATGCCCGTACAATCGGCCCGGCGACGAGTGCCGGGAAGAATGCAATAAAGAGCATGTAGCGGTGAAATTTCGGTTCGTGTTCGAGTTTGCCTAAGTAGATGTCAAAGACGTAGCTGAGTGCCTGGAAGGTAAAAAAGGAGATGCCAACCGGCAGAGCTACGTTGAGCAGCGGTATCGGGTCAATGTTTATGAGGCCGAGGATGTTGTTTATCTGGGTGAGGCCGAAGTCGATGTATTTGAAATAGGCAAGGACGGCGAGTGGAATGACGGTTCCGATAACAAGCCACAATTTTTTGCGCTTTTTCGTTTCGGCTTTGGATACAGCCAGTCCGCAAAGCCATGAGGCGAGGGTGACAAATGCGAGGAGGAGGACGTGGATAGAGCCGGACCACCAGTAGAAGAAGTAGGAGGCGACGATAAGAATTATCTGCTGCCAGAGGTGATGGCGGATGAGTTCTATTAATAGGATGACAATTGCGAGGAAGATGAAGAATTCAGGCGTGGTGAATAACATTTTATCCAATCTCCGCAACAATCATGTCTGTAACCCATGGAGTAAACTCCAGCATAGCTTCTTCGTCACCATGATAAATATCAATAAAATGCTCATCACTTATTGTATTTTCCATATCATACCATGTAACTCCGGTTGAATCAAGAAAAATACGAAGATTTTCATGTGATTCATCACTAATATTTTCTGATAGTAGTGAATGTAACGGGGAATTTATTATGACAACGGGAATATTATGTTCATTGAATTTCTTTATCATGTATTTAAGAGCACGCTTATTATTTGTTTCATCAGCTGTTAATTCAGGACGGAATGGATTATTTGGATTAAGAGCAGCGCGCACAAGTTCATCATCACTATGTGTCATAGATGCACGTTTCGCTCCTAATTTATAATAATTATTGTAAATTGGATTTGAATTTGATACAGTTCCATTAGTTTGTTGTTTATATTTCATAGATCCTTCAAGAAATTTCTTATTGTACCAAAAATATGCGCCAAAAACATCTCTTAATTCATCAGAGGAATAGAGAGATAAACATTCAAAATCGACATCCAAATCTCGACTACCGAGATTGGCTCTTTCTTCCGAATGAGACTTCCATTCTCCAGCATCCCATTCATCTAATGTTCTATAAGTAATACCCATGATTACTAACGACGGAGATGCCTTGATAATTTTATTTGTCTGGAGAGCATATAATAGCGGACAGGCATTTCCAAGCCCGAGATTATATTCTGTAATATCATAACCCTTTTCTTTCAATTGTTCATTAACCATTGGGGAATAAATATAATAACCTACAAAACTATCGCCTAAAATAAAGACATTCTTTTGCGTATCATCTGCAATATATTCATAAAAAGAATAAAGGCGAGGAATATCTTTTTGTGAGAGATACTCATCCATACCCACATAC
>DALTWG010000007.1 GCA_029987245.1 Methanocorpusculum sp. | reverse complement strand
GTATATCAGTGTTTAAAGACATAAATATAATTATTTATGGCATACGAAATTGAGCGGGCAATAGGAGAATATATAAAAAATCATTATGCGTCCGCGGTTGAAATCGGATTCGGCGGAAAAACCGTTGCAGCAGAGATTTTGCAAAGCGCGGGAATCCCGATTCTCTGTACAGATGTCCATTGCTACAACACAAATGTGCCTTCGGTTGTGGATGACTGCGTGGTGCCCGACCTTTCGCTTTACCGCGGCGCGGAAGTGATTTACGGGATTCGCCCGGGGCTTGAAATAATCCCGGCTATGATTTTTCTTGCACGGTCTGTTCACGCTGATTTACTTGTTTATCATCTCGGATTTGAGTTATATCAGGACGGGGGGGAGGTAATTGATTTGGGTCCCTGCATGCTGCACAAATATGTCTGAGGAGACTAACCTTTTTATAACATGCCGGCTAATATAATATGACACAAGCGATGAGCCTCGAGACCGTAAGGTCGTATTGGCTCATCTGTCTGGAGATAGTAAAAATGGCATCAAAGAGCAAACATGTAGCAAAAGGCCGTGTTACCGGCAGTGCCGGACGTTTCGGTCCGAGATACGGCAGATTTAACCGCAAGATGGTTAACGAGAGCGAAAAGATTTCCCGCGCAAAGCACCTTTGCCCGATGTGCGACACCGTTGCAGTAAAGCGCGAGGGTACCGGCATCTGGGTCTGCAAGAAATGCGGATACAAATACGCAGGCGGAGCTTACGCACCGCAGACTCCGGGTCTTAAGGTCGTATTACGCACTATCGAGACCAAGGGTGAATAAGGTAATGGTCAGTTACAAGTGCGCCCGCTGTAAACAGACGGTTGAAATAGATTCGAATGTCCGCTGCCCGTACTGCGGTCACCGTATTTTATTCAAGGCACGCGGTGCCGGCACGAAAATACTGAAAGCAAGATGACTGTTGTAACGTCATCACGCAAACCATCCAATGAAGTCAGGAAATTAGCAAAGGAAATTGCATTTTCCTTGGGCTTCCCATATATTCAGCGGGGGAAAGCAGGCATCCGCGAACTTGGGGCGGACAACCCCAAAATTATTTTTATCTCGGGTACAAAACGCCTCGGCCCGGTTTTTGATGTAACCGTAAACGGCGAGACGGTATTTTCCATGCTGATGAACAAAATTACCGAATCGGAACGAACGGGTCCTTTTAAAAAGGGATTCGTTACGCGCGAGCAGGATTTATACAACTTCCTCTCCCCGCACATTCCGATTGAGCTTGATGAAAATGCAGAGGGTGCGATTGTGTTCTATGGAACGCAGAAAAAGCAGTATGTTCTGCAGGTAATGGTGTAATGCATGAAGCATTGCGCGGTTTTTACCTTTGAGACGCCCGATGCAGGGAAACTCTATGAGGTGTTGTCTCCTGAGGCGGGTCAGGACCCGGGGGACAAGGCATGCACGCAGTTATCCGTTAACGGAGATGTTCTTACGTTCCGTGTGGATTCCGATGACTGTGCGGGTCTTCGCGCAAGTCTGAATATGTGGCTGCGTCTGATAGATGTTTCGGAAAAAATTATGAGGATTTAATTATGGCAGCACCACAGCAGGCGGCAATTCCGCCGCAGATTCAGCAGCAGCTTGCAATGTATCAGCAGATTCAGGCGCAGCTGCAGCAGGTATCGAGTCAGAAAATGCAGTATGAAATGAATATCCGTGAGATGAAGAAGGCGTTGGAGGAGCTTGAGGCATGTGCAGATGATGCAGCGGTTTTCTCTGCGGTCGGCTCGGTGATGATTCAAAAGGACAAGGCGGCGGTTCAGGCTGATTTATCCGACAAGGCGGATTCTCTGGAACTGCGCATCAAGTCGCTTGAAAAACAGGAAAAAGCAATGGCAGCAAAGGCTGCATCTCTCCAGAAGCAGATTCAGGAAGCCGTGTCCGCAGGACAGGGCGCTCAATAACATTCTTTTTTATTTCGGGTTATTCTTATTGTCTCTTTGTCACGGCAAAAGTATATGTTGGAAAAGTGACAGTTTTGCTCTGATTTGATATTGGAAAAGTGACAGTTTTACCCCTGAATGATATTGGAAAAGTGACAAAAAATGAGTTGTCATTCACTGAGAACAAAACCGGCAACAATGGCTCACTTATGATGCATTGTTTCCCTGACTTGCATACGCAAACAAATCCAGCAAAATACCGGTCAGTTCCTGCATGGAGCATTCCTGCGTTTCAAGCCATCTGTTAATCATATACGTTGCCCCCACACATGACCCCGAAATAACCAGACACTGCTTTTTTACCTCCGGCGCATCTTTGCTGCGCACACCTGCAAGATAGCGTTCAACCGCAATCTGTGCACCCTTGTCCAAAAGCCGCCCGGATTTGATCAAAGCAGTGTATGCTGCTTTATGCCCGGTCACATATTCCAGATACATCTGCAAAGCCGCGCGGTTTTCTTCGCGCGGCGATTTCCAGGAAAGAAAAGCAACATGCTCAAGAAATTCCGCTTCAATGTCGGCAATAACCTCTTCGATGTCTTTGTAATGCGCATAAAATGTGGACCGGTTGACTTTAGCCGCCTGACAGAGCCCGGAAATGGAAATCTGATGCGCATCCGCACTGCAAAGCAGTCCCGCCAACGCATCTTTAATCAGTTGTTTTGTTACGCGCACACGCTGATTTGTCATAACTCCGACACTTTCTTTCATATTGTTGTCCTTGCATCAAAATGTCTTTTGACTGTATGAAAGAAAAGAAATTTCCTCCAGTAACTATTTATCTTGCTTTTCAAAATTATAAATTATACTGCTGAACTATCAGCTGGTATAGGAGAATTACACATGAAAGACTGTTTTGATTTAACCGGCAAAGTAGCATTTATTACAGGTTCCTCCTCGGGGCTTGGGGCACAGTTTGCGCGTGCTCTCGCCTATCGCGGGGCGGATGTTGTTTTAATCGCCCGCAGAAAAGAAAAACTTGCAGCGGTTGCAGAAGAGCTGAAAGTATTCGGGCACCGTGTTCTTGCACTTTCCTGCGATGTCACAAACAAGGAACAGATTCAGAAAGCCGTTGACGAAACTATAAAGGAATTCGGCAAAATCGATATTCTGATTAACAATGCGGGAACATGCGATGTGGTTCCCACAGCTGACATCACCGAAGAACGCTGGCACAAAGTAATTGACGTCAATCTGGAAGCGGTTGTCTTCACCACGAAATATGTGGTTCCCCACATGATAAAACAGAACTACGGCAAAATTATCAACATTGCCTCCATGTACGGCCTTCGCGGAAGTGTCGGAAACCCGATTCCCGCCTACTGGGCATCAAAAGGCGCCGTACCGCAGCTTACCCGCGGCTGGGCAACGGAATTTGCCGACTACAATATTACGGTCAATGCAATCGCACCCGGATTTTTCTTATCCGAGTTAATGCCGGGATGCGCCGAGGATTATACAGAACTCTGCAAAGCGCTGATTCCGCTCAAACGCATCGGCATACCGGAGGAAATGAACGGACTTGTCACTCTTCTTGCATCTGATGCGTCCTCATACATTACCGGACAGACTATCTCTATCGACGGCGGAAAAACAGCAATTTAAGGGGCAATCCCCTATTCTTATTTATTCTTATTTCTTTTCGCAACGAACTCTTTTATTTTCTGAATCGTGACCTGATTGAGTTCGTGTTCCATGAAACAGGCGTCAAGGTCCGCAATATTTTTCGGCACGCCTAATATTTCCAGGAACTCGACTAAAATCGTGTGCCGGAACTTAACCTGTTCGGCGATTAATTTTCCCTCGGGCGTCAGCGTAACGCCTTCGTATTTGCGGTAGGTAACAAGACCTTTTTTGCTTAGTTTGAGAAACATCTCCGAAACAGAGGACGGGACTACGTCTAAGTCATCTGCGATGTCTTTTGAACGTGCATATCCCTTAATCTCCGTTACATTCAGGATGGATTCAAGATAATCTTCTTCTTTGGTGCTGAGCGGTTTTTGATAGGAGGCGGCGACTGCTGGCTGCATTTCTTTGTATATATTCCCCTTACAACTATATCATTCATTCTTTTTTGCCGCTGCATTTTGAAGCACAGCTTGAGCATCCCCCGCCGCACTTTGCGCATCCCTTGCCTCCGGCACCGCCGCAGTGGCAGTTTGCACCCTTAACACTTCGGTAAACCAACCGGGCGAATAAAACCACAATCACTGCAGCGATGCAGACAAATCCAATGGTCCAGAAAATTTCAGAAGCCAAGGAGGGTACCTCCCTGGAATATGATGAATGATATGACCCATGCAACCACCAGATACATGAGTGCTGCAAGAATCGTAAACGACCATGAGTGCGACTCCTTTTTAATGGTAAAGATTGAAGCAAGACATGGAATGTAAAGCAGGACAAAGGTCATGAACGAGAATGCTGAAAGCGGCGTGAAAACCGTGGGTAAAACCGAGACAAGTCCGTCTTCGCCGCAGGCGAAGAGAGTGCCCATTGTTGCGACAACCACTTCCTTTGCAAGCAGGCCCATGATTACTGAAACCGCTGCCTCCATGAATCCGAATCCGAGCGGGGCAAAGACCGGCGCAACAAATCCGCCAATCATGCCAAGAACCGACTCGGAGGAAGAATACTCGACACCGAACGGAAGCGTTGCAAGCAGCCAGACGAAAAGCACCGCAGGGAAAATAATCACGCCTGCGCGGGACAAGAACTCTTTTGCATTATCCCACATGGCAAGCAAAACATCTCTTACGCGCGGAACGTGATAGGAAGGCATCTCGATAATGAATGCCGCTTCCTCGCCTTTGAACGCGGTCTTTCGCAGAATCAGTCCGACGAGGAGAGCCACTGCGATTCCAAGAAGATAGATTGCGAAAAGAACCACACCCTGATATGCTTCAAAGAATGCCGTGGTAAAAAGCACATACACCGGAAGCCGCGCGCTGCAGGACATAAACGGAGTCAAAAGCATGGTAAGCTTTTTCGACCGCTCGTTTTCCAGCGTGCGGGATGCCATAATTGCCGGCACACCGCAGCCGAATCCTAAAATCATCGGGATGAAGGATTTGCCGTGCAGTCCGATTTTTTCCATAATGGCGTCGGTTACTACAGCAACTCTTGCAAGATAGCCGGAGTTTTCAAGGATGGCAAGCATGAGAAACATTAGAATGATGTTGGGCAGGAACACGATGACGCTTCCCACACCGCCGATTACACCGTCAACTGCCAGAGAGGAAACCCATTGCGGTGCGGCGGATAATGCATCGCCGCAGATTTCGCCAAGCCAGCCGAAGAATTCTTCAATCCATCCCATGAAGGGATCTCCTACGGCGAAAACCACCTGGAAGACGAGGAAGATAACCAGCAGGAAAATGGGGATTGCAAGAATTCTGTTCATCACGATTTTGTCAATCGCCTCTGTGATTTTATTGCGTTTGCCGTTTATCGAAACACATTCCTCCATGATTTTTGAGATATGGTTGTATTTCTGCGTGGAGATAATTTCAGTAAGGGTAAGTCCGCCGTATTCTTCTTCCAGGTGGCGGCGGGTGTTGAAGGTAAGGGTGGTTTCGTCGAGTTTTGGGTGAATCAGTTCCTGCAGCGCGGTCCAGCGGCTTTTGCCGTTTGCAGCGAATTCGACAATATGGGATTCGAGTTCTTCGTCATAGTAGTGTGTCGGAAGTGTCGGGGCGCCTTTGATTACGGCATCCAGGAGTTCATCGCGTCCGGTTTTGTTCACTGCCTCGATTTTTACCACAGGAACGCCGAGGGCTTTCTGCAGTTTTGAAGCATCAACTGTCATGCCGTTATGTTCGGCAAATTTGTTCATGTTGAGTGCTACGACAACGGGTGCGCAGATTTCAATGAGCTGCAAAGTCAGGAAGAGATTTTTCTCCAGGTTTCCGGCATCAATAATATTTACCACTACGTCCGGTTTTTCGGTCTGAAGGTATTCAGTGGCAATTTCTTCTTCAAGTGTGCGCGAGGAAAGGCTGTAGATTCCGGGAAGGTCGACTATGTCAAAGGTGTGGTCTTTGTAGGTGAGTTTTCCTTCGTTTCTGTCTACCGAGACGGTTTTTCCCGGCCAGTTTCCGGTGTGGTGGCGCAGTCCGGTAAGTCCGTTGAAAAGCGTTGTTTTTCCGCAGTTCGGATTGCCGGCAAGGGCGATGGTAAGTTTTTTCATTGCGGCATCACCATGATATTTGCAGCATCGTTTTTCCGGAGTGCGAGTTTTCCGCCGTGGATGATAAAAATCAGCGGGTCGCCCAACGGTGCTTTTCCGCAGTAGGTAATGAGGGAGCCCTGAATAAATCCCAGTTCGGTGAGTCTGTTTGCAAGTTCCTGTCCCGGATTTTTAAAACCGAGGATTTTTGCAGTGCTGTTCTTTTTTATCGCTGATAATGGCACAGCATTTTCATACAGTTGCATGGGATATTAGTTGGTTTTTCGGTTGACTAAAACCTGAGTCGAAAAATGTTGGGATGGGATTTTTTGGACCGAAACGGTTTCGGCAGATAGCGGTGTTTCCGAAAAAAAGCGCGGGAGAAAGTATTTTAATGATGTATCGGATTTTTGTATCAGTCAGCCTATCCTTTCAGTAGAATTGCCTGTTTATAACGAAACGGAGATATGGGGAAGGATTATTGCATTTCCTCAAGCAGGAATTTAAAATCAAGATACATCGGAATATACTGCAGATTACTTTTTGACCTGACATCACGAAATGCATACCTGCGATAAAATCCGAGCGCCTCTTTTTTGGCATCAACTGTTATAACACGACAACCTGACAAAGAAGCGATAACGTCCACATAAATAAAAATATGCCTTAACATCAGAGACCCGACTCCTCTGTGCACGTATCTTTCATCTGTAGCAAGCCGTGCTATTTTTACAGCAGGCATTTTCCGGTACGGGTAATCTGAATAACACTCATCATTGAGCAAATCAACATTTACCGTGTCATTCACCAGCGTGAAAAAACCGACAATCTCATTATTATACTTCACCAGATGGGTTACAGAATATTTATTTTCTGCATCATCTGATGCATCCTCATACAAAAAAGCATTCAGCAAAGGTTCACTGCATGAAAAACCTCGAATATCCTCGTCTTTTTCCAACCGGATGTAAGTAACATCATCCTTTGAAATACGAAGATTTTCAGCCATTAAATACACCAAAAAAGATTTAGAATTTTACTTCGATACGATCCCGCATCGCATCCCGCATCAAAGCCTTTACTTCCTCGGTATATGTCGGATTTTTCATATATTCAATAAAATCAATAGCATCCTGACCGGAAAGCGTTAGCCCGATATCTATTTTCTCTCCCATAATCCACCTGCTGTATCAATATATTTCTTTCAAGGATTATCTATTTTATGTTACTTTTAAACCATCCTGTTATTTCCCCACCCGTTTGCTTCTCAGCAGCCGGTTATAGGTAATTGCAAACCGGTGCGCCTCGTCTCGAATCTCCTGCAGATACATGCTGCCCTTTTCCCTGCGCGAGACAGGAAGCGGGAAGGGCACCCCTGACACATAAATCTCCTCCTCGCGCTCGGCGAGAGCGATAACCGGTGTTTCAATGCCGAGCGAATCCAAAACCTGCTTTGCACGTCCCAGCTGCCCTTTTCCGCCGTCAATTAAAATGAGGTCGGGCAGCTTCTTTTCTTCTGCCAAAAGTCGCGAATACCGGCGCCTGACAACCTCTTCCATGCTTGCATAATCATCCCCTCCCGTCGCTGATTTGATTTTAAACCGCCGGTAATTTTTCTTATCCGCCCTACCGTGCCGGAACTGGACCATGGATGCAACAGGGTCGGTGCCTGAAAGATGCGAAATATCAAAGCACTCAATAACATCAGGTGCCTCTTTTAAGTGCAGCTCGCGCTGCAGTTCGGTCACCTTTATTTCCGCGCCGAAATGCGTTGTCTCGATATTTTTTCCGGCAAGTTCCACCAGCTTCTTTTTGGCGCCCTGTTTCGGGACAGTTATGACAACCCTGCGCTTAGCAAGCCCTGACAAATATGCTTCCGGTGATTCTTCAGGCTCATGCTCTAAAATAATTTCATTGGGAATCGGATTGTCCGTGTAATACGCGGTCAGGAACTCATCAAAGAAACCGTCCGATTCATCGAAGATGAACTCGTCCCGTCCCGAAAGCGTGCCTTTGTACACGTGAAAGACCATCGCATAAACGACATGCTCTGCAATCCGGTATGCAACCACATCTTCGTCATGGTCGGTTTTGCGCTGCACATACTGACGCCGCGATAAATTTTCCACCGCTGTAATCTGGTCGCGGCACTGCAGCGCCGCCTCGAATTCCATCTCATTCGAGTACATCTCCATTTCGGCCGTCAGTTTTTCAACAAGCCCCTTTGTCTCGCCTTTGAGCGCTTCGCGCGCGAATGCGCACTGCTTCGCATACGCCTCTTTACTGACGGTGCCTGTACACGGCCCTGAACAGTTTTTGATGTGGTAGCGCAGACAGGGCCGTCTGTTTTTGGGCATGTTTGCGCATGAGCGAAGCATAAACGCTTTTTTCACTACTGAAAGGCAGTAGTCACGTTCCTTTCCTGAAACAAACGGCCCGAAATATTCTGCGCGCATCTTCTTATTGCGGGCAATACCGATGCGCGGGAACTCTTCTTTAGTCAGAATAATAAACGCATAGGATTTTGCATCCCGCAAATCAATATTGTATTTGGGCTGATGCTTTTTAATCAGCGTAATTTCCAGAAGATAGGCTTCTTCGTCCGTATCTGTCAGAATAAATTCAGCCGAGTCAATATGCTCTACGAGTTTTTTCGTCTTCGGGTCATGGTCTTTTTTCCGGAAATAGGAAGAAACCCGTTTTTTGAGATTTTTCGCCTTACCGACGTAAATAATAGTCCCCTCACTGTCTTTGTACATATAGCAGCCCGGAGAGGTGGGAACTTCGGATAAGTCGACCGGCATGTAGAATAATATTGGTTGCGTGAAGGGATATATATCTTCATTCAACCACAGTCTTTATCTTATTGTGCGCACTATAATTGTATATTATGGTTGTTCCGTGTTTAACCTGTACCAAACGTGCGTCAATGAAATATGATTTTGACGAAGAGCGCAAATTCTTTAATTACCATATTGCCTGTACCGAAAGAAACGACCTCCCGGACCCGGTGCCAAAAGAAGGATTTGAATGCCCGAACTATACAATAAAGCCCAAACATCTGAGAATCGACCGCAAACAGTGTGATGTTGATGTCCAGTCAGCCGGGGGTGCAAACTGATGACAGAAATTTCCGACGATGAAAAACCCATGACGCTGGAAGAGTTAATCAAAGTTAACCACCCGAAATATATCTGTGCTCTTGTCACGGTTGTGATGGGTGCAACACCGCTGATTCTCTATTTCATGGATATGTTAACTATGGAATCGGCTTTTATTTTCATCTCAATCGGGTTAATTGCAGGCGGAATGGGACTTTTCTTTGCAAGAACCTGAACTGTAAAACAGATGGGGTGCCCTCCCTCTCTCCTCAATCCTTTTTATTTTCCCGGGCTTTTAGAAATGCCCTTCGATATCCGCATCCTCTTCGTTTCGCTCCCTGATGCGCCACTGCCCTTTTTGCGCCCACTCCAGTGTCTTGCCGTTTTCTTCGCCCCACTTCGTTATTTTTTCCATCCATTCGGCCCACATTTTTGGATAGCGTGCTGCAATATCTTTCATGCAGGCAATATCCGAGGAGGGACAGATAAAGCAGCCGATTCTGTCCAGCCCGATTTCATAGAGCGGATTGTACGGCGCTTTTTCGCGGAAAAGATACAGCCAGTCATGCATTGCGGTCCAGTGCTGAATGGGCGCTGCAGAAATCTGGCACATGACATTTTTGTTGCGCCAGACACGGGGGCTTTGCATCCGTTTTGCGGATTCAAACTTGCGCTGGCCGATGAATGAAACCGCCTCACCCCAGTTTTTCTCAATCAGCTGTTTTACCGGCTTAAGTTTGCATACTTTGCAGCACCAGCGGTAATCGACTGCAGGCGGGCCCTGGACTTTGAATTCGTCCCAGAAAAGCGCCTCGCCTGATTCCGTGATGCATTCCAGCCCGTATTTTTCTGCAACATCTCTGACGTTTTGTATGGTTTCGGGAAATTCCAGGCCGGTATCTGCAAAAATCATGGGAAGACGCAGTCCCGCCTTACACGTAAGCAGAAGGGTAACCAGACTGTCTTTTCCGCCGGAATAGGAAATCGTCGGCGTAATTCCGGGATTTTTGCTGATAACATCTTTGATGAACTCGATGGATTTTGCTTCATAGAGGTCAAGGATTCCTTCATTTGCTTTAATTGCATCATCCCAGGTGGATGGCGCGATATCGATGCTTGCTTTGTTTGTGCGGCGCGTTCGAACAAGCTGCCCGCGGGTTGCGCCCACTGTATCTTCATAGGACATCTTTGCGCGCCCGACTGCTACGCACTCGCCGGATTCTGTCAGGACAAATACGCTGTCGCCTGCCGCAATTTCCGGGGAAACATACGTGACTCCCGGCATTAAAACGCTGTTGCCGGCTTTGATATATTCGCCTGCTTCATCGGTTACGCGCACAATGCGTTTTGTCGGTTGAACAAGTTGTGCGGCCGCTTCGCGCGGGAGAACCTCCCAGCGGTCTTCCGCCGGTAAAAATCTGATGGAGCATACTACCGCGCCCCCGATGATAATCTCCTCCATTCTGTCCTCGTCCGGCACTTTGTTCAAAAGACAGAGGAAATCTTCCGGTATAAGGGGCACACCGAAATTTTCTTCAAACAGCCGGTTGATTAAATCGCGGTCGCGCTGAAATGCCGGCCGCACATCGCCGGGAGGCGTTACAGAAACGGGGCGCGTTTTTTCACCGCATGAACACATCTTTCCCATAACCGGGGTATGGCACCTGTCGCACCAGTAAAACGGCACGGGTGCTAAAAACGGGGAGTTTTTGGTATACGGTCTTTTTTGCGCCATGTTATTCCAGAAGTAAAAGCATGATTGTTGTCATCGGTCCGTCCCAGACTTTGCCTTCTTCGGTCATGGTAAAGGTCATCACACGCAAGTCCCAGCCGGCGTTTTTGCAGGTTGCATAGACATCGATGCCGGCCGCCTCCATGCTTGGTCTGAGATTCTGGCGCATCCGGCAGTCTTTGAGTTCTGCACCCGCTTCTTTTGCGGCGCAGGATTTGCACCATTTGCACTGGTGACCGGAGTAGGAAAGCACCTTGTAAAAGCCGTCGTGGAATGCAATATCTTCCAGTTCCACCATGGTGCTTTGCACAAACCGCGTCATTTTATGCGAGGCAACGCGCAGCGGGTCTGCTTCATCGGGATATAAATCGCCGTCAAACCGGATTAACAGAGCGGTGCTGAACTCATCCAGAACCTGCCTTGTTTCATCGGGCGTCGGCGAGTTCGGCGGGCAGCCGAAGCGTTTGCCAAATCCGGCACAGCCGAAGTAGCATTTCTGCCGGACCCAGTGGGCGGTAATTACGTCTTTTGGCGCGATGCGGACTGCATCGCCGCCTTTTTCCCGGATGATTTTGGTGAGTTTGTCAATTTCTTCATCGCATGAGTTCATTTGGTTCCCTCCTCGCGCCGGCGCACAACTTCATCGATAATCTGCGTTGACGAGGTGAATTTTGCGTTGGTAAAGGCCGGAATTCTAACCACATCTGCATGAATATTTCTCTCTTCAAGCGATGCTTTCAGTTTTTCCTCGGAGAAGTGCTGGTTGAAGCCCAGAGTGATAACCGTGGGGTCGATTTCGCGGATGGGTTTGAACATGTCCTCTCTGTCGCCTAATATTGCATGGTCGACACAGCGCAGGGCTGATATCATAACAAGACGCTGTTCTTCGGAAACAACCGGTTTGGGTTTGTGTTTGACATTGTTTTCTCTTGACACAATGACCCAGAGTTCATCGCCGAGTTTTTTCGATTCTTCCAGGAAATAGACGTGTCCCGGGTGGAGGATGTCAAATGTTCCGGTTGCAACAACACGTTTCATGATTCAATCACCTCGAGGTGTATCTCTTCTCCTTCGCGGTTGTAGGCGCGCCAGGATGTTTCATCGAAGGGATTGGAGACGATTATGTGGATGTTTCCAATGGCGCAGAAGGTGGATAAATCCTGGTCGGAGGGGTGAAGCATGTGCTCGCGCATTGCCGGGGAGTTGCCGTATCCGGGCGGAATCGGGTGGCTGTGTGCAGTTCCTGCAAATTTCATGCCCAATGGTATCATGTCGGTGAAAATATTTGCGGAGTCTTCGGACGAAGAACCGTTGGTCATAAAGGTGTTATTGATTACGCCGTTTTCTTCTTCGAGTAAAACCATGTATTCGTTGGGGTAACTGGATTTGCCCATTTCCAGAAGGAGCAGGAGGGTTTGTTTATCTATTGCACGTACTTTCTTGTGTTGTTTATGCATGTGTTGGTTATGTATAGGCGGGCAAAAGAGATAATGGTTTTAGTTAGTATTCTTCTTCGGTTTGCTTCCGGCATATTTTACCCCGTGGCGTTTGCTTGTCCCGTACTTTTTCACCAGCGCCTTTGCTTTGTCCGGGCATTTTTTCCCGGTCGGCTTTCCGACAATAAGCCGGCACCAGCTTTCCTGCCCGAGCAGCAGATTGTATGCCTTCTGTTTTTCGTTCCAGCGCACCAGCACTGAATCTATGGCGACTACGTCGCCGTACGATGCACACAAAAGCGCCTCATGTTCAGGAGTCCGGTGAAATGCCGGTAAGGCGGCGTAGACCGGCTCTTTTCCGGTGCCGTCGCAGACCAGGAAGAGGTAATTTTTCGCATCGCCGATGTCTGCCGACATCACCGAGGCTGTTATATGAATGCGCCGCCCGAGATGTTTTTTGAGCTGCGAAAACCAGGCGCGCTTTGCATCCGGCGGAATTTTGTAGGTGCATTTGCGCATTCCGTCTTTGCGCAGAATCGCATAGGCGTATTTTATGTCAGTGTTGACAAACCGGAACTTTTCCTCTTCGCCGCCAAGCGCAAACATCAGTTTTGTCGGCTTGATATCAGCGCCCTGCGCAAAACTCCAGCAGGGCTGCATCGGACAGGGCACCCCTCTGATATCGTTGCACGGCGCATAAATCGTAAGCCCGCGGCGCTTTACGCCGCGGGAGATGGTGCGAAGCGCGGTTGCATTTTCCAAATCAGCCGGCTCCAGAAGAATAATATTTCCATCCGGCACCAGGCGCTCTGAAAGACGCATAATAAGATCTTCTTTTCCGCCTTGCGGCAGCGGAAGCTCGTTGAGCATGTTGGAGAGGATTATCAGGTCAAATTCCCCGTCCGGAATTTCTTTGGTGATGTCCAGGGCCAGCGGGCGCGGGGCGGTAATCCTGTCTGAAACAAGCGCCGGCACAATTTTTACAAAGGCGTCCCTAAACGGTTCTGCCGGCTCAACCGAGGTTATTTCGGCAGTCATTTCAGGAACCGCATCCAAAACGCGCGATACAGCAACCGCGGCTGTTCCCGGACCGCAGCCGATATCAAGCACCCGGATATGTTTTCTTATCAGACCGGCAGAAACAAGGTTTGCAAAGACCTCGCATATCTCATGCACATACCCCGGCATCTGATACGCAAGATAGGCAAATACACTGTATGCGCCCTTGTATACCACATTTTTTGCCGCGCCCTCTTTCCAGTAGGCGTCTTTTTGCGCGATAACGGCTTTGCGGATTTTTGCAAGAACCTCTTCATCGTCCCAGGATTTCTGCGTAACATATGCGATATACTGCTGTGCTGCAGAATCAAGTGCCGGCATCTCGCGTAATGCAAGAAGATGCTGCAGGCTCTCTTTTTCTTCAGGAGTAAGGATACGGCGCGGATTTTCCATAATGTGTAACAATAATCAGACAATCAGTACGGCGTAAACTCAAAACCGTCCTTGATTTCAACATCCAGTTTTGTTTTTACCGCTTTATTCGAGACAATACCGGAATTGCCCGACGGGTCGGTAATTTTCAGCGTGAAAGGAAGCTTTCCCTCCCGCGCCTGCGCGATTTTTTCCAGAATCTCTGTTGCGGTATGAATTTCATCACCCTCAGAGGAAAGAAGCGCGGACCTGACAGCGTTTTCCGCGCGGTCGAGCACGCCCTCTACATTCGAGATAAATCCGTCGCACGCGGGACCCGGACGGATATTGATGCCAAATTCCGGCAAATCAATTTCACCCGAAGTGCTTCGCACCACGCGCGCGTTTAAGTCGGCGGGCGAATCCGCGCGAAGTTCCCAGATGCAGGGCTCGCGGTTTTGTAAAATCATCGTGTCCACGATTTTAAAACCACAGGAGCATACGCCTGAAATCAGCAGAATATCGGAGAAATACGGAATATTCTCTGTATCATAAATAAAAGTCATGTCTTTCCCGCAGGAAGGACATGGATTGACAACAACCTGGCGCATCAGGATTTATCCGCAGATTTTTTCGCGGGAGATGCGAAAACCAGTCGGAACAATAATGACATAGCGCTGGTCCCCAAGACCGATAATGTCGCCGTTTACGTCCTGCGCAACCGCGCGCAGATCGCCCATTACCCGGTCAAACATTATTTTGTCAAGTTTGAGTTTGGTAATGTCAACGATTACTACGTTGCCGTTGTAGATTTCATCTTTAATGCGCGGGCAGTCTTTAATGTCGCTTACAGCGGCGATTTTGACGTAAGTCGTCGCCATTTCGCTTTCGCCGGCTCTTCCTTCGTATGCCTGAAGGTCCAGGTGCATATACTCGTCATCGCCGGTCTGTTCTTTTTTGCTTCCGCCGAATACGTTATCTAAGAATCCCATATAAAAAATAATTTAGTGAGAGAGTTTATATTTTTATCTGTCCGGTGTGTTCGAAAACACTTACAGTTCCATGTTCCAGAGTTCATCTCCTATATAATGGAGATTCTTTGCAGCCTTTCCTTTTTCAAGCGCGCGCAATTCTGCTGCATCATACAAGGGAAGAACAACCGCGAGCGGCTTGTCATGACTTTCGTCAACAACGAGCGCCGGCATGTTTGCTTTTATATCGTCAGTTACTGAAACAATTCCCGGGCGCATAATGTCAGCGCCGTTAATGACATAGGGAATCGCGCCCATGTCAACTGAAATGCGCCTGCCGGAAAACGGGCGCGCGATTGCGCCGCGCAGCGTTGGAAACGCCCAAGTATCTTTTTCAATCAGCATCGGCTTTTTGTCGATGATGTAAATGTTGAATTTCGATACTGTCTCGGCGATTTCAATCATCGGCGCCTTGTAGAGATTTGCATCTTCGCCTATTGCGTCGGATAGTTTTGTCATCAGGGAGTTAAGCTGCCCTTTTTTTATTGCATGGCGTTTTTTTATTGTAAGTTCAACCATTGCATAGTATTTGGTTTGAAAGAGTATTAGTGTTGTTTATGGTGCCCGCGGGAATTTTCCCGCGGTCCTTCCCACATATTTATTATCTATCACAGCGAATATAATAGAGATTTTATCTATGGCAAAATGCACATCATGCAATGGGCCCCTCGCCGAGCGCGGGGCAACCGAGTTTAAATGCCCGGACTGTGGAGAGACTATTTACCGCTGCGCATCCTGCAGGCACCAGAGTGTTAAATACACCTGCCCGAAGTGCGGATTTGAGGGACCGTAAATGGGCGACGTTGCAGTTATTTTAAAGGTTATGCCGGAATCCCCGGAAGTAAACCTCGAAGAGATGCAGAACGCAATCAGAGCACAGGTCAAAGGCGTCAACGATATCAAGGTCGAACCTATCGGATTCGGTCTTTCCGCCCTGAAAGTCGCCGTTGTTACCCAGGATGGTGCAGGCGTTGAAGACGTGATTAAGGCACAGTTCAACGGCATTGCAGGTCTTGAGTCTGTCGAAGTTGAAGGCTTAACCCTTCTGTAAATACTTTTTTCGATTTTTATGATTATCGACCTTGCGCGTCTGGCAGATTCGCTTTACGAGGAATCAGAAGATGATGACGGTAAAATGGCGGAGCTTCTGCACAGCCAGCCCGACGAAATCGCGCATGCGTTATGCACATCCAATCTTTTGAACGCGCTGCAGGCATACCTGTATGCCTTCGGCGAGGAACCGGATATCGATGTCTATGACAAACTTCTGCTCTGTTCGGCTGCAGAAATTCCCGCTGGCATAAAAATTGCCGAGGTTGAACTTGCGGAGATTATGTTCGTCTATGACAAGTCGCGCAAACTGTTTCTCATCGGTGTCTGGAACGGCGAAACATATCTGATTGCCTTTGAAGGTCCGGGTTCGTACAAATCGGCCGTCCGCTACGCAAAGGAAAACTGCGCCGAGTAAAGGGCGTAGTTGAGTCGGGCATTGCTTCAATGAAGAACTTATTATAGCCTGACTTGCAACATTAGTCTATGCTACAGGCAGTTGAAATTAAAAAAGGCGTCTACTGGGTGGGCGCAATTGACTGGAACATCAGAGACTACCACGGCTACACACTTCCGGGCACCACGTACAATGCATATCTTGTTGTCGGTGAAAAGACCGCGTTAATTGACGGAACGTATCCGGGACATGAGTGGCAGCTCATTGAACGTATCGAGTCGGTTATGCCGCTCAAAAAAATTGACTACATTGTCGCAAACCATGTTGAACTTGACCACTCCGGTTCTCTGCCGATTCTGACAAAGAAACTGCCGAATATCCCGGTTTACATGACCGAGATTGCCAAAAAGGGTATGGCGCGCCACTATGACACAAGCGAGTGGAACATTCACACTATCAAAAACCTTGAGACTCTGCCTCTTGGCGGAAAGACGCTTACCTTCCTTGAGGCGCCGTTCCTCCACTGGCCGGATTCAATGTTCACCTATCTCGGCGAAGACAAGATTCTCTTCCCGAACGATGCGTTCGGTCAGCATATCGCCTCGTCCGAGCGGTTTGATGATGAACTCGGGTTCGATATCGCTCTTGAGCATGCGGCAAAGTTTGTTGCAAATCTGATTGTTCCGCTTTCACCGAAGGTGCTGAAAAAATTAGGCGAGGTTACCGACCTTGGCGTGCCGATTGAGATGATTGCGCCGTCGCACGGTATTATCTGGAGAAGCCATGCAGCAGATATTATCAATGCCTACGTCAACTGGTCGAACGGTGTTGCTAAAAACAAGATTACCATTGTCTATGATACGATGCACCATTCCACCGAAAAGGCGGCACTGTACATTGCAGAGGGCATCATGAGCAGGGGCGTTCAGGTAAAGTTCGACCTCTTGAAAGACGGCAGATACGAAGGTGTGCACCGCTCGGATGTTGTCCGCGATGTTTTAGACTCCAAGGCGGTTATTGTCGGTTCGCCGACGCTTGAAGATTATCCGCTGCCGACGGTTGCAGGATTCCTGTATTATATGGCAGGCATCAGACCGGGCAAGCAGACGCAGAAAAAAATCGGCTTTGCGTTCGGCTCCAACGGAGGCAAGGGCGGGGCGCCGGCTGTTATCACCGAGTTAATGAAGAAGGCCGGCATTCAGATCTGGCATGAGCCGGTTGAGTTTAATTACCGGCCGGATGAGGGCGAAAAGAAGATGTTCTTTGAGCTCGGTCAGCAGATTGCAGAAGAAGTTAAGAAGATGCCGTAAGGCTCTTTTATCCTCTTTTTCTCATTTTGCAAGTGAAAGTTTTCCGGCATTTGTGGTGAAAGTTTTCCGGCATCTGTGGTCACCGGCAAAAAAGAAAAGATGACTCCCCGTCTTATTTTTTCATCCGGAGAAGTTCTCTTGCATCATCGCGGTAAATCAGCAGAATGCTTTTGATGGATGAAACAAGCCCCGGCGCAAGTTTAAACAGCAGCGCTGCGATGACAATAATTACGACAAATGCGAGCCCTTCGCAGATGATATTGTGCGCCCAGGCAAAACTTGCATAGTTTGGAATCGTCGGATGATAAAACCACTCCTGCATATACGGGAACCACTGCTCAAAGTACGCCCGGATGACAAACACGTTTCTGAAAATATTTACAATGTAAATCGGAATTGTAATCAGACAAAACAGTGCAAGTTTCTTTTTCCAGGAAGTCGGCGTAAGGAAAATCACTCCCAAAAGAATGGCAATCGCCGTAATTCCCGTGCAGCCGAGAATAATCTCGTCCCGGTAGCCTACTGCATACCCCGGAATGAGCCAGGTTGACTCAAAAATATTCCAGTCATACATTTGATACTCAAATCCCGTGACATTAAACACAAACTGAATGCAGCTAACAACCGTGGAAATCAGCCAGTCACCAAGCGGCTTAATCAGTTCAAACGGCGCATAGGCAAGAGCGCCGACACCGACACCGTATGTCAGGCGCGTTATGTGTTCATCCTCTTTGAGCAGCCGTTTCACGGTAATATAGACAATCGGCACAAAGATGATAATAAGCGCCGGATAAAACACCCCGCCTTCTGCTATCTGTTCGGGAAGCATGCATAAAAATCCTGCAGCAAGCGATACCCAGCCGCAGATGCCGAAATATTTCTTGTATTTAGTCGGGAAGAAATGCAGAACAAATCCTGCAAGGGCTATAATCAGGAAAATAAATATCAATGTGTCAAGCATTTTTTCGTATACTGATTGTCTCTCACAGATTATTATTCTTGTGAGAGAAAGGGCAGTTTTTTCGCTGTGCACGCATAGACTATTTAAGATAAGGAAACCAAATATATAAGTACTATGATGTTTTGTCCAAACTGCGGCAAGCTCCTCAAATCAAGAGACGGCGCACTGACGTGTACTGCCTGCGGCTACACGGAAAAAATCTCCGCGCAGGAAAAAGAGCAGATGAAAAAAGTTGCATATATGCAGGAAAACGATATTCTTGTCGTTGACGAGGGGGCTGAAATCGGAACCAAACCGACCATCGCCGTTCAGTGCCCGAATTGCGGACACAAACTTGCAGAATGGTGGCTCAGACAGCTCAGAAGCGCGGATGAATCCGAGGTCAGATTCTTCCGCTGTACCAAATGTCACCACACCTGGCGTGAATACGACTGAATCGTTTCACACCCCGCATACTTTTTTTACCGGCGCATCAGAATTGTATCTGCTGATTTTATGCAGACAGACACCCAATAGATACGCACGAGGAATCCGTTTTGCTTAAACCAGACAAATATATGGCGGCTATTATGTCCATGCTTGTTCCGGGGCTCGGTCAGTTGTACTGCGCGTTCGGGATGGAGCGCGACAGACCCAAACAGTATATAAAATGCTTCATCATCCTGACGCTCTTTGTTTTAACGGTGATGACGTTTTTCACCGCAATAATAGCACTTGTACTATGGATTTTCAATGTTATTGACGCTATCCAGACCGCCCGGCTTGTTGCTGAAAACAGGTATATCTGGAAACCGCTGGTGCTAAGCGCAAAAGAAAAATAAGGATTGTTTATTGCTGTTTTTCCGCTCTTTCCAGAGCGTTTTTAATCATCCCGGAAAGAATCGGGTTTTTCACCTGCATTGCCGCGCGAAGCGCGGCAATTGCCTCAGGGCCCCCGATAGTGCCAAGCGCGTTTGCCGCTGCCGCGCGGATGCCGGGTTTTGGGTCGTTCAGCGCTTCGATTAATGCCTGCACTGTCTCCGGGGCGTCTGAACACGCAAGGGCCGCCGCCGCAGCCCGCCGCACCCCCGGGACCTCGTCTTTGAGCATGGGAATTAAGACATCCGCGCGCGGCGCTTTCAGTTTTCCAAGTGCATCTGCTGCAGCCGTTCGCACTGATGAGTCATAATCGCCGCAAAGCCGCGCAAGGATATCAGTTGAAAGCGTTACCGAAGCAAACGCGCGGCGGACCGCGGCAGCAGAATCATTAGCCGCCGAATCCGGCGTATGCGCATCAAGAACATAGACACAGGCCGCGCGTATCTCCTCGTCAGCGTCCAAAAGATGCGAGGCAACTTTTGCCGCATCAGATTCACTCATCGCGCGGCCCTTTAAGCCGGACAATGCCGCAAGGCGGACTGCAGGCACATCTTCAAGCGCAGCAAAAAGGGCAGCGGTCACCTCTTCATCCGGATAAATCCCGAGCGACATAACGGCAATTTCGCGGATGGACTCATCCGGCAGATTTGCCGCGCAAAGCAGCGGTTTTACCGCGGCAGAATCGCGGAACTGCCCCAGCGTCTCGACCGCGGAAAACTGCTCAGCGGCGCTGCCGTTTTCCACCGCGGCAACAAGCACATCAACCGCCGGTCTGCCGCCGTCAATAAAAAGCCGCTGCGCCGCCTCGCGCACATAAAAATCCTCTGATGCAAGAAAAGCGAGGTAATCTTTGTACGAAAGACCGCGGTAATTGTGCAGCGTCCAAAGCATTACCCGCTTTACAAGCATGTTTTCATCTTCCAAAAGAAGGCGGTTGATTGCCGGCAGGAGATTTTTGTCTTTGACGGCACAGATTTTATTTGCTGCATCCTCCTGTTTTGCCATGTCTTCTGACTTAATATCGTCGACTAATCCGAGGAACACAGCTTCTTTCATGATTTTTCCTTATTTCATGCCGGTAACTTTGATTACATGGAAACCGAACTGGGTCTTTACCGGACCGATAATGTCACCGACTTTTGCTTTGAAGCAGGCATCTTCGAACGGTTTTACCATCATCCCCTTGCCGAAAAAGCCAAGGTCTCCGCCGTTGTTTCCCGACGGGCACTGCGAATACATTTTTGCAAGTTTTGCAAAGTCATCGCCCGCCTTTGCCTTTTCGAGAATCATCTTTGCGTCTTTTTCCGTCTTTACCAGAATGTGAGATGCTTTTACCTGAGTCATACTAACATCTATGTTGCCTGCAGGCATAAACATTCTCTTATGTATTAATCCGCTCAAGCACCTCGCGCAGGGCTTCAAGACCGCCGTCTTTGTACACCGCGCCGCAGTACGCTTCAAAACATTCCGCCGAGACCCGCCCGCTGGTCCAAATCTGCATGCGAAGCTCCCCCTTGCCCCAGTTGACATATTCCGGAAGCCCTATCTCCTCTGCAATCCGGCGGAAGACCGACATATTCACCCGGTCGATTTTTCTGCGCGTGATTTCCCCTTTGTCATATTCGCCTTCGGCTATAATCGACTCAATAGTCAGCAAATCCAGAACCGCATCGCCAAGTACGGCAAGCGCATCCATGGTATTTTCCATTTCTATACAGTTTTCCCTTGCATAGGCTGTGCGCGTCAGCGCCGCTTCAAGATATGCGGGATTTTTGAACCGGTAACCGGTTATTTCGGATAAGCCGTCAGTTTTCATACTGGTTAATCATCTGAATCAGGGCGGAAAAGCCCTCAAGTTCCATTGTCAGTACAGCTTCCTCGGCCATGCCCATCGAGGTCTCGCCGTCGGCTGTAAGCATTTCCGGGCCAAAGACCGCGTTTTTGCCAAGGACCTCTTCTGCCTCCGGCAAAAAGACGAATGCGCGGCCCGGTAAAATCACCGTGTCTGAAAGAGGTGCGGCGATTTTTTTCAGGTCATCGATGGTAATCAGACAGGCAATTTCCTTGTCAACCGCGACCACCTGTGATTTATCGCCGCCGCACGCCTCTAAAATCTCTGCGATATACGGGGCCGCGACCGAGCCGGTGACAACCGACGTCTTCCCTTCCACCCGCGGCAGATGCGCAATAAGTTCCGGGTATTTGCGCAGCGCAAACGGCGAATCAAACGCCGGGTCAAATAGCGGCGTTGCAGAAATCCGAAGCTTTGGGTGAGCCCGGGCTGCCGCCTCAACAAGCGAGTGGAATTCTTCCACCGTGTGGACGCGCTGATTTTCAAGCACCGGCGCGTTGTCTAAAATCAGCCCCTGATTTTCCCGGTTTGCAAACCGCATTAAAATAACGCCTTTGACACCGGCGTCCTCCAGCCAGGAAAGCGTGTTTTCAAGCACATCGCCGTCGTTTACATCCGGCAGAATAACAATTGCCGCATAGACCTCGATTTTTCTGGCAAGCCTCCTGATAATTTCAAGCGAGACCTCCGGTGTCGGGTCATGCATGTATTTTTTGCGAAGCGCGGGGTCGGATGCAAAAACCGTAAAGGAAATTTCGCTTAAGTGATTTTCTATCAGGAAATCTGCAATCTCAGGGTCGTCAAACCCTTTGCCGCTGGTATAGCCGATATGAAGCGGCACATTGAGCTGACCTAATATTTCAAAGAGGTCTTTGAACTCCGGATAGCAGGAGGGGTCGCCCCCTCCGGAAACGGTAATCCTTGTAACATCGTCTGATGTCATCTGCAAATCGGCAAGGAAATTCTGTGCCACTTCCTGGAGCGGATAAAATCCGGTGTATTCCTCTTTTACCCCGCGGGTGCAGTAGTCGCAGCCCTTTTTGAACGGGAGGCAGAAGCGGCAGCCAAAGGGCGGCACATCTTTTGCATGTTTGAAATAGCAGTATGCACAAAATCCCCGGCAGTCTTTGCCCGGTTTTCCGCCGATATCAATTGTAAGATGCACCATGTCTTCTTATATATAGGGCGTCAGAGGTTATGAATTATGAATATGCGCGTTTTGCAAATCCCAATCCTTAACTATTTTCAGCACTGACACTGTTAGTATATGTCATCCCAGATTGCAGTTCTTGATTACGGGCTTGGAAACCTTCGCAGTGTTGTCCGCGGGCTTGAGGCGGCGGGCGCAAAAACGATAATTACCGCAAATCCTGAAGAAATCAAGGCAACTGATGCCATTCTTTTACCCGGTGTCGGGGCGTTTGCCGAGGGAATAGCAAAACTTACGCCTCTGATTCCTTTCATCCGGGAGGAGGCAAAGGTGAAACCGCTGCTTGGCATCTGTCTTGGGATGCAGATGCTTTTGGAGGAAAGCGAGGAACACGGGCTTACCAAAGGGCTTGGGTTTGTGCCGGGAAAAGTGCGGATGTTTTCCCGCGATGCGGGATTGAAAATCCCGCAGACGGGATGGAACAGTATTACTCCTGCCGGTTCGCATCCGCTCTTTGAGGGAATCAGCGCGGGGACGTATGTGTATTTTGTGCATTCCTATTATGCGGATACCACGCCGGAGTACACGCTTGCATCAACCGAATACGGCATTCGCTATGCTTCGGCGGTGGGTAGTGGGAATGTCTGCGGAACGCAGTTTCATCCGGAGAAAAGCGGCGGGGCGGGGCTCAGGATTTTGCAGAATTTTGTGCAGATGAGTGAGTAACGGGTGTGGATTTCCCCCCCGTATTTGCAGATTTCGCATCCCGGAAAAAATCAGGTGTCGGGTTTTACCTCCATAATGCGCTTATCCTCCGTTTCCTCCGGGAAATAGAGATATGCCGGAATTTTTACATGGAATATGATGCCAAGGTCAGCAGAATAGTTTTTCAGCTGTTCGAAATATGCATTCAGATACGGCTCATTGCTTTTCAGTGACCCGCTCTTGAAATCAAAGAGCCGCAGCGACCCGTCTTCATACTGCACCAGAAGGTCGGCGCGTTTGAGTTTCGGCGCACCATCAGCGTTGTTTACGTTATACATCGGCAATTCCGGCATGATTTTTTTTGCATTCCGCATAAGTTCTGATGCATAAAATTCCTCGCGCGCTTTGATGAAATTTTCCTTTTCTTTTTCAAAGCCGTATTTTCTGCACATTTCGTCCGCATTGCGCCCTTCAAAGACTGCATGAATACAGGTGCCGCGCGCCATTGCCCATAATGCGGATTGTGACGGTTTCTTATCTTTTATTTCACCTTCTGCACCGGATGCCGGCAGGTTTTTCGCGTCAGCACCGGTCTTTTCCTGTACAATTCCCCAGACATCCGGGGCTGTCAAAGCAGTCTCAACTTCCGCTGGCATCGGCAAATCTGCTGCATCCAAAGATATCGGCTTTACATCCTGTGATGCATACCGGTACATTTCCATGTAGGAATCCGCACCGACTTTGCCGTCTTTGTTTGTCGAACAGGTTAATACAAGATGGTCCCGTGCTCTGGTCATTCCAACGTAGAGCAGACGTTTTTCTTCGGCAACATTTACCGGATGCACTTTGAGCTCTATCAGTTTTTTCAGGAATCCAAACAGACTTTCTTTTTCGTCCGGATACTTCAGGTCTGCAACCCCTGAACCGTATGTTTCATCCGTAAGTATTCCTTTTATATGGTCGTCCTGTTTCTCACCCGTTTTGAATAAGACCACAACAGGATATTCAAGACCCTTTGAAACATGATACGTCATTATCTGCACACAGTCTTCAAACGTCTCATCGCCTTGTGTGCTGCCGGATTCGTCCTCGATGTTTTCTTCGATGCAGGTTTCTGTCATCCGCATGAATTCATATACTGACATCGCGCGTGAGGCAGAACTGTCCGCGGCACTTGAAAGGAATTTTTCCAGGTCTCTGATTTTATCAAAACCTGAAGGGTGTGCAGCATAAATCGTCAGAATGCCGGTCTGCTGCACGATTTCGTTCAGGAATTGGGGAAGCGGTATGGTTTTTGCAAGATGATTGAACTCTTCCAGCAGATTCAGGGCGCGACTGATTTTTTCTTTTGCCGACTGCGTCAGTTCAGAAGCGTCATTTTCATCTGTCTCTTTTTCTGCAAAATTTTTCAGCCGTTTCCAGAGTCCCGCACCATAGGGGTTTGTACTGTGTGCTGCAAGGGTGAGTTCTGCATCTGTTAACCCGAAATACGGGGTTTTAAGGGCGCCGTACAATGATGTTTCATCTTCATGGAACAATGATGCATTAATGACGCTGACGAAATCATAGATTTCCTGTCCCTGATAGAAGTTTTTGCCTTTATACACATGACAGCGTATTCCATATTTTGCAAACACTTTGCGGACGGGTTCCGCATCTTTCTTTTTCCTGACTAAAATGGTGATGTCGGAGTATTTCAGGGGGCGCCACCCGGCATTTTCTCCGGTTGCGCTGTTTTTGGCTTCGTCATATACTTCAAAGTCAGAGTCTTCTGCAATTTTGCTGTAAATCCATGAGGCAAGCATTTCTGCTTCATCCGGCGCGCTGTTTTTATTTCCATCCTTTTGTCCGGTCAGAATTGTCAATGTTCCCGCGCGGTTTTCACGGTCTGCTCCAACATCGGCGTACTTTATTCCGTCACTGTTTCCTTCCGGATACAGATTTTTGAAGATGGAATTGACGGTGATAATCAGCGATTCCACTGTTCTAAAGTTTTTATCGAGTTCTGATTCCTCCTCGTCTTTTTTAAACCGGCTGAACAAATCCCTCTTTACGGTTTCAGGTTCCGCACCCTTGAACCGGTAAATAGACTGTTTCATGTCGCCGACAATGAAGAGTTTTTTCTCATGCAGGTTTTCAGTAAGCTTGTTTACAATTTTTGTGAGTGCGGGGTCATTGTCCTGCACTTCGTCAACAAGGACATGTTTGTACCGGTCTGCAAGAGCGGCACTGAATTCCGGTTTTTCAAGGAGGGCAAGAGTATAGACAATCAGGTCGTCAAAGTTCAGATAACTGCCTGCGTTTTTCTTTGCTTCAATTTTTCCGGCTATATTGTCAGCAACTTCGATGTATGCACGCATGATTTTAAGCATGAACTGCTTATGTGCATCATCCATAGCGTTGAAATTTTTAGCTATCTCTAAAAGACTCTTGTATTCCTTTTTGCGGTCGCCATATCTCTTTATTAAATCCGTTGGCGGTTTTTCGGAACCTCTATTGCCACCATTGAAGCCGGCATCAAACAGAACTGCTGCACATTTTCGTCTATCTTCTGGCGTCTGCGCATTTTGCAATGCACAATACCGGACGTATGCTTCTTTATATGCCTCACCAACATCTTTCTCTGCAATAAATTTAAAAAACATTTTAATGCCGTAATCATTCAAAAAAACCGGCACAAACAGATCTATTAATAACGTCTGGCTCACATTCCACTCCCCGCCTGTTCCCTCCGGATTTTTCTTTAATCGCTCAAACCAGTCGGAACAAACCTTTCGTTTGGAAATCAGTTCACCGATATTTCTTGCAATATCCGACGGCCGTGAAGAAAACCGGTACAGGGTAGTGACATAAGGTCTGATTTTTTCATCAGGATGCTCAAGCGTTTCTGTGATGGTATTTTTTACCAGGTCCTGTATATCGATACCGGTCATAATACTGTATCCGATAGGAACGCCTGATTCAAGCGGATACTCCTTGAGAATCGACGAACAGAAACCATGGAACGTACTGATAGTACAACGGTGGATTTCCTCCAGCGCGATTCTGAGTTTTCTGCATTCGTCCGCTGTGAGTTCCGGATTTTCCCCCTGCTCAACCGCTACCTCATATTCTCTTACGGCAGAACGAATCTCCCGCTCGATTTTTTCCCGCATCTCGGCCGCGGCTTTATCGGTGAACGTGAGACAGAGAATTTCATTTAAGTCAATCCCTGCTTTCAGGAGATTTACATATCGTCTGGTCAGAACAAATGTTTTTCCGGTTCCGGCAGAGGCTGTAACACAACAGTTCTTCGTAATGTCGACCGCCTTTTCCTGCTGCTTTGTAAGAGGAATTTTTGCCATTTTTACCACTCCGCTTTTCTTTCCGCTCTGCAAAATCTCGCATACGGACAGTAATGGTCTTCGCAGACTTTTTCGGGGAGGCCGCACTGACCTGTCATCATGGCGTCCCGCGCATCAAATGCCTTTTCAAGATCCACGCTCATTTTTTCCTCGAATTTTGTTTTGTACTCCGGCGCTTCCCGGTCTGTGTTGATAATCAAAGCCTTCTCAAACCTGTCCGTCTGCATTACGAGATAATATCCGTCCGTTGGATTCAGCAGACCGGTTTTGGAAGTACTTTCCTGCGTGCAGTATGCTGCAAGATAGAGCGGAATCTGTATTTTATCATCTTTTGCCACCCAGCGATCACCTTTTTTCCTCTCCTTTTTATCTGCAAAAGATATCCCGGTTTTATAATCAATTATGCAGACGTCACATCCGTTCTGCATAACACAGTCTATTTTACCCTTTATTCTCATTTTCCGCTCACCATACACAATTTCCGTATCCAGATTTTTCTCAACAAGGTCCGGTCCTGTTTTCCAGCCTTCTTTTGCTCTTGCAATCAGTTCCTCTGTCAAAAGCCGGTAAAACACATTTTTGCGGCCGTCAAATTCCTCCATGTATCCTTTTTTAATGGCATCCCAGGAGGGCGAGTCAATATACCGGGATGCAAACTCTTCTTCCACAATTTTCATCAGTTCTTTGTATGCATCATCGGGGTCGGCCGCTGCCAGATAATTTTCTGTATTGTTTTTGATAAAACGTTCGACCGCACGGTGAATAAGCAAGCCTTTCAGACTGTTTTCCGACATCGCCTCCCCCGGGTCATAGAGTTTCAGATGGTATTTCAGATACCATTTGTACGGACATTGCAGATATGTTTCAAGCTGTGTGGGTGAAATCGCCTTTGCAGTATCAACCAGACCAAACTGCCTCTGTACCTCTTCAGAGGAAAAATCCGGGTTATATGCCCCGAGTGCTTCAACCTCTGCGCGCTGCACCACCGATTCTTCTTCGGTAAGCCCGACCAGATTTTCGCAGGCCCCCTCCTCGATTCCTGCAAGAATTTTACCCGCGGTTATCTGGTCATGCCTCCTGGAATGTTTTATCTCCACTTTGCCGGCATCTTTTACCTCGTCAATCTGCGTTAAAAACGGTGAGGGAACAGTGTTTTTTGCACCGCTGTAGGCAAAGCAGGAAAGCCGAAGGCAATCCGATGCACAATGCAGAGCCGCTGCAAAGTTTTTCTGTTCCTGTTTCATCTGGTTTGCCTTCAACTCCGGGCAGAGTTCATAGGTCTCCTCTACCGTGAACGGTGAAAGCGTCCGCATAATATTTGGAATAGTGTCAGCTGTCAGACCGACAATGAAGACATATTTTGCCGTAAGGTCTGCCGCGCTCCTGATTTTTGCGATTCTTATACATTCTTCCGGATTTTCAAGCGGCATGCTTACCTCTTTTCTGGTTACAAAGTGGCGTATATGGCGGACAAATTCCGTGAACGTGCATTTTTCGTTCTCGTTTCCGGTAAGCGGTCCGGAAATGGTGTCCAGATAGGCAAGGAAACTTTTCTGCGCACGGCTGTCAAGAGGATGAGTCCGCTCAACCGTCCAGCCTGCACAATCCAGCCAGGTTTTCAAAGCGCGGCTCCATTCGCGGTATGTTTTTTCCGGGCGTCTGTTTTCCGCCGGGGAATGCCCCGGCGCTGCTTTTTCAATCCATGCAATCAGACTTGCAAGGAGATTTGTTTCGCTGCCGTCTTTTGCCGGAAAGGGTTTGATAAACGCATCGAATCTTCCGTAGTCCCAGGTGGTTGTTTCAGTGTTTCCTGCATCGTCTGTTTTTGTTACCGTAAGTTTGCGGGGGACTTTTTCCCATTCCGCTTTTTTGCCGTGAACACCGGCAACCACGGATAACTGGGAAAAAAGACCCGGGGTGAGGCGCAGGGTGAAGGCAGTTTCGTTTTCTTCAAAGGTGTGTTTCCAGTGCGAGTCGGTGAAATAGACTGAACTGACGATGGTTTGCAGGTCTTCAAGTCCGAAGTCGTTTTCCGCTGCGGACAAAACTGCCATCACGCACTGAATGGAGGGAAGCGAGGACAAAGTATATGCGGTCTGCGGTTTTATGCGCAGGTTTTTAAGTCTGCGGCCTTCTTCCGGGTCGCGGTAGTAAAAGTCGGGCAGGACCTGATAGATGTATTCGGCGGTCGCGGAGCTTCCGGGGTGGAGAATCAGAATGTCTTTCGGTTTTATTTTTTCATTTTCAGTTTCGGTTTCAAGCAGGCGGGCGATTGCATCAAGCACGGCTTCTGCCTCTTCCTGTGCGGTTCTGTAGCGCAGAACAGCGCCAGGCACCGGCGGTTTTTCGATGCTGTATTCCGGCGCGGGGAATTCTGTTATGTTTTCATGCGGAAGTGTTTTTTCGCTGTCTGGGTATCCCCTGATGCTGTCAAGCAGGTCCTGCAATACGGGGTTTGCGGGGGTGATATGATAGATGACTGCTTTTTGTACGGGGTTGTCTTTTTTGAGGATCTCAAGGGCTTTTATCAGAATGCCGCAAAAATCAAGATTGTTTTTGCTCAGGTTTTCTTCATAGGTCTGAAATATGGTATGGAGTGTTTTGTGTTTGGGTGATTTGTCCTGATAGTTTGCCAGGTCGATTTTCTGGAGTTTGAAGAAGTTGTAGCGTCCGATAAGTTCGTTGATGAAGGTTAAGGGGACGGGTTTTTCCTTTCCGGTTCTCGCATCTTTGCCCCAGGGGGACTGCTTTACGGCTTTGGAGAAAAGAATGAGCTGTTCGTCGAGTGTGACGAGATTGGTGTCGCGGCATTCATTTTGCACCAGGTGCTGTGCAAAGTTTTTGAGGGTTGTTATGTGGTCTGCAAGGACGGGGGTGGTAAGGAGGGCTGCTGCTGCTTTTACGGTTTCGCTGTTTTCAAGAAAGAGCCAGCTTGTCAGGGGGTCTGTTTTGTGGAGTTCTTCGAATGCGTGTACTGCGTTACGGAGGTCTTCTGTCATACGGGGTATGTAGGTTGTATGGAGTAATAAAGGTAAGGATTTTCTCGGAAAAAAGGGAGGGGAACAAATGATGTCTGACTTTATTTCTTTTGTACTTTCTCTATGGATTTAATTGAATCCAGAAATGCTTTTTCAACTTCACTGAGGGTTTTTTGCGTTTCGCCCGGTCCTGGCAAAATCAAGACATCCTTATGCAAGCTGCCCTATTGCTTTCTGTTCTTTACCGTCAAGGCAGTTTTCAGTGATTAATGCATCTGTAGTATTCCTGCAGGTTTGTCTGAGTTTGTAATGTGCAAAATTTGCACATTGCTTTTTTCTTCGAGTTCGCCTTCGTCAAAAATATTTATTATATGTTTGGTAATAACGCTTCGATCTCTCTGGAATAACTCGCTCATCTGTTTTTTTGAAAGCCCGGGTTATTTTCTCTTTAACTCATCCTCCTCATACATTTCCAGAACCGCCCTCATCTCTGCCTCCGCCTCCTTTTGCGCCTCCCGCCTCAGCATCAGCTGCCGGGCATTTTCGTCATAAATGGTCGGGTCGTCAAGCGTTCGGTTCATTTCCTGTGAAAGATAAGTACACCGCGGCAAATGAAATCCCGGGTCACCGTATTTTTTCGGATATCCGAGAAGATTTACATATTCCTGCAAATCCTTGCGTTCCTTGTCCAAAGCATCAAGCAGCCGCACAACCGCCCACACATCATCGAAAGACAGATGCGAATTCTTTGCATCCCTGATGCCGAAAACATCCAGCGCAGCCTCTAACTTATGCGGATACTTGTGCCGGTCCCGGAAAATACTCAGCGTATCCAAAACATCCCAGCAGTCGGGGAACTCTATATTACAGCGCCTGCACGCTGCAAGAATCATATTCATATCGAAATGAATATTGTGCCCGATGAATAAAACCCGCCGGTCTTCATATCCATTTGGCTCCTTGCCTGCATACTCCCGGCGTTTTGCAGACTCCGGAAAGGTAAAACCATCCGGAATATCAGGCAGGTCAGGTGCTTCAAACCCGTCATTGAATGCGAGTTCGATGAATTGCAGCAATGCGTCTTTTTCGGGGATGCCATACCTTGTCAGAACCCCCCTTCTAATTGGACAGGCCTTCTTTGCCTCCTCGCTTATCGTAACTCCTTTGGGGAGTTTTATATACGCATCCATATACGTGTCTGTGTCTTTGGGACTCCAGCTTCCGCCGCGTGCCAGAATTGCTGATAACTCTGTAATCCGGTCGGTTTCAAAAGAAAGCCCGGTTGTTTCCGTGTCTACAAAAACAATCCTGGCATACTCGGCGGTTAATGAGTCAGGAATGTCTGCCGCGGGCAGTTTCGAATTGAGTTTGTGATTCTGCCTGTATTTACTTGTCCCGGAAAAAGCCCTGTCTTTTTTCGGACGAACCCGGGTGTCTGTGAAATTTTCGTCTTCCATATGCATAACCTTATACAGAAATACTATGCGATTTGGCGATATAATGGTTTGGATAAGTGATTACATCGCGCCGGCAGCGCAGACGGGGGGAACTCTTCCCTCCTCCCCCTCTTCAAAACAGACCGCCGGAGCACCTCACTCTCCATTATATTAATGTCCTCTCACAACAAATAATACACAGCATTTGAAGGGACCGCCCCTTCAGGTAGAAAAATACATGGCAGAAATAACAGTACAAAGTCTCCAGGAAAAGCAGGCCCAGGAGAAAGACGAAGCGCGAAAGCGATATGAATTCAAGAAATCGCTTGAACGCCTCGAAGAAAAGGAAGGTTCGGGAACCGAACTGATATCCCTTTACATCCCGCCGGACAAACAGATCTCCGACGTCACCGCACAGCTGCGAGAAGAATACGGACAGTGCGCAAACATTAAAAGCAAACAGACGCGAAGCAACGTCCAGTCAGCCCTGTCCTCCATTCTTGCGCGACTGAAATACTTCAAGACACCCCCCGAAAACGGCATGGCCGTATTCTGCGGCGCAATCAACATCGGCGGCGACAGAACCGACATGGAATCCATCATTGTCGAGCCCCCCGAGCCGATTAAAACCTACAGCTACCGCTGCAGTTCCAGCTTTGAACTTGAAGCACTCAAAGTCATGCTCGACGACCGCGTGGTTCACGGACTCATTGTCCTTGACCTCCAGGAAGCATGCTGGGGAACGCTTTCCGGCACCCGCATCGAAGAGCTTGGTTCAACCCAGTCCCTTGTCCCGAACAAACAGAGAAAAGGAGGACAGTCCTCGATTCGTTTCGCACGAAACCGGGAAATCGCCATCAACGCCTTCTTCTCCAAAGTCGGCGAACAGGCATCAGCTGCATTCCTCGCCGATCCGAAATTCTTCGACCGGTTCAAAGGCCTCATTGTCGGCGGACCGATGCCCACTCGCGACGACTTTGTGAAAGGAAACTTCCTGCACCACGAAGTCCAGAAACGCCTTATCGGAAGCCTTGATACCTCCTATACCAATGACTACGGACTGCGCGAACTCGTCTTCAACGGACAGGAACTTCTCCGCGGCGAAGAAATCGCCGACGAAAAACGCGAGATGAGCAGGTTCTTTACCGAGCTTCGAAACGAAAACCCTGCAGCCGCCTACGGCGAGGCAAGCGTGCGTGCAAATCTGGAAGCAGGCGCTGTCGACACCCTTCTCCTCTCCGAAAAACTGAGAGAGTCAAGACTTACGATTGTCTGCGGCAACTGCGGACACACGGAGGTCAAAACCATGCAGAGCGAAGCCGGCAAAAAATTCAAGGACATTGATTTCGGTCACTGTCCGGACTGCAACTCGCCGCTGTTCCTGGAAAAAGAAGAAGATATTATTGATGAACTGACCGCGCTTGCCGATACTTCCAATACGCGCGTTGAAATTATTTCTGATGATTCTGAAGAAGGAGGCCAGCTTCTGTCTGCTTTCGGAGGCATAGCCGCTGTTCTTCGCTACCCGACGGGGATGTAAAAAACCATGTATCATACCTACGTAAATTTAGTAACAACTCTCCTCAAAGAGGCAACCGGACTCGATGACGTTTTAATCACCGACGGAGGAGAACACGCCGACCTTGCAAGCACTGCTGCCTTTGCTTTGGCAAAGCGCGATAAGAAAAATCCGGTCCAGATAGCAAAGGAAATCGTTGAAAAAATCGCACCAAAGGCAAAAGGCATCGAGGTCTCCTGCAAAGGTCCCTACATCAACTTCGTTTTCGGCAAAGACTATGTCTTTGAATCTGTAAAAGCCGCCCGCAAACCGGACTACGGCACGCTTCCGGCGCACACGGAAAAAGTCGTTATCGAACACACCAGCGCAAATCCCAACGGACCGCTGCATGTGGGTCATATCAGAAACACGGTTATCGGCGACACGCTGGTGCGTGCGTTCCGCAAGGCGGGATATCCCACAACTGCGATGTACTATCTTAATGATATGGGACGTCAGATTGCGATTGTTGCCTGGGGCGTAAAACACCTGCATTATGAGCGGCTTCCGGGTGAAAAGGGGGACGATTTCATCGTCCGTCATTATGTCGAGGCAAATAAAATCGCCAAAGACAAACCGGAGATTGAGCCCGAATTCGATGAGATGATGGAAAAAATCGAAGCAGGCGACCCGGAAACGGTGAAACTCTTCCATGACTCGGTGGCGACCTGCGCCGAGGGCATTAAAGAAACCCTTGCGTCGATGAATGTGCACCATGACGAGTTTGTTCCGGAAACAACGTTCCTCTGGAACGGTTCGATGCAGGAGGTTTTAGGCCGCATTGAAAAGCTGCCGAATGCAAACCATGACGGCGAAATGATGTATCTGGACCTTTCAGAGCAGGGTTTTGGCAACCGCTATGTCTTGCGCAGAAGCAACGGCACTTCGGTGTATGCAGCGCGCGACCTTGCGTTCCATCTCTGGAAAAATGCGCAGTGCGACAGAAGCATTGATATTTTAGGCGCGGACCACAAGTTAATCGGCTCCCAGCTCCAGACGACGCTTTCTTTAATCGGCGAGCGCCCGCCGGAGATTGTCAATTTCGAATTCGTTTCCCTGCCGCAGGGTTCCATGACCACCCGCGGCGGCATTTTCATCACGGCAGACGAGCTTATCGCCGAAACCCGCAAGCGGGCGCTTGTTGAGGTTAATGCGCGCCGTCCGGAGCTTTCTGACGCGGAGAAGGAAAAAATCGCGAATGCGGTTGCCGTCGGCGCGGTCAGATATGACATCGTCAAGGTTTCCGCGGAAAAGTCAACGGTCTTTGACTGGAAGGAGGCGCTGGATTTCGAGCGCCAGAGCGCGCCCTATGTCCAGTATGCGCATGCAAGAGCCTGCTCTATTCTTGCGAAAGCAAAGGAGGAGGGCGGTTTTTCCGAAAACTATGACTACAGCGACCCGTACGAGATTGCGCTTGCAAAGCACATCGCCCGGTTCCCGTATGTGATTGAAAAGGTCGTTGCCGACTTGCGCCCGCATCTTCTTGCAACGTATGTGCGCGACCTTGCGGATTTGTTCAACTCGTTCTACCGGTTTGCCCCGGTGTTAAAAGCCGAAGGCGCGGTGCGCGACGCACGGCTCACGCTTGTGGATGCAAGCAGAAACACGCTGGTGCAGGCGCTTGATGTGCTTGGCATTGAAGCGCTGGAGAGTATGTAAATTATCCCCGAAATCTTTTCTTTTTTGATAATTATTCGCGTACTTTGAATTTTTAGGCGGGCTTTTGCGAGGCGCGCAAGCGACCCCGCAAAAGCCATGCACTCAAAAATAAAATAGAATCCTTAAGATGCTGAATAGTTCCTCTTTTTTGCGCCAGCTCTTTTTCCCCCCTGAAAACAAATAACCCTTTGCAGCACACATAGTATAATCAACCATGCAAACCACCCCTATGAAAAAAATCGCCGTCCTTGCCTCCGGCCGCGGCTCGAATTTCCAGGCAATCGCTGATGCAATCGGGCCGCAGAACATCAACGGACAGATAATTGCGCTTTTTACCGACAACAAAGACGCCTATGCAATTGAACGCGCCAAAGCACTTGCCATCCCGGTGCACATCTACCATTTCAAAGACTATGCCACGAAAGCCGAGTATGAAGCAGACCTGCTGGCAGGAATGAAAGCCTGCGGCGCGGATTTATTCGTATGCGCCGGCTATATGCGCATAATCGGTGCAGAAATTGCCCGCACCTTTGCCGGTCGCATGATTAACATTCATCCAGCGCTTCTTCCGGCTTTTCCCGGCCTTCACGGACAGAAACAGGCATTTGACTACGGCGTAAAAGTTGCCGGATGCACGGTGCATTTTGTTGACGAAGGACTTGACTCCGGCGCAATTATTGTGCAGAAAGTTGTCCCTGTCTTAGACGATGACACCGAAGACAGTTTAGCCGACAGAATCCTGGAACAGGAGCACATCGCATTCCCCGAAGCCGTGAAATTATTCTGCGCAGACCGGCTCAAAATCGTGGGACGAAAGGTTCGTATCCTGCCGGTTAATTAATGTCCTCATACGCCGTATAAAATAAGGCAAACTACGTATGGCTAAATCCGACAAGGGCAGCACCGCAAAAAAAATCGCCGCTGAGCGCATAGAAATCCTCTTTGCCGAAGCAAAGACAGCGCCGTCCCCGCGCGCAGACCGCTATGTGCACCTCGCGCGCGAGCTGGCAATGAAACAGCGAATACGCTTAACGCGCGCCCAGAAGCGCTCGTTTTGCCGCAAATGCGGCGCGCATCTTGTTCCCGGACAGAATCTGCGCGTGCGCATTCAGCGCGGGCGTGTTATCCATACGTGCATGGAATGCGGAAATTGCGTCCGTATTCCGCTTAAACCAAAAAAAGGTGACTGAATATAGCAAATATGCAAGAATCTTACATCCAGACGCTGAAACCTACTATCTGGATTGGCAAAAACGGCTGCAGTGAAGACATTGTCGAAGAAGTCAGGCGTCAGCTTGACTCGCGCAAAATCATCAAAATAAAGTGGCTGCAGAACTGCGAAATGGAAGACGCAGAAGTCCTGCAGCTTGCAAAACTGTGTGCCGCAGACATTTTAGACACCCGCGGGCGCATGGTTGTCTTCGGCGCAAAAAACCGCGGCAAAGAAGCCGCCCCGGCAGGCGCAAAACGCGGTGCCGCGCCGAAACAGACCACAGCGAGCGCCCGCGCCCGCGCCAAACTCGGGCTGCAGAAACGATGATACAGCAAATCCGGCTCTTCGGCGACCCCGTTCTTGCAGAAAAAGCAGCCGATGTGGTCACAATCGGTCCGGAGGAGACTGCCGTCCTTGATGACATGACCGATACAATGCATGCAAACAAATGCGTCGGCCTTTCCGCGCCGCAAATCGGCGTTTCAAAGCGGCTTTTTGTCATAGAGGCGGGAGGCGTCTGTATCCGCGGCGCAAATCCGGAGATACTCTCCGAAGGCGCGCTTTCTGAGGATTTGGAAGGGAGTCCCTGTCTTCCGGGCGTGGCGCATCGCCCAATCCGCCGCCCGAAAAAAATTACCTGCCGCTATCTTGGCGAAGCAGGATTAGTGGAGTGCGAACTCAAAGGCATTGCGGCGCGGGCGTTTTGTCATGAAAAAGACCACCATGACGGTATTTTGTTCATTGACCGCCTGAAGCCCATGCAGCGGCGCATGGCGGTAAAAGAATTCGAGGCATACTGCCTCAATCAGAAAAATCATAACTAATCAGGAGAAATATACAGATATGGAGCAGCCCTCAAGAGAAGAAATCAAAGCCGGGGCGGAGAAAATGCGCCCGTCCATCGAAAAAGCCGCGGCGCAGCGCGGCTGGGTGCTGAATGAAAACAAAGATATCGCCGATTCGGTTATCGAAGGACTTGCCCGCAATAAAATTATCCACGGAAAGCGTTACTGTCCGTGCCGGATTGTATCCGCCGACCCGGAGGTAAACAAGGAAAATATCTGCCCCTGCAAAGCATCGGAAGAGGATGTTGCGCGCGACGGGCACTGTCACTGTTATCTGTTTTTCAAGCGCGAGTAATATGGATAATGCGGGGCTTGGCGAGTATCTGACCGACGGCACCAAACGTCTGCTGTCTTCTGTCGTAAAAGACCCGCTTTTTCTTGCAAAATACAGCGCCATAGAACTGCGTCAGGCGTCGCGGCGGAAGGATGTTGCAAAAGAGGGGCTGCATGTTCCGCTTTTTTTAATTGCAAGCGTAACGCAGTCCTGCAATCTGCACTGTGCGGGCTGCTATGCCCGCGCAAATCATATCTGTTTTGACCGGCCTTCAGGCGGAGAACTCTCAATTCCCGAATGGGAGCGGATATTTTGCGAAGCCGAGGCGCTTGGCATTTCTTTTATCCTTCTTGCAGGAGGCGAGCCGCTGATGCGCCGCGAAATTCTATATGCCGCGGCAGGGCATCCGAATCTTTTGTTTCCGGTGTTTACCAACGGCACTATTTTTGATGAGGAGATTTTTACGCTCTTTGCAGAGCATAAAAATCTGTTTCCGGTAGTAAGTTTTGAAGGGGAAAACACCGATGCGCGGCGCGGGGAGGGGACGTTTGCGCGTATTTCCGCTTTTTTAGACGAACTGGTGCGCCGCAGAATTCTGTTCGGGCAAAGCATCACGGTTGATGCGGATTCGTATGCAAGTCTTTTAGATACGGATTTTCTTGCAAATCTGCGCTCCGCGATCGTGTTGTTTATTGAATATACGGCGCCTGCGGGTGCGTCGCGGGCGCGTGAGCTTACGCCTGCGATGCGAAAAGAGCTGGGCGGTCTTCTTGCGCACGCACGAAAGGCGGTGCCTGACAAATGGTTCATTTCGTTTCCGGGGGATGAGGAGTTTATGGGCGGCTGTCTTGCCGCAGGCCGGGGATTTTTCCATATCAGCCCTACGGGCGCCGCAGAACCCTGTCCTTTTTCGCCGTATGCGGACTGCAATCTGAAAGACTGTTCGCTTAAAAGTGCGCTTTCCTCACCGCTTTTTCTCAGGCTGCAAAAGGCAGGGCTTGTCGGGGGTGAGCACAGCGGCGGGTGTGTGCTGGCAGAGCGGGAGGAGGAGGTAAAGGCATGTGCGGGGACCGGATATAACGCATGTAAATGAATGTTTCTTTTCATTTACATACTCCTAATCACAAACCTCAAATCTCATCCCCTCATATAATAAGCATAATCAAATGCCCTCGGAAAAAACGAAAAAATCCTCACCGAAGACCGCAGCGGAAAAACCCGACAAAATCCTTGCCGAAGAACTCGCAAGCAAACAGCGGGAAATCAGCGTGGCGGAATTCTTTGAGAAAAACAAACACATGCTCGGCTTTGATTCGCCCGTGCGCGGAATCATTACCACCGTCAAAGAAGCAATCGACAACTCCCTTGATGCCTGCGAAGAAGCCCAGGTTCTGCCTGATATTCTCGTATCGGTGCGCAAAATCGGCACTGATGTCTTCAAAGTCGTCGTAGAAGACAACGGACCCGGCATTATTCCGGAAAAAATGCCTGCCGTATTTGCAAAACTCCTCTACGGCTCGCGCTTCCACCAGGTTCGCCAGACACGCGGACAGCAGGGAATCGGTATTTCAGCCGCCGTGCTTTACGCGCAGCTTACCACCGGCAGGCCCGCTGTTGTAATATCCAGGACCGATGCAAAACGCAAGGCGCACAAAATGAGCCTTACTATCAAAACCGAGCGAAATGAGCCGGAAGTGCATTCGGACGAGGAAATCGACTGGATTCTGCCGCACGGCACCAGAATCGAGCTGGAATTTAAATCCAGCACCGCCGCACGCAAAAAACTGCTCGAATACCTCAAGTACACTTCCATCGTCAACCCGCACGCCCGCTTCCGTGTGGAACTTGATGACGAATCCTTCATCTTCGACCGGGTTTCATCAGAGGTCCCGCCGTGTCCTGAGTCCATCAAACCTCACCCGTACGGTATCGAACTCGGCATCTTAAAACGCATGGCGGCGGCCTGCGATTTGCCTGCAAAAGAGTTCCTTATCGACAGTTTCTCCCGTGTCGGGGAAAAGACCGCGGATGAAATATGCCATACGGCAAAAATCGACCCGAAAAAGAAGGCATCTGCGATTACGCTTGCCGAACTTTCGCCGCTTCTTGACGCGATGCAGACAACCAAAATCCCTGCCCCGCCCGCATCCCAGTGTCTGTCGCCGATTACCGAGGAACTCATTGTAAAAGGCATGGAAAAAGAGTTCCAGCTTGATTTCATCAAGGCACGCACCCGGCCGGGCAATGTCTACGGCGGCCACTCTTTTATCGTGGAAGCTGCCATCGGCTACGGAGGGAACCTCTCTTCAGACGGCCAGGCAACGCTTTTGCGCTTTGCAAACCGCGTGCCCCTGCTTTATCAACAGGGGGCATGCGCCATCACCGACGCGGTGCAGACGGTAAACTGGAAGACCTACGGCTTGTCCCAGCAGGGGCTTCCGGTTGGTCCGATTTTAATTCTGGTTCACGTAGCGGCAACAAACGTGCCCTTCACCAGTGAATCAAAAGACGCAGTCGCCACGGTGCCCGAGGTTGAACGCGAGATTATTCTTGCTTTGCAGGAACTGGGCCGCGATTTGAAGACGTTTCTTTCGCGCCGCGAGAAAAACAAACTCGCCGATGACCGGGCCCGCGCTATCTGTGCAGTGATTCCGCTGATTGCCCAAAAAGTAGGTGAAATCGTGGAACTTCCCACGCCGGACACCTCGCTTATCGAGGGCCGCATTATGCGCCGGGTTGTTTTGAAAAAGCGCACCGCAAACGGGCGCATCAATATTCATATTGACAATTACACAACCAAGCCGCAGGAAATCACGCTTTATGACATTTCCGGCGACTCCGCAGAAGACGCCGCCATTCCTCCGGCGTTTTCCTCGGAATCGGACGGGGAATGGACCAAGGTCTGGAAATTCACTCTGGCCGCGGGCGAGTTCTTTGAGGTGGAATACACCGGCGCGGGCGGCGGGATGATTGATATACAAGGGGTTGCAGAAAACCTGAAAGTGGTGGTGGATTTAGATGCCTGACATGAGAGAAATAGACGCCGCTTCCAAAAAGCGGTTAATGGAAATTGCAAAGGTCTGGTACGACCAGCTGGATTCGGGCACGGTCCCGACGATTACGCTTCCGACCAGAACGAAGAACAACATCGAACATGATGCGGACGCCAATGTCTGGAAATACGGCGACAAAGAGTCGACGCGCGACGCGGGAACGGCCAAATCCGCCATTCACATGCTGAAGATGGCGTATGTCATCGATTTCATCAAAATGCAGCTTACCGAAAACCGTTCCTCGACATTAAGAGAAATGTATTACATCTCGGAGGGCTGGAAGCAGGCTGCGTTCCATGCGCAAAACGAGAGCAACTATCTGGTCGAGGATCTGGAAATTATCACCAAACTCCAGCGGGAACAGTTCCACATGCGGCCTGAAGAGGACGGGGCGTCGATGTTTGGGCCGCTGCGGGTGCGGGAAAACACGCGCCGGGGTCCGAAGCTTATCCACTGTCAGGATGATGTGGGTGAGGCAGGCTACAATATCCCGAACAATGTGGATACGGTGGAACTCGTTGACCATGATGCATCCTGTGTGATTGCGCTTGAAACAGGCGGTATGTTTTCGCGTCTGCAGGAAAACGGTTTTGATGAGGATTATAATGTTATCCTGTTCCATTTGAAAGGTCAGCCGACGCGGGCGTCGCGGCGGATGCTTAAACGGCTCAATGAGGAGCTGAAGCTGCCGATTATTGTCTTCACTGATGGTGACCCGTGGTCCTACCGGATTTATGCGTCGGTTGCCTATGGTTCGATTAAAACGGCCCATATCTCGGATTTCCTTGCAACGCCGTCGGCCAAGTTCATCGGTTTGAAGCCGTCGGATATTCAGCGCTATAATCTGCCGGCGGACAAGCTCTCTGACAAGGATGTGGAGGCTTTGCGGGCGGAGCTCACTGACCCGCGGTTTACAACGGGTGTCAATGCGGATTTCTGGAAGAAGGAGATTAATCTGCAGCTGCAGATGGGGTTGAAGTCAGAACAGCAGGCGTTTGCGTCGCATGGTCTGGATTTCGTTACGAAGGAGTATCTGCCGGAGATGCTTTCGGAGGCGGGGGTTTTGAAGAGGTAATTCTTTCCTCTCTTTTTTGTCTGTGTGCGGGTACAAATCGCACAGTTAATAATCATTCAAAACAAATATATTATTACTATGGTTAGCAGTATCGTTCTTCCGATCAAAAAAGTCACTTCCCTGGTTGACTCAAAGATTGCTGTTGAAATAAAAGACGAGGGCTGTAAATTCGAGGGTACTCTTGTTGCAATGGACGAGTATCTTAATCTCCACTTAGAGGATGCGGTGGAGTTTCGTGCCGGAAGCAAGAGAAATCTGGGCACGGTTGTGATTCGCGGAAATAACATTTTGAGCATCTCTCCTCTGAACTGAATATGGTAAAATTAGATTATACCGAGCTGGATACGAGGGCGATTACTCTTATCCGGTCTAAAAGAACAGGTGTTCTGCAAAACGATTTGTGGAAGGAACTTGAAATCAGCAGCAGGGACTGCACCAGGCTTCTTGTGCGTCTTCTTGACGCGGGGCTTGTTACGCGCAGTCAGGACAAAAACGGTTCTTCCCGGACGTACCGGATTTGTGCGGTCGCGCAGGCAAAGATGGCCGGAGTCTCGACGGGGGCTGAGGCGGATGAGTCTGTTGATGAGTGCCTTGAGTTTGACCCGATGCTTCTGATGGCGGGGGAGTCGATTGTCCCTTGTGTTGCGTGCAGCGATGAGTGCAATGTCGCGGAGTGTCCCATGCTTGAGGAATGGGTTTATGACCTTGCGTTCTCTGAGATAAAGTAATTTTTTTGTAACTGTTCACGTAGTGTGCTATAAAAACGTGAATTTGTCCCTCGCCCTCTGAGGGCGAAGAAGCATTTATCTGCGTTTCTTTTTTCATAGTAAACCGAAATTACCCCACCCGCACACACGGCACAAACCCGAACGCCGCACACACCGCCTCATACACCCCGTTCGAAAGCCCCGCAAGATTATACGACCTGAACGGAACCGACGCATTAAACCGGTCAAGACGCTCAAGCTCATCTTCGATATAGCGCAGAAGAGCCAGATGGCCCCCGAATGACATACCTCCGCGACGCCCCTCAAACCGCGCCAGAGCCCGGGCAAACCCCGTAATACGCTTTGCCGTACCGTTAATCGAAAACACCGGCACATTCTTCACCTTACCCGAAACCATAGCCGAAACCTTCTCCGAAAGACCGCGGAACCGGGACTCCTCACCGCTGCGCAAAACCACAGCCCCCGCATTCCTGACCGCAGCAGCGCGGTACATCTCCGCTTTTGCACCATCCAGCCGCAGCTGCGCGTCACCCGTCCTGTCACCTTCAAGCCTCAGGCACCCGGACAGAAGACTCTGCGCCATGACCTTTGCATGAACCGGACCCCACTGCTCGAAAATACTGTGCAGCGCCGCATAAAACTCTTTACGCGACTCCTCCGAATCCAAACCGGACAAAGCAAACCTCTTTGCCTCCGAAACAGCACGCTCAACCTCCGCTTCGCACATGAACCCGTATCTTTCAGCATAGAGAGAAACCTCCGCAGAAACCAGATGCTCCAAAGCATTATCCATACGGTCACGGCCCGAATAAAGCCGCATACCTTCGCGGCGAGGCACCTCCTTTTGTGCAAACGGATTTTCCATCTCAAGAAGCGAACAAAGCTCCGCCGCCGTTTTTTCCTTCAGCTCGCGGTTGCGCCGAAGCGTAAACAGAACAACCCCTAAAGCAAGTTCAAATTCGCGAACGTTTTTCACCGTCGCATGGAACACCAGAGATGAGGCATTTTTCTGAATGTGGGCATACATATTGCAGTTCTTTCCCGACAGATACCCTGCGTATGCAAACGCGACGACCTTCGCTGCCGCCGAAACATCGAGCCCCCCCCTCCGGAGAAAGACAGCCCTTGCCCGGTGCCGGATAACGAAGCATCGCGGCAGTGAACTTGCCGTATTTCGTAAACCGCGGTGAAACATCATACAACTCCCTGAAATGATAGAAGGAAAGCGCATACTTTCTGCACATCAGACAGTACAGATCGAAAGCCGTTTCATGAACCTCCTCCTCGTATGTTTCCTCTGCCTCCTCCGCGGCTTTTTCCTCATCTTCACCGGCTTTTGCCGCGCTCTTTATCATCGCAGAAACAAACCGCTTCAGCGAAACAAAATAATCACGCGCCCTGGCAGGGCCCCAGGCGGTAAGGTGCTTTGCAGCATTATCCGCATACGCATAAATCCCCTGCGCAAGACCGAACCACTCATCTGCCTTGTCCCGCCCGAGGCAGTATAACAGACTCTCTGCAAGAATATCCTCATCAGAATCATGCTCCACCTCATCTCCGGTCATCACCTCTTTCAGCTGTTCTTTAAACCGGCGCAGTTCAAATGCATCGGTGAAACAGACCGGCTTACTCAAAAGATACAGCAGATTTCCTTCATCATCGCCGCTTGCAAGCGAGTCCGCAAGTTTCAGATACACATTCTGCACACTCTGCTCAATCAGGATTTCGAAACCTTTCTTCTCCTTCTTCTCTTTTCTTATATGTTTCTGCACCTCCGTACTGAACGGGTCCACATTTGACCACGGGCGGCCAAGGATTTTTCTGATGAGTTGTTCAACGGTCGGTTCAAGTTTTTCTAACGGTATTGTAATCATGTGTCTTACCATATTTTGACAGCATCCGCTGCCGGGAGTGTTCAACATTCGACGTATGTACTCAAATCCCTCCGGACCTGTTTCAGACCGGTACAGGATTTTAATTCAATTCAAAGATGGATTTCAACATTTTTTCTGCACTCTTTTTTGCACATCACCACCGGACGCATACACATACATTCTCCTGAAAATACATCAATGTAACGTCTTGCAGTGTAAGACAAATTATAAAAAGAAGCGAAACCTATAATACATACATGACCGCCCGGACCAAAACCGACACCCGCGAAGAAACCGCGGACGCAAGTTTAACGATTCGCATCCCGCAATCGCTGAAAGAACGCATAGACGCCTGCGCGGCCGCCGAAGGACTTACCATGTCTTCCTGGCTGAAAAAGGCCGCCGAATACGCGCTGGAAAATATGGACATAACTGCGGAACGAAAATTCTCCCGCGAAAGTCTGATATCGCTTATTGAAAACGACCCGGGCGTGGCAGATGTTCTCCGCCGCAAAGTCTATGAAGCGATGAATATAGCTGATATCAGAACCACCCTCCTGAGATACAGGCGGGACCACCGGCAGTACAGGGGTTTGGATGACGAGGACAAAGAGGATTTGTATGGTCTTGTATCGGGCATGTACTTTGCCCTCCCGCGTTCTGAGGGAATCCGGGACGGAAAAGTTGCGCCCCGTCTTCTGCTGCACTATAGACGCAGTCTTACTGTACACGGCGATTATGTTCTGAAATGGGATGACAAGGTACAAACGCTTGCGGACTTCCCGCTGAAGAAACGGTTCGAGCCGGCCGACTTTTTCTGCATGGAGGCATCTCTTCCGGACAAAGAGACAGGAAATATGGTGCGTACAGGACTCTATCTCTGGTGCGGAACGGAATCGCCCGATATCAGAAAGATAGCGCTGCAGGCAAAAAACGCGGAGGTGCGGATTTACCGCGGCCGTCTGTTTGGTTTTGAAAATGACGGAAGAATCGACCGGGAAACGGGGGAACGCGAGGTGCTTTCTGTCAAACTGCTGCAGACGGTGTGCAAAAATGTGTGTGCTGCGCTGCGCAGTGCGGCTCGCAGTTATGCAGGTCTTGGTCCGGAAATCGAAATTGACAGCCTCTTATGCCGGGAATTTGAGATTATGATGCAGAACAGGTATTTCCCGTATATGCCGCCGTATGTTTCGGTGCAGTGGTATTCGGAAAATCTCAAAAACGGTGTCTATAAGTCGGAGCGGGAGTTTGTCAATGCGGTGGTGCAAAAGCATGATGCGAGTCTGAAACCGCGTATCGAAACGGATTTCGAGCAGGAGTTTGAATCGGATGCAAGCGGTCTGTGGCTGCGGGACAAGGCAGGGAAGCTGATACGGATTCGGGGGCGGAGGGCCGCGGGAAGAGCAAAAAGAGCGGGGATGATGAATAGGATGCGGGAGATGAGGTGAGCGGGTGCGGGGGTGGTTCATGTCTCGCATCAGCGAAAGAGAAATGGTTTTTCCGCCAATCTTCGGTCTTGGGCAGG
>DALTWG010000051.1 GCA_029987245.1 Methanocorpusculum sp. | reverse complement strand
GTTAAGTTAAGTTGTTTCTTGTAAATTATTCTAAAAGCGTAAGCGCTAAGGTTTTCTTATTTTGTTCGTAACTTGTTTTCAAAAATGAAAAAGAGAAACCAGGTCAGCCCTATACGCAGCCGCTCAGTTCTGATTTGCTCTATAATGCCCTGCGATAAATTCGCGCACTATGTGCGCTGCAACCATCGCAGTCTGCCCCTGATCATTGGGCAGCACCTCGACATAGTCAAATCCAACCGCATTCTTTGCAAGTGCGCGCACTGCGTCGCGCACATCCGCCGGCGTAAGCCCGAACGGCTCCGGCGTCCCGAGTCCCGGCGTAAGACAGCAGTCAATCGCATCCGCATCTACCGACAGGTACATCGAATCGTCGCCGACCAGCTGTTTTACCTCTTCAAGAACCTTACTCATCCCGCGCGCGCGAATCTCCTCAGATGTGAACAGATGATACTTTGCGCGCGCGTTTTCGAACTCATCCCTTGTTCCGCTGCGCGGACCAAGGAGAATAATATTTGTTGTTGACTCTTCAGCTATACGCGCAGTTACACAATCATGGTTATAACGCGAGCCCCGATATTCATCCTGTGAATCCAGGTGCGCGTCCAGCACTACATACCACTTTGGCTTAAGCGCGCGCACAGCACCAATGGTAACTGAATGCTCGCCCCCAAGCATAACCGGGATTTTATCATCCCTGATAAAATCCCTTACTGCATCCTCCACCTGCTCAGTGACCAGTTCCGGCAGACAGTCAACATACATATCTCCCATATCATGGAACGCCACATCAGTCAGTTCCAGGTCATAATACGGAATATACGACTCGATATTGTACGAAACCTGCCGGATAGCCATCGGCGCATCGCGCGCGCCCGCCTTAAACGACGTCGTCCCGTCAAACGGCACACCGAAAATCACATAACGCGCGTCTGCATACTCTGCATCCGCATCAGCAAAAAGAGTTGTTGAAAAAGACTGCATGTGCTATCTTGCAGTCTTAGAGGTCAAGCTTGCGCTTGCCAAGAGACTCAATGTACGGAACTTCCTGAGCCGGCTGGAAATTTGCAACAATCTCATCGGGTACAGTGAGTTCGAAGTTGTTGAAGTCCTTCAGGTCCATGAATGTAACAACATTGCCTGCAATAGTTAAAATCTGACCGGTCTTTCTCTCAACAATCGGTGCGTAAACGGTTGCAGACGTAGGAGAAACGACAGAACGCTTCTGACCGTCAAAGAGACCGATTACATCAAGTCTTGCCTTTGCTGCTCCGTGTTTTCCCGGTTTGGAAACGGAGATACTCTGAATCTTACAAGGCTCGTCGTCTACAACAACGTAGCGGCCTTCCTTTAATTTTCCAACTTCTGTTTGTTCCTTCATTGTTATCTGCCTTATATATCTGAATTTAATTCCTTAAGAGTCTTGCGACTTTATTTTCCGGTTTCCCTCCAGACAGCATTTTCACCTGCCGGTGCAACACCGTTTGAAACATGGTATTTTCCGTCGATAATTGCGATTTCACTGCCGTAAACGCCTTTGTTTCCGGAAATCTTACCGCCGTAGAGATACAGTTCTCCATCCTCGCCGTACAAACACACGCCGCCACCGTATTCGGCCGAGTTACCGGAAATTTCTCCGCCGTACATCATGAACGTGCCGTTGCTGATGTACACGCCCCCACCGCATTCATCGACCGAATTGCCTGTAATTTTACCGCCGAGCATCGTAAACGAGCCCTCTTCAATGTACACCGCGCCGCCGCTCGAATAATCTTTTGTCGCATCCGCGCCGCAGATTGTTCCGCCATACAACTCCACTGTGCCTTTCTTTAGGTAGATTGTATGCTGAACAGACGTTTTCCGGGAGCTTTCAATAACCCCGCCGCTCTTTTTGTCAAGAATCTCCAGTTTGGCGTCATCTACATAGATGAAATTGGTGGAACTTCCCTTATATGTAATGGATTTCCCGTTCAAATCAAGCCTGAAATCTTTTTTAACCGTTACAGAAAGCTTTTCTTCGGTATCAGCAAGCACCGTAACCGTGCCGCCGGATTTCACCGCATTATATGCGTCTTTGAGCGTTTTGTAATACACCTCGCTGCTGTCGGCTTTTATGTCAAACGAAGGATTTGCCTCACCCGGATTGGTCACCGCATAATTTCTGTCCTTTGCAAAATCCTTGTCTTTTATCTCCTCTTCCGTATTCAGTTTTTCCTCCTTGTTTGCGCTGTACACCTCGGAATAGCCGTTTTCATCATTGTTGTTTTCAAAACTGCAGCCGCTGTTTGTATAGGTGCATCCTTTTTCCGCATATACGCCCCCGCCGGTTTCTGCATTATTTTCTTTGATATCGCCGCCTTTAAGCGTCAGTTCGCTTAATTCCGCGCCGTAAATGCCGCCGCCTCTCCAGCCGGCATCATTGTCTTTTACCGACGCGCCGTTAAACATTGTAAGCTTTCCGCTTCCGATATATACTGCCCCGCCGCATTTTTCTGCAGAGTTCTGATAGAGTTTTCCGCCTTCAAGCGCGAGTTTTCCCGAATCCTGATATATCGCACCGCCGCTTACCGCACTGTTTGTAATGATATTTCCGCCAAGAATTGTTACCTCGCCGCCTTTGTTGTAAAGTGCACCGCCGTAATCTGCTGTACTGTAACCGAGCGTTCCCGCCTCTATTTTGCAGACACCCTCATTCCAGATACAGCCGCCGTAGGTTTTTGCTGAAACCGCAGTCCCCGCACCCCCGGCAGCCATTCCGCCACGGTTTAAGGAAACTACTGCCTCTGAATGGTATTTCGCCTGCTTTTTGGAGGTTTTTGTCCAGGTACCGTTTCCGTCCATGCGCACAAAGGTTGCTGTTCCCGGATTGCTGTCAGTAAGCGTAAAATATGCGCCCTTCTTTACTGTAATGATGGAACTTTTTTTCGTGCCGGTGAGCATATGACCGTTTAAATCAATGACAACCGGATTGTTTTCCGTACCTCCTGCAATTATCAGATTGCTTTTTACAAGCGTTGTATCATCTGCAAGTTTGTAGATTCCAGGAACGGTTAACGTAACACCGGTTAATTCCCCGGCAATATCACCTGAAGGCGTTGTCGGGAAGAAATTTTCCTCTGCAGCCCCGCACCCTGTAAAAACAAGCAGAACAAGAGCTGCCGCAAAAACCGCTGCCCGTACTGATATCTGTTTCATAATTCTTTCCTCATTGATTATGCAGTAATATTGATTTTACTGAGTTATATGAGTATTGATTGTAAAAACGTTATTTTGTAAGAGGCATGTTCCAGGATTTTTCATGTCCCAGAACATACTCCCACTCATCGCGGCAGTCCTTTCCCGCATCCCAGACCGCCTGAAGCACCGATTTATCCGCATTGAGCGAATAATCGTTAATTGCTGCAACAATCTCCTTGTCAAGACAGCCTTCATGCTGTACGTCTCCGTTGTGCGGTCCCCGCTTAAATCCTCCTCCGACCGGGTCACAGGAGACAAACACATCCGCGTCCAGGAGCACCTTGACCGCGGACCACAGATATGGCGGCCGAAACGCGCCCCGCTGCCAGTACCGCTCAAGCTCGGTTCTTCCCTGCACCGTGCACAGATTCATCGAAATCATATCCGCATACGGCGCGACATCCTGAATTGAGTTCTGCATATCTTTCATCGCCTCGCGCTCGGTTAAAAACAGTGGTTTCATCATAAGATATGCCTTGACATATACACCTGCATTATGCGCAGTTTCAGCCGCGCGAATGAAATCTGCAAACGTGTTCCCCTTGTCAATGGATTTTTCTCTTATAGTATCGTTTGTCGTTTCCAGGCCGATGGCAACAGTCAGCGGATGCGGCTGGCCGGCATCAAGCGTTTTCAAAAGCCGCGCAAGCGCATCTTCGGTGACATACTCGCAGCGGCTTTCTGCAATCAGCGGTTTTCCGCTGAATAAACTGCCAAAGGCATCAAGTACCTCAAGAGGTACTTCGCGCGGGTCAAAGACACTTCCCGACGTAAAAATTTTGGCAAGCTCGTATTCCGATTCCGGGAAATTTTCCCGAATCCATTCGGTCTGCCCGACCATATGGTCGATTAACTCCGCGCGCTCACAGGTGTCTCGGTCGTTTTTGTAGCCGCACATACGGCAGCGGTTCCAGGAACATCCGCCTGATAAGAAAATTCCCGTAAGCGTTGATTTTATTTCGCCGAAAAATCTGTCCTGCCCTTTCCAGGACGCCAAAGGTTTCACCGTCGTCATTGTTTCTCCTGATATGCTCTGATTATGTTTTCATAAATGGCGACGCATTTTTCCAGCTGGTCGCGCCTGACTTTTTCATTTAATCCGTGCATGCCCTCCAGTTCTCCCGGGCCGTACTCTATGGCATTGAATCCAGCAAGGCGCAGCGCTCTGGCGTCCGATGCCGCCCACTGCACCATGGGGCGCGACTCAACATTGTAGACCGCGCTTATGGCCGCGCACGCGGTTTTTACCAGGAAGGTATTCTGAGCGGTAAGCGACGCATTCGCCGTTGAATCCACGAAAAGCACCGCTTTTTCCGGCAGAGAGCCGCGGATTTCTTCCAGAAGTTTGTTTACATCAACGCCCCAGGGAAGCCGCATATCCATGGTGAGTTTGCATTTCTGGGCGACAATATTTGCCCGCTCTCCGCCGGAAATAATGCCCGGATTGTACATAATGCGCCTGAACGCAGGCGAGACGTCTTTTTCGTAGCCGTTTCCGGCAAGTTTTATCGATTCAGCCAGCAGTTTTTCCATTTCCGGCGAATACGTGATTTCCCGGTTGTGCAGGACATCCATGAACTGCAGGAAATCCACTGCCTGCATCACGGCGCTTGTCCCGATAATAGGATAGATTGAGGAATGACCCGGATTTCCGTTGAATTCCACCGTGTACCGGCACAGACCCTTTTGTCCGATACAGGGCGCATGGGGCAGCGTCGGCTCTGCAATCAGGCAGTCGCAGGGGTGAATGAGCTTTTTTTCAATGAGCCAGCGCGTTCCATATCTGCCGCCGCCCTCTTCATCGCAGACGAATGCAAGGTTTACTTCATCGATTCCTCCCTTGTCTGCGAGATTTTCCACCGCAGAGAGAATGGAAGCGCATCCGCCCTTCATATCGGTAGCGCCCCGGCCGTGCACAAACGTATCGTCGATTCTGCCTTCATATGGCGGGATATCCCAGCCTTCGTTGAGGGCAGGCACCACATCAATATGGCCGGTTAAGAGAAGTTTTCCCATCTGATATTTTGAAATAACATTATTGTGCCCGCCTTCGTTTTCGGTAAGTTCCGCGGCAATACCGGTGCTTTCCAGGAAATTCCGGATGTATTCGGCAGCATCCGCCGTATCTCCCGGGGGATTTTCGCTTTTTATTTTTACCAGTTCCGAGCAGATTTTATCTACGTTCATATTATCCCATCTTACTTTGACTGCTGTTTTTTGAACTCTTCAAAGAGTTTTCCAAGCACGCCTTCAGGATAGATGCTTCGAAGAAACGCAGTCTGGAACAAATCATCTGCCATGTCATGGAAAAAGTTCGGTGGCAGCGGCGTTTTGGAATTGGGGTCGAGAACGAAGCGGAATCCGATATATTTTGATTCCTCCTCCGGGTCATAGACAAGCTGCCACAGAATGGGCGTGTTTTCAAATGCCCCGCGGTTGGTGTCGCGCAGCCAGACCATGAATTTGGGGAAGAGCGCATAGTCTCCGGTTTTTGCGACATCGACTTTTGCGCGCAGGTATTCAGCGGTCATGGTGCATTTTATCGAGTCGGTGCTGTGGGCAAGGGCGGATATCGTGTAGTCAAGGCGACCGAGCGTGTCCATGAAGTAGAAATAGAGCACAGGGTGCATTTCCGAGGGGCTTTCGAGGATGAGGGATTTGTGATAGAGGTAGTCCATCTCGGTACTGTAGCTGGAAAGTGCTGGTGACATATGTAATAGATTGGCGGCTAAACAAAATAGAGTTGTCTATAGGTGATGCTTCACACTCTTTATCCCTGTGCACGACCAATACTTTTCCATGAAAGGCATAACCCATATTATGTTATCTCTTACCACTCTTCTGGTCATTCTCGCGCCGCTGACGCGTACTTTTCTGGACATCGATCCGGATGTGGTAATCCCTTTGATTCTTATTGTACTCGGAGTATTCTTCGGCTCCATCACCCCCGATGTTGACCTGGGTAAAAACTCTGCAATTTTCCACTCGTCCATTCCGGGTGCTAAAGGCAAGAAGTTCTTCCTTACGCCGGTATTCGGCTATACGGTCTGCTATACGGTTTATTATCCGGTGCGTGCTCTGTTTGTCCTTTTCTTCGGCAAAAAAATCTATGCAAAAGAGGGACACCGCGAACTCCCCCACTCCCCTCTCGGCTGTATCTGTATGGCAATTCTCCTGACCGCATACATCTGGCTTATCTGCTTTTGTCTTTCCTTTGTTCCGGCACTTAGCGGGCTTTATAATCATCCGTGCATTTTCATCTTTGGCGGCTCGTTTCTTTTAGGCTGCTTCATGCATCTGATTGAAGATACATGTGACTTTTCCGGCATCCACTATCTGTATCCGTTTGTCTTCCGCCGTGTGCGCGGAAAGCTGCAGGGCAACGGCAAGGAAATCCGTCCGCGCGTGTATGCTGTCATTCTTTTGCTTGCAGCAGCGGTGCTTTGCACGCTTTCGTTTATCGGCATCCTTGTTGAATTGAAAGCGGTTATTGCAGCGGTTGCGGTGCCGATTGTTCTCTGGATTATCTTTATGCTTGCATCCGGCGTTCCTGCCAAAAAGCAGAACCGCCAGATGGATTAATGTATTTTTCAGCGGTTTCGCTGCACATCATTTTGGAAACTTATCTCACTTTCCAAAAATGAACTTTTTTGATTTTTGGAAAGACAAAAGTATACAATATATACTCTCCCTTTCACAACCATTATCCCGCCTCCCGCTAAATACTACATATGAAAGGCGCAACCCATATTGCATTGAGCATAACCACCCTTCTTGCAGTGCTTGCGCCGTTTGCCCCCGACTTCCTGAATTTTGCATCTATTCCTTACCTTATCATCGTTTTCCTCGCCGTCTTTTTCGGCTGCATCACCCCTGACATTGACACCGGCCGCGAATCCGCCATATTTCACGCGGAAATCCCCGGCGCAAAAGGAAAACGCTTTGTTCTCACCCCCCTATTCGGCTACGCGCTTTGCTACTCCTGCTATTATCCGGTGCGCAAATTCTTCCACTGCATATTCGGCGACAAAATCTATGCCAAAGGCGGACACCGCGAACTCCCGCATTCGCCTTTGGGATGCTTGTGCATCTCGGTCCTGCTGACTGCATACATCTGGCTCATCTTTGCCGCACTTTCGCTTATTCCGCCGTTATCTTTCCTCTTTAACCATATCTACATCTATGTCTTCGGCGGAGCATACTTCCTTGGATGTCTCTTCCATTTAATCGAAGACTCCTGCGACAACGCCGGTGTCCACTGGTTCTATCCTTTCTTCTTCACCCGCCTGCGCGGCGAACTGCGCGGCGACGGCACCGAACTCAAACCGCGCGCCTATGCAGTCATCCTGCTCTGTGTTGCAGCAGGCATCGTTACTGCCTCATTTACCGGTCTGATTCCGGAAAATGGCCGGTTTGTGGACGCAATTTTAGTCCCCGCAGTATTGTGGATGCTTTTTTTGCGTGCATCCGGGTGCCCCGCTGTCAAGCAGCAGCGCGACAATTACCGCAGGTAATACCACATACTTTCTAACCTTTGAACGCAAATACTATAGTATGTATAAACTTGTGTGCGTACATTGCGGCGCTGAGTACCCCCCGGATGCCATTGTATATAACTGTGAAAAGTGCGGTCACCTTCTGGCCGTCAAATACGACCTTGACGACATTCACGTAACCCATGACGAACTTTTAAAGCGTGAAATCGGCGTATGGAGATACAAGGAATTCCTGCCGGTCAAAATCGAGCCGGTTTCCCTGCATGAAGGCGGAACTCCGCTCTACCACCTGAAAAAAATCGGTGAGGAACTCGGATTAAAGAATCTCTATGCAAAGCACGAAGGAATGAATCCGTCGGGCTCGTTCAAGGACCGCGGCATGACCCTTGGTGTTTCCATGGCAAAGCAGCTCGGCAAAAATATCGTTGCCTGTGCGTCAACCGGAAACACGTCCGCATCGATGGCTGTTTACGCAGCAAAGGCAAATATGCCTGCCGTTGTCCTGCTTCCGGCAGGTCACGTTGCGTTAGGCAAGGTTGCCCAGGCGTTAATGCACGGTGCAAAGGTTATCTCGATTCGCGGCAACTTTGACCGCGCGCTTGAGATGGTCCATGAATTATGCGTCTCGCACGGCATTTATCTCCTGAACTCCATCAACCCGTACAGACTGGAAGGTCAGAAGACCATCGGTTTTGAGGCGGTTGACCAACTGGGCTGTGTTCCGGACAGATTTGTTCTGCCGGTCGGAAACGCGGGCAACATTTCCGCGGTATTCAAGGGATTAAACGAGTGGAAGGATATCGGCTATATTGATTCCCTGCCGAAGATGACGGGTATCCAGGCTGAGGGCGCAATGCCGGTTGTAAACGCAATCAAGGGCAATCTTCCGGAGGTTGTTGTCGAGCAGAATCCGGAGACGGTGGCGTCAGCAATCCGTATCGGTGCGCCGGTGAATGCGGAAAAGGCGCTCAATGCAATCCGCTCTACCGGAGGTACGGCAGAGTCTGTTACCGATGCGGAGATTCTTGCCATGCAGCGCGACCTTGCAAGAAAGGAGGGTATCGGTGTGGAGCCGGCATCCGCGGCATCTGTTGCGGGTATCAAGAAGCTTGCCGAGGCCGGTATGCTTGACAAGGATGAAAAGATTGTGTGTGTTGTCACCGGTCATTTGTTAAAGGACCCTGAGACGGTTATTAAGCAATGCGCAGGACCTATCGAAATCGACCCGACTATCGAAGCGCTGCTCTCTGTATTATAAGCGGGCTTTTGCTTCTTGCGCTGTTTGCCGCGCCTGCTTTCGCAGCGGACGCGGCGGACGGCAATACAGCAGAATTTGTCGTGTCTGAGGACGGCAAAACGCTGACTGCAACAGCGCATCTTGTGCAGCAGAATTCGTTTATGCTCGTTAAGCCGGGCTTTATCGATGATGAGGCGCTTGAGCCGAATGAATTTTCTCTTGTGGATGCAGACGGCAATGAGGTGAAGTATCAGGTTTCGCGGAGTACGGTTAGTTTCGACAAGGGGGATTATACGCTTGTCTGGTCGCAGGATATTTCGGACAATACGGTCTATGCGAAGTTTCCGTCTAATTATGCCGTAACGGTGTATCTGCCGGAAAAGTATCTGACTGGGCATCCGGTGCTCGGGACGGTGTCTTCGGGCGGAGTTATCAGTGCGTCTGACAAGGAGGGTTTTGGTTCGATGGTGACGTATGCAAGTACGAAGGCTGTCGAGGTGAAATTCTATGAAAAGGGGCGCGATGTCTGGCTGTATGCATTTTTAGCTGTGTGGGTTGTGGTGCTTGGTATTGTGTACGCGCGCTACCGGTCGTATAAGAATAAGAGTATGCGGGCGGGGAAAGAGGAGAGGTAGATTTTTATCTTTTTTCGTATTCAGGATAACTTTGGTATGAAAATCGGTGTTTTAGTCAACACTTCCCTTTTTTGTATTCCAAGTTTCAGCTTTGTTAATCTTGCCTGTTGAATCAGATTAATTGCTTCCTCTTCACCAATCTTCTGTACCAACTTAAGAAAATCTGGAATGGATACCTCGCCATTCTTTGTGTGACCCTCCTTTTCAAACGTCTCATTCCTGGTTAACAGGTGACAAATGATAGTGAGAAGTTTTCTTCCAAGAGCCACAATAACTTTTTTTGTACCCAACCCTCCTCTTGACTCTTTCAAAGAAGGCATATAATTTCATACATTTTTCCGTGTACACTATGAGCACATTCAATAAGAATCCATCTCGGATACTGATTTCCGTGTTTTGTAATCGAACCTGTTCGCAGTTTTCCTGCAGATTGATAAACTGCTGGAACGATTCCAGCCCCGGGCGCAAGTTTAGAAGGTGTTGCAAATCATGTATGTTTCCAATTTCATAAAGGATAATTGATGCAGATTTGCCCCCAATAACCGAAATCAGTCTGCTCTCGATCCTTACAGTTATTGCTGAAATTCTCTTCACCGACTGCACCAGCCTCTGACTGCAGCAATTATCCTCTCCGGTGTCAAAAAGATTGGTGATGATACCTTCAAAAACTGCACTTCCTTGACTGAAATCACCATATCTGCCGGCGATTTGTTCCCCCAGCGCCGGAGACGAAGCGGCGTTTATTAGTGTTTCTCTTTTCATTATAAGCCCTGTACCCCCCCCAAAAAAACCAACCCGCCAAAATCAACCCTGTCAACCCCCATCCCCAAACGACCATACTAAATACTTTGAGCCCCAATACTAGTATAATAACAAACACGAAAAAAAAACATTGTCTTATATCTAACAAAAACCCCATGAAGATGAACAACCATGCCTAAAAATCCCGTACAAAAACGTCTCGCCTCCTCCCTCGAAAACACCGCAGAAGACGAACGCATCAAAAACCAGCTCGCCGTCATCGCCGAACTCACCGAAGACTTCGCCTGCGTCAACTACATCGACCTCACCAAAGCCGAAACCGACGACGACGTCATCCAGTACCGCGTCTCCGACCTCCTCCTGAAAATGATTCCCGGCTGGGACAGCGAACACAACTTCACCCGCCGCATAGCCCTTTTGGAACAAAACGCCGTCATCGAAGAAGACCGCGCGAAATTCCGTGAACAAACCCGGCGCTCCCGCATCAAAGAAGCCCTCGCAAAAAACCCCGCCGTCTTCGTCAACTTCAGAGTCCGCGTTGAAGGAGAAGACCGCTACTACCAGATGAAATTCACTGCTGTGCGTAAAAACAACGAAATAACCGGCATCGTCGCAGGATTTCACAACATCGACGACCTCGTCAAAACCGAACAGAAACAAAACGAACAGCAGGCAATTATCAGCATCCTCTCTCAGGACTTCTCCATCGTCTCCTACTTTAATAAAAACACCGACGAAGAAGTCATCTACCGGTTCGAAGAAAAATATCGCAAATACTGCCCCGACTGGGAAACCATCACCGACTTCACCCAAAGCATAGACTACATCCTGCAAACCATCGTCCTCGACAAAGACATGGACGAATTCTTCCATGCCACACGAAGAGATGTAGTCCTTCGCGAACTCAAAAAATTCCCCGCCTACTACGTCAACTTCCATGCAAAATTCGACGACAATATCGAACACTGGCAGCTCAAATTCGCCACCTCCCCCGAAAGCCCCGACTGGATAGTCGCAGGATTTCACTGCGTCGACGAAGAAGTCAAACTCGCCGAAGAAACAAAGCAGCTTTCAACCATTATCGAAGCAATGGCCGAAGACTACGAATGCCTCTTCCATGCTGAATTCGACAGCGGAGAAGAAACCCACTACCGCATCAGCGAAAACTTCGTCAAAGCAATCTCCGGCTGGGAAACCGAAACCAACTACTCCCGCCGCATGGCCTTATTCGGCAACACCGTCGTCGTCCCCGAAGACCGCGCCAAATTCTTCGAAGAAACCGACCCCGTCTATGTCAGCCACCAGCTTAAAAAAACCGGCACCCACTCTGTCTTCTACCGGATTGTGCTCGAAGGCGCCGTCATCTGGTTCCAGACCAAATTCGTCCACCACGTAGCCCACGTCGGCCACAACTGCGCCCTGGTCGGTTTCCACAACATCAACGACGAAATGACGCGCACCATCGCCGACCGTGAAAAACTCGTCAAAAACCTGGAAATAGTGGACACCCTCGCATCAGACTACAGCTCCGTCTGCTACATTGACCTCGACACCTCCCTTATCACCACCAGCAAAGCCTCGCCGGAAATGCTTCAACTCCTGAAAGGCATCGGAAAAGAAGAGGGCGAACTCACCTTTGTCGACTTAATGAACCGCTATGTCGAAACCGCGGTGCACAACAGCGACGCAGAGATTCTGCGCAACTGCTTCTCGGCGGCCTATCTCAAAAACCTCCTTGCAAACCAGCCCTCGTACGAGCGGGTGTACCGCGCCGGAACCGAAGAGGATTTCAGATACAAAGAGATGCGCCTTGTCAGAGTAATTGACGATGCAACTGGCGAAATACATGCCGCGGTTTTGGGTATCGCCGACCGTGACGAGGAAATCCGCGCCACCATGCGTGAAGATGTCGAACGGCAGAGAAACTTCGATATTATTCAGATTCTTGCATCCGAATACTCCTCGGTGTACTACATCG
>DALTWG010000050.1 GCA_029987245.1 Methanocorpusculum sp. | reverse complement strand
AAATATCTGTTTGCCCAGATGCTTTCGTTTGTTCTGGTAATCCTGGTGTTTGTTTTCGCCACACGGTTCGGCATTCAGGCAATTGCAGTTGGCATGGTGATAACCACGTTGATAAAAGTCTGCACCTATGCCCTGCTGATTCAAAAACAGTCGGGCTACTCCCTTTTAACCCAGATAAAAGACCAACTGCCCGTATTCCTGATAACCTGTATCGCAGGAGGAATTATCTATTGCTTCACTTTCCTGCCTCTTGACTATGTCACTATGATTTGTATGCAGATACCTATAGGTCTTGCAGTCTACCTTGGACTTGCATGGCTGTTCCGTCTGGAAGCATTCACATTCATTATTGACGCAGCAAAAGAACTCCTGATTTCCGTAAAAGAACAACTGAAGGAAAAGTTCCTGAAAAAAAGCAAGGCAAATAAAGTACAACAGTAACTTATTCCTGCTGAACAGGACTTTCTTCCGGCACAACGGTCTTTTTTGCTTTCCTTTTTTTTACAAAAATCATGCCCAGGAAGAAAAGCGCAACACACATCGGCAAAGCATACCCAAGATACGGCCAGAACTCTTTGCCGTTTACAAACAGATTGAAAACACCGTGGAGCGATACCGAAACCGAAAGCGCACCGAGAGCCCCAAGCAGCAGCGTAACCTTTGAACGCGTGATAAAAGAAAGCGCTGCAACAAGCAAAGCAACCGTCATAGCATGCATAATGCCGGTGGAAAAACCGCGCACCAGAATAAAGCCGAGATTCAGACTCGCCGCCGTGTGCAGATAGATGATATTTTCAAGCGTTGCAAAACCCACCCCTACCGCAACACCAATACCGATAACCTCCTGAAACGTAGGCTTTGCAGCAAGGAAAAGAATAAGAATCGGAATTGCCTTCATAATCTCCTCCACCACAGGTGCAATATAAAGCACCGTCTGCATACTGGTTGCATTCGTCAAAAGAGCAAGGATACTGTTGCCAAACCCGGATAAAACCCCGGCAATAAGACCTGCGATAAGATACAGCACCAGAAACCGTGAATGTTTATCCTGCTGGATAAAGCACATCAGAATAAGCGGCGCCGCAATACAGATTGCCGCATAAATAGAGAAAAAACCGTCGCTCATATCTCATCCTCCGCAGGGGCTAAAGCAATATGCTCCATTACCGGAAGATAAAACAAAAAGACACACACCGTCGCAGCAGACGTAAAAATCATACCGAATCCCTCAACACGGATAAACGGAAACTGCCATAGAAGCGTTGTGATCAGATGCGCAATTAAAACCCCGGTAAAAAAACCGTTTGCCTTGCGGAACTGCGCAAAACACATCACACGCAGTGCAAACCAGAGAGCAAGCATCATCGAAATGCCGTAAATAATAATCGAAATCTCCGAACTGTATCCCGATACCAGACAAAAGACACAGACAGCACACAGCACCGCAGTCCCGAGAGACGGAATCAGATAGGTTTTTGCATTTGTCCGTGACTCCCGGGAAAGATTCTCATACAAAAGACTTGCCGAATATGCTGCAAGAAAGAGAAACAGACCAACATACGACACATTGGAAATCGTAAAATGCCAGGTCAGAATACTTCCCCGGACAAAATAATGCAGCGAGCCGTAAACGCAACCGAGAAAATTACAGCCCAGAGCTAAAGCAAACGCAATTGCAGGACGGGTTTTATATTTAAATGCAAGAACGACCGCCAAAATAAAAACCGCTGCCGAAACAAGCGGGAGAAATATCTCCTGAAGAGCAAACACCGCATTCGCGGAAAACAGCAGAGACACAACGGTAAATGCAATAATCAGAACCGAACCCGCTGCCGCAATGCAAAGAGAATGCTTCATTTGTTAAAAATATATTTGTAAATAATAGCTATTAGCATTTTTCATAGAAACCGTCAGGTAAACGCAGGAACCATAAATACAGACCATGCCTTATACTCTTCAGCGGTTGACGGAACAGCAAATACTCCGTCCCTGATATACCCGGTAAGTTCTTTCTCACGCGCAATTACCGACTCGGAAACCGCATCCGTAAAGGAAACCAGGTCCATTGCCCCCTCGCTGTAGCCGACGGAAATCACCCCAGTACCCGAATATTTTCCTTCACTGTACCCTGCAAGAACATCGGCAACAACCGGCGCAATATTTTTCACCACACTGAAAATAACATTGTCCGGTGCAAGATAATTCTGGTCCACATCCACGCCGATTACATATTTGCCCATCTCTTTTGCCGCTTCAATACCTCCGAGACCGGTATCTCCTGCAACCGTAAATACAATGTCAGCTCCGTCCCCATAGAGTTGTTTCGTAAGTTCATAGCCCTTGTCTGAATCAAGATAACTGTCCGCATACACATCAATCACCCTGATTTCCACCTGTTTCTCACGGGATGCTACATTTGCACCGGCAAGGAATCCGTAATAGAACCGCTGAATAGTAAGATTATCATATCCCCCTAAAAAGCCGATAATATTGCTTTCACTGGTCATGCCCGCGACATACCCCGCAGCCATGCTTGACTCATTGTCACGGAACTGGATATCGGAAAAATTCGGACCGAACTCGGTAAAACCCCCGTCAATAGTTAAGAAGAACATCTCCGGATGAAGATGCGAAGCTTTTTCCATAGCTTCATTGAGGTTATATCCCGGACCGAAAACAAGATTATACTCAAGCACACAGGCATCATTAATCTCCTGCAGAATATCTGCTTCATCTGATGTCGGTGAAATAAACATCTCAGGCAAAACGCGGTCCGATAAGCGCATGGCACTCTGCGCACCCGCAACAGAGCGGGAAACATACGTTGTATGGGCAGACGGCTGATCAGCAATGACCGCTATATAATACGGCTCCTCTTCTTTCGGGAATAAATCCCCTGATGCAAGCAGAAGCGATGCGGGAATCGCCAGAAGAATTACTACGCCGATAACAATAAGGAGTCTGCGGTCCATTCTACTAACATTTGGTTTTAGAAGGATATATATCTTTCAAAATACAACATTTCTAAACCATTGACATGCCAAAAAAAACATCAGGGATATATAAAAAAATAAAAGACAACCTCATCTTCTTCGGACCGGGGCTCCTTCTTGCAGTTACGGCAGCAGGTGAAGCCGGAATCGCCGATGCAATGGAGATAGGTGCCCATCACGGCCTTACGCTTGCCTGGGTTGTAATTATATGCCTGCTGTTCAAATACGCATATACCGTTGGAATTGCCCGTTATACCCTTGCAACCGGCAAATCCATCTTCGAAGCTATGACCTCCATCCCCGGTCCGAAAAACTGGGCAGCATACTTTACCATCGCCGCATATCTGTTTGAAGCAACGGCAATCGGTTCCATGGCAGTGTTTGCTGCGGTGTTTATCGATTATCTCCTTCCGGGAATGTATGCCCTGTTTTTACTCGGGATGCTGATTCTCCTTGTTGCACTTGTTGTGCTGCGTACCCATATCTATCACCAGTTTGAAAAAATAATGGCCGTAATTGTAGCTGTTTTGGGCGTTGTTCTCATTTATCTGATGATAATGGCACCGTCAATATCTTCAGGCATAATCGAAGGAATGATACCCGCGATTCCTGACGGCGCAGAAAAAGAAATTCTGGGTATCTTAGGCGTAGTCGGCTCGGGACTTACCTTAATGCTTTATTCGGTCTGGCTCAAACACAAAATACAAAGCCGCGGCACAACGGAAAATGATGCAAAAACCGCACTGAAAGAGAAAAAAGAGATGTTTCGCCGGTATCTGAAAAGCGTCCGCATAGACATTGTCGTCGGATTTGTCCTCGTCGCCGTAATTATCCTCGGATTCATGACGCTCGGCTCTCTTGCATTCACCATTTCCTATCAGGCACACGGAACAACCATCTCCATTGACCTGCTCACCAATATGGTTATGAATGTATTTATCAACACGCCGATAATATACTATATCCTGCTCATTTTCTTTATCATCATCTTTTTCGGTGCAATTACCGTCGGTCTGGATGCAAGAGCATCTGCTATCACCGACGTCATAAAACAGATACGCCTTGATGCAGGAAAACCGGTGAAAAATTCATCTCTGGTCTACAACATCTGCCTTCTGCTGTTTGTTCTTCTCTCGGCCATTATTATTTATATTAACGAACCGCTCGAAACAATGATGTTTATGGCAGTCATCTGTGCAATATTATTCGGTATATTCGGCTTTATGATGATGTACCTGAATACAAAACTCCCCGTATATGCAAGAGGGAGCAGAATGTGGATGCTTTTAATTGGCATCGGCAGTGTTTTATCCATTTACATCGCCCTGCGCCTGGAAGGAACAATTATTACCAGCGGCCTTGACATGGTAAGAAACCTCGCCCTGGTTCTTGTCGTCCTGTTTCTTTTTATCCGGTCGAAAATGTTTGACCGCATCGCCAAAGGAACAGGAAACCTTGCCGACAAATTCTGGATGATTGTAATCTTAAGCGTCGTTTCCATCTGGGGAACCATCGGCGGAATAGCCATTAATGACGGGGCATATATTCTCAACTTCCGCGACCTTGGCGCAATTGTTGCAGGAGTTGCCGGAGGGCCGGTTGTTGGAGCAATAGTCGGTATAATCGGCGGATTCTACCGTTTAACCTTAGGCGGCGCCTCCGCATGGCCGTGCTTTTTGGCAACAATTGCAGCAGGCATTATTGCAGGACTATTCATCCGGATGTGGAACGGAAAGTTTACCGTATTCCGCGGACTCGCTCTTGCCGTTGTAGTTGAATGTTTCCACCTGCTGTTTATTTTCCCGACATTCCAGATGACGTTAGGCACCATGACAGCACCCGAGGTTGTTGATGCAATACGAAGCATGATTCTTGCCATGACAGCGGTTGTGGGTTCCGGCACCATCTGTTTCGGACTGTTTGTACACAAAGTAGAGTGTTTTGCAGGTGCTTTGCAGAAATTTTCCTGGAAAAAACTACTGGATGACTTGCATCACCTGACGAAAAAAGACGGGGAAGACGAAGATGATGATGATGAAGAAAGCGCCAAAGACAATACACAACATACTGAAACACATACCGAATCAAAACCGACACTGCCGGAGGATAAACCATGAGTCACGAAGCACATCATAAAAAATTCTTCGGGGGCTGGAAACTTACGGTGATTCTGATACTGCTTGTAATTGCGGCATTCTGCATAATCTTTATTCCGTTTTTCCCCGCAGTTGCAGATGACGAGGAAATTGTTATCGGTGCCCTGCTTCCGCTCAACGGCACGTTAAGTGAAATTGGCAATGAATACAAAAACGGCATCGACCTTGCCGCGAGCGAACTGCAAAAATCCGGCCGCAAAATTACCGTAAAATATATTGATACCGAAAGCGATGTAAATAAAGCCATTGACGGCTATTTCAGCCTGCTCAAAGACGGAGTGCAGGTAATTATCGGACCGGTAAATACCAGCGAAGCCGAAGCAATTGCACCCTATGCTGAAATGTACAAAACACCGGTACTAACCTTTGCAACCGGAAGAAATCTGGAAGAATATACCGAATATGTCTTCCGGTTTGTACCCTCTGATATCTATTTCGCAAATACCCTTGTCAACTATGCCGAACGAAATGAAGTCGCTTCCATTGCCGTTGTGTGGAAAAACGACCAGTACGGTGCGGACCATGCCAAATATGTGCTTGAAAAACTCGAAGAGGAGGTTCCCGAAACAGTCTGCTACAATATTGCGCTGACCTCTGTTGATGCAGCAATAAATCAGATTGAAAAAAGCCGGCCGTCTATAATTTTTATCATCCCGGAAGATGCAAACCAGTTAAGTGAACTCTGCAGTGCCGCATATAAAAAAGGCGTCGGCAGATACAGCCAGTGGTTCTCGTCCGATACCGGGTTCGGACAGGAACTGATTGAAAATATCGACTGCCTTGACCTGATTATTGGAATAAGCAGACTCTGCACCGACAATCCGGGATTCAATGAACGCTACGAAAAAGCATACGGCACTGCAACAAACGGCTATGCAGCCTACGGCTATGATGCGGCCACTATGCTTGCAGATGTAATCAATTCCGTCGGATTTAACGGTGAAGACATTGCAGACGCTTTGAAATCCTACCGGAGAATAGGACTTACCGGCCCCATTTATTTTGACGAGGCACTGGACCGGTTCCCGTTAATTGAACTGGTATATGTCGGATATAAGGAATGGTACGGATACACCTACACAGAATATGTCGCTTTGATTAAGGAATATGCGAGTGAATTTACGGCATCAAGAGAACTGAATAAAGCAGTAAAAGACGCCTGGCATAAGGGCGACATGGAATTATTTGAAAAACTGTACAAGTTCTGGTGGCATGACGATTATGAAGGCTACAAAAACTACCTGAAAGAAATCACCGGAAAATAATCTTTTTTCAGCTGCCGCCGGTTAAAACATCGGCAGTTTCGGCTTTTCTGCAAACACCCCGAACGCAAGATAAAGAGCAAGAAGCAGACATGCAATATTAATCAGTGACACCACATAAATCAAATCCGGGGAAGTGTCCACACTATTCATTAAAAACCGCGAAAACCCGAACCCGATTAAAAGAAGCGAAGGAAGCAGACGCGAATTCTTCCTGAATACCGCAAAAATACCGATAATCAGCAAAAGAAGCGCAACCACATAATGCATTGACCCGTTTACAAACAAATCAAGCAGGAAAGCAGTCCCTGCTCCAAGAAAGAGCAGCGGCGTAAAGCGCATCCTCCCGATAGAAAACGCAAGAATCCCGATAAGCATCAGCATGAGAGACAAAATGAAACACATCGCATAGGTGACCTGTGATGAAAGAAGCTCCTCGCCCGTAAAATTATAAACCACCCAGATGAAAATATATGCACCCATAAACAGATACCCGAGAACAGGACCTGTGCGCGAAAATTCCATATCATCATCAGTCGTAAGGAACTTCGTTAATGGAAGATGAATCTTTTGCGCCGCACACGCAACCGCAAAATAAATCAGCATGGAAGCCGTAACAATCATCAGCACAACCGTCACAGCCACAACCGGCGTAAGACCCATAATGTTGAACAACCCCAGAAAACCGACAATACCCCACAGGACATGAATCAATGCATACACATACTTTTTCGGACTCGTGGACGTCATAAAAATAAACGCAATCACAATCGAAAAAATCGAAATAAGCGGCGTCAGGAAATAACTCGTCCCCTCAAAAGCATAAATGAAATACCCTGCGCTTGAAAAAATAAACGTAACAGCAGATAAAACCCGTTTGCGCAACCCCAGAAGAACAACACCGCAAAGCAAAAGAAGAAGCCCGATAATAACAGCCGGAACAGTCATGGAAGCATACGCTGCATCCATAGAGAGAACCCCATGAAACATATCATTGATACCAAACAAAATAAGCACATACACAGTAGCCATCAAAATAAACCCGAACGACGTCACATAATTGCGCACCTCGGTTTTCAAAGCCTCTGAAAGACCCGAAAGGAAAACCGGTTCGGCTGAATTAGTATTGATATATTCATCATCATCTGTCTCCTCCTCTTTATTGCGCGTAATGGCAAAGTACATACCCGGAATAACCAGAACCAAAGCTGCAAAGAACGAATACGACGGATTATCCTGGAAAATGAGAAACGAAAGCAGAATACTTAAAAGCGGATTAATGCCGAAAATAGCACCCGACTTTGCCGCACCGAGATGTCTTTGCCCGTAGGTAAAGAACAAAAGATACAGACCGCTTGAAAAAACACCGATAAGCATCAGATACCCCATGGTATCAAAAGCAGGAAAACCCTCGCCTGTTATCAGCATAACAATCAAAGCGCAGAATGATACACCAAACGATTTTACAATGACAATCTCTGTCGGATTACGGTGGGCTAACTGCGTGTTAAAGTTGTCAGCAAAACCGAAACAGATGCAGCCGAGAAGAATCAGAATCGATGCGGGCGTAAGCGTAAAATCCTGAGCCGTGCCGAACGAAAGCGCAACACAGCCAAGCGTAATAAAAACAATACCTGTCCAGAGACGCTTCGTAACCTTTTCCTTGAAAACAATCAGCGCAACAAGAGCAATGGCAACCGTCATAAAATTTTTCAAAACCGAACCGGTTGCAGCAGACGTCAGCGTAAGCCCGTAAAATATGAGAATCATACCCCCGAAATTGCCGAGAACAACCCCGATGAGATAGGGAATATCTTTTTTGCGCAGATGCCGGTCCTTTTCCATCAGAGACGTCTTACGTCCGAACAGCGCCATCAGTAATACAACAATCCCGCCGCCGATACTGAGGAAAAACGTCGGAACAGTAGCAGTAACCTCAGATAAAAACAGTTTGGTAAGCGGCGTTTCAAAGGCATCAAAAACCGCAGCTGCAATAACACAGAGGACCGCAACAGTATACGTATTCGCCGGTTTCTTGAAAAACGCCATAATGACTGATTAATACTATATGCGTTCAAACGTGATAAGGCTTGTAGACTTAAAACCGCACCTAAATTAAAACAGCGGCAGTTTCGGCTTTTCCGCAAAGACCGCAAACGCAAGATAGACAGCAAGAAGCATACACGCAATATTTAAAATAGATACCACTGTAATAAGCTCAGGAAACGCTTCGACATTATTCATCAGAAACCGCGCAAATCCGAACCCGATTACCAGAAGCGACGGCATAAGACGCGAATGTTTCCTGAAAACCGCTAAAATGCCGATAAGCAGCAGAAGCATGGCAACCACATAATGCATCGAACCCGACACATACAAATCAATCAGAAATGCGGCCCCGGTCGCGAGAAAGAGCAGCGGCGTAAACCGCATTCTGCCGACTGCAAACGAAAGAAAACCGATAACCATAATCATTAATGATACCGCAAAACACACCGCGCTGATAATTTCCGGCGGGAAATTTTCCTCACCGATGAAATTATACAGCACCCACATGAAAAGATAGATGCCGAGGAATAAATAGCCTAAAACCGGACCGGACCGGGAAAAAGCCATATCATCATCATTGGTGAGAAATTTGGTAAACGGCATCTCAATCTTTTGAGACGCACAGGCAACCGCAAAATAAATGAGTATGCCTGAGGTCACAATCATACATACGACTGCTGCAGTTCCCAGAGGAGTACCCGAATCAAACAAACCAAGAACCCCGATAAGACCGCACAAAATATTAATCACCGCATACAGATACTTTTTCGGACTGCGGCAGGTCAGTATAATAGCCGCAAGAATCAGGGAAAATACCGATGCAAAGGGCACAACAAAATACGATTTATACTCCAATGCATACATAAGAAACTCCGCAGACATAAACAGAAACGTAACTGCTGACAAAACCCTGTTTCGAAGAACCAGAAGGACAATGCCGCAGAGCATGAGAAGAATACTGAGAATCACCGCCGGATACGTCATACCGGAAAATGCTGCATCCTGCGTCAGTGCTCCGCTCATGTAATCATTGATGCCGAACAACACCAGAATATACAACGTGGCAATTAACATGAGACCGAACGAGGTAACGTAATTGCGCACTTCATCCTTCGAAGATACCGGCATATCGGCAAAAAACGGCGAATCACCGGTATCTGCATTCACATATTCATCATCATCCGAATCATCCTCCCTGTTTTTCGTAACCGCAAAGTACAGACCCGGAATGACTAAAACCAGACAGGCGACGAAAGAATACGTCGGCATCTCCTGAAACATGATAAACGAAATGATGACGGAAAGTACCGGATACACCCCGAAAATCGCCCCGGCTTTGGCAGCGCCCAGTTCTCTCTGCCCGTAAATCAAAAGAAGCGTCACAAGAGCCGAGGTAAACACACCGACAAACATGACAATACCTGCCATATCCGGCGCCGGAAGAGATTCACCCATGAAAAATGCCGCAACAAGCGCACAGACAGCCACTCCGAAACTTTTGATTAAAACAATTTCACACGGATTTCTGCGAGAGAGTTTCGTATTGAAGTTGTACGCAAACCCATAGCCGACGCAGCCAAGTAAAATCATAAGCGACCACGGACTAAACCTCAACCCCCCTAAATCCCCGCAGGAAAGCGCAATACATCCGAGCGTTATGAAAATAATGCCAATCCAGAGCCGTTTGGAAATAAATTCCCGAAAAACAAACAACGCAATCAGTGCCGTTGCAACGGTTTTAAAATTAGTCAGAACCGAACCGGTGGATGCAGAAGTCATAGCAAGCCCGACCAAAAGCAGAATCGTCCCGGCAGTGTAACCTGCTATCATCCCGATAAGCGATGGAATATCGGATTTTCGCACATGCCGGTCTTTTTGATTCAAAGACGTCTTTTTTCCAAACAGCATCAGAAGCAGAACAAATACTCCGGAACCGAGATTGAAAAAAGAAGCCGTCATGGCAGGCGCCACGTCTTCCAGAAATAATTTAGTTAGCGGCGTTTCAAATGCATTGATAATCGCGGCGGCAGCTACGCAAAGAACAGCCGCAAGATACACATTTCCGGATTTGAAAGAAAACGCCATACTAATCTGTTTCTACTATATAGGTTGTACAGCAGGATAAACCTTGTACTAATCTGAGCCGCTACCTTTTTTATGCATGCCAGTCAAACCTCTATGAAACAAAAACCCATGCAGACCGACACCGCTAGCCCGAAAAAAATCAGCCCGGCGGGCATTCTTCTTATAGGAGCTGCTGCAGTTGTCCTCTACGGCCTTTTTGCAGGATTTCGGGCAAACACCAGCATACTTTCCGCCTGGATGACACTGACGGCACAAAACAGCTACGGCTCGATAAATATTGTTTTCTCCTGCCTGAGCCTTGTCCTTGGCATATCAGGACCAATATTTGGCTACTTAACCATTAAAACCTCCTCGCGCACCATTATTCTAACCGGCACCATCCTCACAACAATAGGACTTGCCGGAACCGCGCTGGTCACAACACTTGCAGGATACCTTGTTTTTACCGGAATAATTTTCGCACTGGGCGCCTCGGCCCTTGGATACTCCATATTATACGCAGCCTCGGTTCCTTTTATCGGAGAAAAGCGAAGCGTCGTGTTTGCAGGAATATTATCCGCAGCCGAAGGAATATTCAGTTCAACCTCTAGCCCCGTACTGGAATGGCTGATAAACGATTTCGGCTTTAGTACCTGCATGGCAGTATTTGCCGCAATATCTTTTTTAATCATACCGCTCTCGTTTTTATTCCGCAGTAAAAGAAATACGGATGAAAGCGAGCAGCAGGCGGCAAAAGCCGTATCCATCCCCGGTATCCTCAGGGAAATGGTAAAAAATCCGTTTTTCTACCTGCTGGGTTTTGCATTTCTCGTACACGGCATTTTATGCGGCTGTATGAGCAATCATCAGTTTGCAGACAGCATAGCATCCGGCATACCGGCTGACCTGGCAACACTCGGCGTTTCCGTCTACGGATTTTCATTTATTATCGGCTCTCTTGCCGGAGGATTTGCCGCATCAAAATGCAAAAACCGGCTGGTGCTCTTAGGCAGTATGTTTGGCATCTGGGGGACTGCCATGCTTGTTTCCTACTGCTTCAACCCTGCATCGGTTTTGATTGTAAATTCCCTGATTCTCGGGATGATAGCATCCGGTCTTCTTCCCGTATTTGCCGGGCTTATACAGGAAAAAGTATCGCTATTGAAATTTGCCGCAACCTACACCGTGCTTGACCTGATGTACCGGCTCGGCTACTCCTTTGATGCCGTCTATGAAGGATATCTCTATGACTTTTGCGGCAGTTTTTTCTATGCAGATATGAGCATCGCGGCACTGGTGCTTTTGTGCGCAGCGCTGAGTGTATGCTGCGGACTGCGGATGAAAAAACGGGAAAATAAAAATTAAAACAGGGGCAGTTTCGGCTTTTCCGCAAAGACCGCAAACGCAAGATAGACAGCAAGAAGCATACACGCAATATTTAAAATAGATACCACTGTAATAAGCTCAGGAAACGCTTCGACATTATTCATCAGAAACCGCGCAAATCCGAACCCGATTACCAGAAGCGACGGCATAAGACGCGAATGTTTCCTGAAAACCGCTAAAATGCCGATAAGCAGCAGAAGCATGGCAACCACATAATGCATCGAACCCGACACATACAAATCAATCAGAAATGCGGCCCCGGTCGCGAGAAAGAGCAGCGGCGTAAACCGCATTCTGCCGACTGCAAACGAAAGAAAACCGATAACCATAATCATTAATGATACCGCAAAACACACCGCGCTGATAATTTCCGGCGGGAAATTTTCCTCACCGATGAAATTATACAGCACCCACATGAAAAGATAGATGCCGAGGAATAAATAGCCTAAAACCGGACCGGACCGGGAAAAAGCCATATCATCATCATTGGTGAGAAATTTGGTAAACGGCATCTCAATCTTTTGAGACGCACAGGCAACCGCAAAATAAATGAGTATGCCTGAGGTCACAATCATACATACGACTGCTGCAGTTCCCAGAGGAGTACCCGAATCAAACAAACCAAGAACCCCGATAAGACCGCACAAAATATTAATCACCGCATACAGATACTTTTTCGGACTGCGGCAGGTCAGTATAATAGCCGCAAGAATCAGGGAAAATACCGATGCAAAGGGCACAACAAAATACGATTTATACTCCAATGCATACATAAGAAACTCCGCAGACATAAACAGAAACGTAACTGCTGACAAAACCCTGTTTCGAAGAACCAGAAGGACAATGCCGCAGAGCATGAGAAGAATACTGAGAATCACCGCCGGATACGTCATACCGGAAAATGCTGCATCCTGCGTCAGTGCTCCGCTCATGTAATCATTGATGCCGAACAACACCAGAATATACAACGTGGCAATTAACATGAGACCGAACGAGGTAACGTAATTGCGCACTTCATCCTTCGAAGATACCGGCATATCGGCAAAAAACGGCGAATCACCGGTATCTGCATTCACATATTCATCATCAT
>DALTWG010000049.1 GCA_029987245.1 Methanocorpusculum sp. | reverse complement strand
TGAAACTTGCCTGCAACTTTTCTGCAACTTAAATTTTGCTGCAATCGGTATTTAGAGCTGGTTAAATTCGTTTATGTTTTGGAAGTGAAACTTGCCTGCAACTTACCTGCAACTTAGATTTTGGCGCAATCGGTATTTAGAGGTGGTTATTTTCGTTTTTATTCCGGAAGTGAAACTTACCTGCAACTTACCTGCAGCTTCCATGACCTATGGCACCAAGGCGAAAAACCAACATTTCTGCATCACCCGCACAAAAAATATACCCTGTAAAAACAAATAATATATAATCATGGCCGAATACCAGAGCATAAAACCCGAAGTCCTCGCCAAACTCGAAGCACACCTCCCGGAAATGCAGGAAAGATTCGGTATTGATACCCTTGGACTATTCGGCTCCGTCTCCCGCGGTGAAGACACACCCGAATCAGACGTAGACATTCTTTATCATTTTGCAGAAGGAAGAGGAGGTATGTCAGACATCGTCCCCCTGAAATGGTACCTGGAAGAACTCTTCGGACGCGAAGTAGATTTAATAGCAGTAAAATACGTTTCCCCGATTATTTTCGACCGGGTAAAAACCGATGCAATACTATTCGGTCAGGAGAAAAGTATTGCATAAGCAAACCTTTCTCCCGTCTCTCCCCCTACCTCTCCCTGATATACCGCTCCGCCGCATTCAGCACACTGTTATCCGTCGCAAACGTCACAAGAGGCAGCGCCTCCTCATACGTAAACCACCCCATATCCTGAATCTCCTCCACCTGAGGACGCTCACGCCCGTTAATAGGCTGCGCAATGAAAAAGACCACATCCTTGAAATGCCCAAGCTTCGTACGATATGACACAACCTCGCGGAACCGCGAGTCAAGCGCCACATCGAGATTTGTCTCCTCTTTTACCTCCCGAAGCGCCGTGTGCACCTCAGACTCGCTGCCCTCCACATGACCTTTGGGAAAACTCCAGTGATTGCCGTGACGAATCATTAAATACTCATGCCCCCCGACACACGGACGCCAGATAACCGCCCCGCAGGACTTTTCCCGACCGTTAATCAGTTTTGGAATAGTATAGCGCATTACTCATCAAGGGTTGCGCGAATTGCAAGCCGCACAGCCTCTTCCGAAGTAATCCCCGGAGTCCAGCCATACGACTTCAGCTTGTCAACCGAAAGCTGCATCTGCGGCACATCTCCAACCCAGCCCCGGTCCCCGCCGGTGAAGTTGAATTTTACATCCTGTAAGCCCATCTCTTCTACAATTAACTCGGCAATACGTTTAACCGAAACCCAGTCTTCTGAACCAATGTTGAAAAAGTTAAACGTCTCATGCGAGATTTCCGGTGCAAAAACCATAGCCTTTACACAGTTTTCAACCGAAAGATACGATTTGCACTGGCTTCCGTCGCCGAGGATTTCAAGCTCCTTCGGATTCTTGCGCAGCTTCTGCACGAAGTCGTAAATAACGCCGTGCGTGCTGCGCGGACCTATGATGTTGGCAAACCGGTAGACCCAGGCGTTCCAGCCGTAGGTGGCGGCATACGATGAAATCATCGCCTCGCAGGCAAGTTTGCTTGCGCCGTAGATGGAGATAGGCAGCATCGGCGAATAGGTTTCCGGCGTCGGAATAACTTTTGCCTCGCCGTAAACCGTACTGGTCGAGGTGAAGACGATTTCCTTTACGCCGTACTCTTTCATGGCTTCAAGCACGCGCACCGTTGCATTTACGTTATTGTCAAAAACCTCATAGGACTTCCGGGCCGAGCCGCGCACATCGGGGTCGGCTGCTATGTGATATACTCTGTCTGCGCCTTTGAAGGATTCCTGCCAGCCGTCGTTAAGGAGATCTTCTCTGACAAAATTGACGCGCGGAAGATTGTGCTCGACATTGCAGAGTCTGCCTGCTACCATTGAATCAATTATGGTTACGTTATGTCCCTGGGAGAGCAGTAAATCCACAAGGTGGGAGCCGATAAAACCTGCTCCGCCGGTTACTATACAATTCATGGGTATGTATTGGTCGTACTATGCAAAATATATGTTGTTTTGTGAGATGAGAAAAAAATCACGCGGACGCATTTTCCACACGAAATAAAGGCCGCAGTTTTTGTCAGTTAACTTAATATACTCCCTGTAATTTTTACCCCCTTCTCTCTGAAAGAGATGACACCCCCTAAGGCTTTTGGACCGCACGGTCAGGGGTTTATATATCGCCGCATCGAAGTTGTTTACGGGTATGTCTGAACTGATACGAAAAATCGAGCGTGCAGCGGCAGGGGAATTTTACGACCAGACCGGCCGCAATGAAGGAAAAACACACCAGTGTCACCCGCTTCGCATTCTCCTTGAAGGCACCTGCTCATTTGACTGCAAATACTGCGAAGTCTGTACAAGATGCCGCGGCATCAGTTTCACCCCCGAAGAACTCGCACACGGATTTCTGGAACTCCACCGGCAGAAAAAAGCAGGGGGGCTGCTTTTAAGTACCGGTATACCGCGCGGCGATGTGGATTTGGGAATGGAAAAACTGATTGAGACCGCCCGGCTTATCCGCGGTGCAGGTTTTAACGGGTACCTGCACCTAAAAGTTCTGCCGGGCGCAAACCGGGGCGATATTGTCGAACTGGCAAAATATGCGACGCGGTTAAGCATCAATCTCGAGGCACCCGATGCATCGCACTTGTCTGAACTTGCAAGCGTTAAGGATTATCAAAACGACCTTCTGACGCGCCACAAATGGCTTGCAGAAATTATGCCTCACGCGCATTCAACGCAGTTTGTGGTGGGCGCGGCCGATGAATCCGATGCAGACATTTTCAAAACAGTGATGACGACCTATGAAAAATACAACCCGGCGCGGGTTTATTATTCGGCGTTTCATGCGATAGAACATACTCCTCTGGAAAAACATGTAAACACTCCCTTATGGCGCGCAAACCGCTGGTATCAGGTTGATGCGCTGCTTAGAATTTACGGCTATAGCCGCAGCGAAACAGCGCCCGTCTTTGATGAAAACGGATTTTTAATGAACACCGACCCCAAGGTGCTGCTTGCGCAAAATATTGCGCCGGTTAACCCTGCAAAAGCCGGCTTTGCCGAGCTTTTGCGGGTGCCGGGAATAGGCGAGGTGAGTGCGCGGGCGATTTTGCAGGCGCGAAAAACGCGCGATGTGCAAAATACAGCCGTTTTAAAATCCTGCGGGGTTATTATGACGCGGGCGCTGCCGTATCTGGCACTTGGCAAAACAAAACAGACGCGGCTTTCGGGTTTTGGAGAGGCAGTATAATTAAAACCTTCATCTTTTAATACCTGTACCACCTATTATACATCATGGACACCATGAAATCAGACCCTGACTTTGCAGCGATTTCCGAAACCTTAAAGACCGCGCTTAATCTCAGCGGCTCGCCTGTAGCGGTAAAATTAGTCACCGCGGCAGACCAGATTCCCGAAGGCATGACCGAAATCGAGGAAACCGTCCGCCACTGCAGAATGGTATCTCTTGCACGCGAAGGCAATGTCTTTTATGCAACGGACGCAAAACACCAGTGCGGAGGAGGCGCCTGGACCTTAGGTCTGCGCGAAAAAGGCGCGGCGCTCGGCTCCGGTCAGCACTATTTCAAACTCGGCAAATACGAGTCGCTTGCATCCAGCAAGCGTACCATGGATTCGGTCCCGAACATGCCCAAAGAAACCTATGCAACGCTGTATGCCCCGCTTGAAAAAGCGGCGTTTGCACCCAACGTTGTCATTATTTTTGCAAAACCGCTCGCGGTCTTAAAACTCGCGCAGGCATGTTTATACCGCCTCGGCGGACGCCATTATCCGGAATTTTCAGGCATTCAGTCAATATGCTCTGATGCAACCGCGTATGTAATCAAATGCGGCAAACCGAACTTCTCGCTCGGCTGCGACGGCTCGCGCAAATTCTCCGGCATCGCCGATGAAGAAATGGTTGCTTCATTCCCGGCAGAAATGATTGCAGAAATCGCTGAGGCAGTGACCAAAGTCACCGCCGCGCCCGGTTCAAAGAAATAACCGGGAAAACAACTTATTTTTTCAAACTGTTCAACCCTGATACAAATTTTCGGATTTCAATATTTTTGGGACCACTATTGAAAAGAAAACGCGGATAAACATTATGAGCACAGTCTGAAATAAAAATAAGTATTAATAGATAAACATCACATAAAACAATAAATGAAACTGCAGTTAACTCGGGGAATTCCTTATTTCAATAACAATATACTCAGCGATGATGAGATAACATCTGTTTCCTGTTATCATGACGTAGAAGCTCAACCTTTGCATTGGGACTATCCAATCTCAGAAAAACCTTTTGGAATTAGAATGGAATGTTTTTTAATAAATAATTATTTGAGAAAGTCATTGAAATTTCCGCTTACAAAACATGATAAAGATAAATTGGATTGTTTAATTCCAAATATTGCTTCTGCCATTGATAATTCAACATTATTACATCCTCTTAGAGTTATTAAAGGATTAACTAATCCTGACTGGTTATTGAAACTTGATCCGAATGAACCTTATGTTGATGATGCGTTCGGGAGTTTTACAACAAGTATTGATATTGCGGTGAAATATGCAATTGATAAAAAAATAGAGGAAGAAAATCGATTGCATAAAAAACACGATAATCAGGCGGTATTCATTATTCAGGATTTAAAACCTAATGATAAAGCATTATATATTAACGATAGTGAATACGAATGGCTGCTGCCAAAAAACAGAGAATATATCATTACTGATATAAGAGAGGGGTATTTACCAAATGACTGGTCATCGTTAACTTATTATATAGAGAAGGTGAATAAGTAATTATGTCGTCCACATTAGCAATGAATTCTCCGGGCAGGAGTGTGCATAAAAAAGTAAAAGTCACCCCGGCTCAACGCGCAAAGGCAGAATCAGCAATCGATGATTTTACTAATCAGATAAACGCAGCACTTACTGCAAGAATGGTAACTAAACAAACAAAAGTATCTGCAAAATCATAAATAACCGTAATAACACAATATTCAATACAAAAATTCCGTAGGAATATCTTTTGAAATATATTATTTTTTTGCGTTGACCCATAAAGTCAACGCATTTTTCATTTTTATGAGCAGAAACCAATACGTGAGACTAACTTTGTGAGCACAGCCGGTGCAAGGAAAAAGGCGAAACATGGTGCAATACAACGCCGCAAAACTTACACAACCCCCCTCTCCAAATCCAGCAGCACATCCCGCCTCTGGTCCTTTAACCCCACGCTTGCAAGCGCCCCGATAATCCCGCGGCCCCCGAATATCTCCGCGCCGCACAAATCCGCCGCGCATTTCGCCTCATTTTCCGTAACCCGGGCGCGTCTGGCTTTAGCCGCAAAGACCTTGAGCGCTTCCGGCACATAAATCCCGGAGAAAACAGCGACACCCCAGTCTTCGGATACACTTTCCTCCGCAACAAACCGGCAGATTTTCTCTGCAAGCGCCGGTTTTGCCTCAGGCGTCACAGCAAGCTCAATAAAACTGCAGGAATTCCCGGCTGTTTTTTCCTCAATACCGGCGCAAAGCACCGCAACCTGATGGCGAATCCCGATAACCCCGCCGGAATTGGAAAGATACTTCAAAAGCGCCTGCGCAAGAGCAAACGTCGCCCCCCCGCAGCCCTTCCGGTCGGTGTCGTCTATTCCTACGGTTACCGGAACAAGCGCTCTGGTGCGCACAATGCCGGTAACACAGCCCTCCTCGAGCGCCGTTTTTACGCAACAGACGCCCTTTGCGCGGCTCATCATCGACGAAAGCGAATATGCGGGGCCGCCCGGAATAGAGCGGATAGTCTGATAGACATAATCGCCTTTTTTCTCCACCGAAACAAGCCCGACGGCCGCGTCTTGTAAATTCAGCGGCTCAGCGCGGCCGGTTTTTGCCCGCATCCTGAAAATCATCCCGTCACGCTCGACCGATACGGCCGCGCCTTTTGCACGCTTGTGATGGAACTCACAAAAGCCCGCGCAGCCGCTTGAAAGACACTCATGGAAAATCTCCACATCGTTTCCCGAGACTGTCGTAAAAATCCGCTTGCAGGTGGTCTCCGGCATCGCCGAACGCGAGGCGTATTTCGCCGGTGCGCGGCCGTGAGGCTCTTCCTTTTGGAAAATGCAGCCTTCGGCAAGGAGCCGGTTAATCCAGTCCTGCGCCGTGGAACGCGGCGCATCGCAGACATCGGCAATTTCCGCCGCCGTAAAAAAGCCCTCCTCGAAGGTTAATTTGCGCATCGAAGAAAGAAACGTGTCCCGGCGGGCTAAAACCCCGCCGGATTTTTCCTTACTCGCCATATTTTTCGTAAATCGAAATAAGGTCGGCGAGAATCGCGGATGCGGTCTCAACAGAGCCCGCTCCGCGACCTATAAAGGTAATCGGACCCGCATATTCGGTTTCCACCGTGACCGCATTCAAGGTGCCTTCAACCACCAGCGGGTCTTCAGTGGGCAGCAGACCGGGAGCTACTTCCAGGAAGTTTTTCGCCGGCTCAAGCGTTGCAATTAAACGGATTGATTTGCCGGTTGCTGCCGCCATCATTAACGCATCTGGAGTAAGCGAGTCAATTCCCACGCGCTTTACGTCGGAAAGCTTGCAGTTCATGCCAAACATCGTGTTAGCAAGAATGACAAGCTTGATTGCCGCATCAGTGCCATTGACATCATACGTGGGGTCAGCTTCGGCATAGCCGAGGTCGCGCGCCTCTGACAGCGCCTGCGCATAGGTAAGGCGCTCGTCTTCCATACGGGTTAAGATGTAGTTGCAGGTACCGTTTAAAATACCGTACAGCGCGGTGATTTTGTTTCCTGCAAGCCCGTGTCTGATACCGTTTAAAATCGGGACCGCGCCTGCCACGGTTCCCTCGAATTTGAAGCCGGCATTGTTTTTCTCCGCAAGCTCTGCAAGCTCATGGTAGTAAAGCGAAACCGGACCCTTGTTTGAGGTAACGACATGTTTTCCGCGCGAAAGCGCCGTCCGTATGGTGGTTGCAGCCGGCTCACCGGTAACTGCATTCGTGGGCGTAACCTCGATTAACACATCGTAGTCAACCTCTTTTGCGATTTTTTCCGCAGTCCAGCCTTCATCGCTCAAAGGTTTGCCCGCCTTTTTGTAGGTAAGAAGTTTTTCAATGTTTAATCCGCCGTAGGAGACCGCGCCGGATTTCGAATCAGCGGCCGCAACAAGCTTGAAGCGCGGGTCGTCTTTTAAGACATGCCCGACACCGCGACCTACCGAGCCGATACCGATTAAGGCAACTTTCATCATTCGCTGTCACCTCCGTTTTCATCAATAATCATAAGATGTTTTTCCTCGGCGATGGACCAGAGAAGATCCACCGCATTTTCCATTTCGGCTTCATTTACGGTTTTAATGGTAAATTTGGCGGTAGAAGGCTCGTCGATTCCCGGCATGAGAATATGCAGCTCGGTGACCTCAGAGATGTTTTTCTTATCGATTCTGTTTACAGTGTCGGTTAAGTCGGTGTGGAGAATATGACCTATCAGAATGAAGGTTTTCGTGCAGGTAAGATGTTCGGTTCCGATGCGCCCGATGAAAACACCGTTGGCTTTCAGCGCGTCGATGAGTTTGGGCAGATTTTGCTCCGGAAGCGAGATAACGATTTCGACAATCAGGTCGCCGTCGGCCGCTTTTTTATCTCTCTGGTGCGAAATTGAAATAATGTTTGCGCCGGATTTGGAGACAGGCTCAATGGCTGCAAGGAGCTGTCCCGGTTTATCATTTAATTCCAGGTGAAGGGAGGTTTGTATAATTTTCTGCACGTTGGTTGCCTCTGTATAGTATGCATATACTATTTGTTTTTCCAGGTATATTGTTTTGCTGGGTTGAGGTCTTCACTTAAAGACGAAGATAATGATAAGAAATAGGACCATGGCAATGCAAAACAGCACCAAAAACAGCACGTCGTGTTTTGTATCGGTGATTTTTTCCGGCCGCTTCGGGATTCTGATTTCTTCTTCAGGAATCTCCTGATACGGATGTTCTTCTTCGAATCTGTCGAGTTCGGCTGCTTCTTCTTTGGTAAATTCCTTGTCTTCGGTCATATTTACAAAATTGCTGAAAAGTTTTTGATTTGAGAGCGTTAATAGATATCTGTTGTGCCGGTACAGAACCGGCATTAAAAACATTTTAATCAGTTTATTTCCATACATATATGATTAAACAATGCCCATCACACTCCCCAAACAAAATACCTATGTCTTAGCTGTCATATTCGGTTTTCTTGCTGCCATTTTTGCCGGTCTTGAAACACCGCTTTCAAAATCATTCATGACAGGCAGTTCGCCTCTTATGACGCTTGCATTTATGAACCTCGGCGCCGGCCTCGGTTTTGTCCTGGTAACGATATTTGCACGAAAGTCCCCGAAAATAATGGACCCGAATCGCCACCTGCGCAAAAACGATATCTGGTATCTGATTGGCACAATCGCCACCTATGTGATTGGAAACTCCTTTTTGTATACAGGACTATCTATGTCGTCTGCTGTAAGCGTATCTCTTCTCAAAACATTTGAAACCGTTGTTACTGCTGTCGTTGCCCTTATCTTTTTCAAAGAGGCGATTACCAAACGGCTCTGGATAGGAATAGCCCTTATCACGCTCGGCTGCATCTCCATCCTGTTAAATGATATCAGTTCGGCATCCGCTGACCTCGGCTGCCTGCTTGTTTTCATCGCGGTACTTCTTTTCGGCTTTGCCTTCAACTTCGGCAGAAAACTCTCCGAACGCAACCCGGCTGAGTTCTCCCTTGTTGTGCGCATGGGGATAGGACTGATTACCCTGGTTATCGCCTTTGCTTCGGGAGAAAGTCTGCCGTTATATACCATTATCATCCCAATGCTTATCTGCGGATTTATTACGCTTGGTCTCAAACTCTTCTTCCTGACATCTGCCCAGCGCCATCTCGGCGCGGCAAAGGCGGGCGCAATTAACGGTGTCGCACCGGTTTTTGCCATTATCGGTTCCTTCATCATTTTGCATGAAACCCCGTCCATTACGCTGCTTGCAGCAATTCTGCTGCTTGCGCCCGGTCTGTATTTCTCGATAACAAGACACAAGCAGGAAACAAAAGAGGTGTATGTTGAAAGAGAAGAGGGCGAGTCGCCGCTGCTTGCGATGATGAGCGATTCGGCAAAGCAGGAGGCGCGCAATTATTTATCCTCCTTCGGGTTCCTGCTGATGGCGATGGTCTACATTCTTGCAATGTTTAGTTCGCTTAGTGCTTCAGACAGTGCGGCGGCGTTTTCATCATTTGAAATACATATGGTGCAGCCGTGCATGATTGCAGGCGCCATGCTGATTCTGGTAAGCATCGGGCTTTTGGTTCTGCGTCATAGGGTTTTGCATGCAGTGACGTTTATGTTCTTTGCCGCGATGCTGTTTTTAACGGCGCTGGCAGGCAATAACACACTGATAACGAATATTTCAGCATGTTTCCTGCTGATTCTTGCAATGGTTATTCTTCTTTCCAATGACCGGTACAAGTATATTTTTGCTCTCATCAATCTGTTCTGCGGTATTGTAGGAGCTTTAGGCTGCTGTCATCTGGAAGGCGGGTTTGCGGTACTGATGCTTGTCATATCCGGCGCTCTGGCGCTCTTTTTAATCTATCTTGCAATTGCCTGCAGTACGCAAAAGATTGCGCTGCCGCTGACACGGATGCTTTCTTCAGACAGCACGGTGCGCCTTAACAAGGCGGGTCCGATGCTTGGATTTTTATTTGCGGCCATGTATATTTCGCTTTGGCTGTTAAAGGAGATTTTCAGTGAGGCGGCCGATCTTGACTCGCTGATTCAAACGGTAAGCCTGGTATTTGTCGCGATGATGATTTTGATTGCGGTGCTGCTTTTCATTATCGGAAAAATGCAGTTTACACCGGTCATGTTCGCAGCTATGGGCATGGTGTTCTGGCTTGATATGTATGCGACAGGTCCGATGGAATACGGTGTCGGTCTTATTCTGATTCTGACTGGTATTTTTGCGGTTCTGAGCCGGTTCCCGCGCTTCCTTACGGCGCTGTTTTTAATCGGCTGCGGTTTTTGCAATATTATGCTGTATTATGCAGAAAGCCAGGGGCTTGGTTCGATGCCGGTTATCATTTTGTTTGAGGCGATTTGTGTTTTGCTTGCGCTGTATATTGCGTTTGCAAATATGTCGGCAAGACCGAAACTGCCGATGCTGTAGAAAAAACAGGTAACTGTTCACCCCCCTTATTTTTCAATCATCTGATGATTTCAAAAGTTACTATCAGATGGAATTGAATTGAAGGCGCTTACGCGCGAAAAACGCAGATTCAAAAAATACAACCGGTTATTTGAAGAAGGTGAACAGTTACAAAAAAGTATTTTCGGGAATTTACATTCCCCGTGCCATCTGTTCGGCGTTCTTGGAAATCATCATGTCATCGACACGAATCAGAATCATGGCAGTCTCAGATGCGCTCTGAATTGCCTGGCGCTTGACTCTCTTCGGCTCGACAACGCCTTCCTTTTTCATATCGACCACTTCGCCGGTAAAGACATTGAGACCGGCAAATTTCTTGCCTTTTGCATGTGCCTGGCGGAGGTCAATGGTTTTGTCAACAGTGTCGAAACCGGAGTTCTCCGCTAACGTCTTCGGGATGATATCAAATGCGCGCGCATAGCCTTCTACCGCAAGCTGGACACGGCCGCCGACTGTCGATGCATATTCGCGCAGGCGAAGAGAGAGTTCCGCCTCAACCGAGCCGCCGCCGATGGTGTAAGAGCCGTCTTCAATGACATCCTGAACCACTCTGCGCGCGTCTTCAACAGCGCGCTCAAGCTCGTCGACAAGGTGCTGGGAAGAGCCCTGCAGGAGAATGGTAACCGCATTCGGGTTCTTGCAGTCGGAGATTCTCGTCATCTCAAGTTCCTCATCGTGCACAAGCATACCGGCTTTACCGATAGACTCCTCGGATACATCTTCAGGTTTTCCGACAACCTGACCGCCGAGAGCGCGTGCTGCAAACTTGACATCCTTTTCTTCAACAAACTCTACACCGTAGATGCCGTTTTCTGCAAGATAATACTGCACAGCGTCGTGCATTCCCTTGGTGCATAAGACAACATTGACCTTCTTTTCCTTGAAGATGTCAGCCATCTTCTTGTAGCGCTCGCGGTCCGCCTCGGTAAATGCTGCAAGCTGGTCTGCAGAGGTCATCTTAATCTTGGACTTGGCCTGCGTCTTGACAATCTCCAGCGGCCCGTCGAGGAATGCGGCTCTGACATCTTTGATGGTCTTAGGCATAAGCGAGTCCTGGCGGACTTTGTCGATTAAGACGCCTTTGACGAGTTCTGCGCTCATCGTGTTTGCGCGCTTGGTCTTTACCTTGACATCGTCTTCGTTTACCACGGTCTTCTTGCCCTCGGTGACGGCAACGGTGGAAACCGCATCAACGACAACAGAACATGCCTGTTCCATAATGCCTTCGATGGATTTGCCGGTCATTGCAGTCTGTGCAATAAGATTGAGCATCTTCTTGTCGCTCGGGGTAATCGGGTTTGCAAGGGTGTCGAGGATTTCAAGCGCCTTGTTCATGCCAAGGTTGTATCCCTTTGCAATCAGGGACGGGTGAACGCCTGCATCGAGCAGTTTTTCCGCCTGCTCCATCATGGAACCGACTAATACAACTGCGGTGGTGGTGCCGTCGCCGCATTCATTGTCCTGGGACTCGGCGACTTCAACAACAAGTTTTCCTCCGGGGTGCTCGACATGAATCTGGTGAAGAATTTCTGCGCCGTCGTTGGTTACAATAATGTCGTCAGAGCCTTTGGTGACGAGCATTTTGTCCATTCCGCGCGGACCGAGCGTTGTTCTTACGGTGTTTCCAAGAACTTTGGCAGCCATGATATTGGAGCGGAGTGCTTCGTTTCCGGGCACATGCTCGACATTGTTTTTTAAGATAACAATGGGCTGGTTTGGTGCGTTTGCCATAGTATCACATATCTCCTTTACTCGTGTGCATAAACATGGATTTCACGTCTATATATAGTTGTCTATTTTGAGTCTCCAAATTAATCGATACGCCGTATGTTAAAGAGCGAATACACCGGAACACCGTCTATTTCTTTGACACCGCGCTTATCAAACAGTACACAGATGCCGACAGGATGCGCTTTGTGTTTTTTGAGATATTTGACAATTTCAGTCAGGGTGTTGCCGGTGGTTATGCAGTCGTCAACAATCAGACAGCGTTTTCCGGTGACTTTGGCGAAGTTGCCGGAGATTGACCCTGTCCCTTCATGGTTGTGCTTTGAGGCATGGTAGACTGCCAGGTCGATGCCGTTTTCGGTTGCGATAAGGGTTGCAAGGGGTACGCCGGATAAGTCGATGCCGACTACGCAGTCGATTTCGGCGCAGTGGCATTCACCTTCGTCGCCGCAGCCGCAATCGTCGTCGTGGCAGTTCATTTCAAAGTTGTGCAGCATCATGGATGCGATGCCGGATAATAAGATTGCGTCGGAACTGACGTTGGTCCAGTCAATGTGGACGTCTTTGGGTGCTGTCACTTTTGCGGATTTGCTGTTCTTGCTTTTGGTAAGCAGGTAGGTTACGGTGTCGACAGATAAGCTGAGTTCGTCGGCTATCTGTCCGGCGGAATGGCCTTCTTCCATAAGTGTTTTGGCTTTGGTGATTAATTCGTCGAGTGAAGACATGTGTAGTATATTGGTCGTGCGGTATCTAAATGTTTTTCAATGGTGTCAAAGATTTTATCTGTTTCGCGCGCACAATAATTCTCATGCAATATAAATCGGTTCTGTGTATAGTTCTCCTGGCGGCGGTATTTTGCATTGTGCCGGTTTCTGCGGCTGAATATGCAATCGGGGACAAGATTACGCTGTCGGGTGTGAATCTGAACAGTGAGTATACGTATCTGTATATTCAGGGTGTTAATATTCCTTTGCAGGAGATTCCGCTCGAGGGCGGGGGGTATCTTACGACGGCGTCGGAGGGTATCGATGTGGATGAGGTAACAAACAGGTGGTCGGTGTCGTTTTATCTGGCGAACCGGTTTGATGCGGGGACGTATACGTTTTATGCAAGTCCGGTGCCTTTTGAGTATACGGGGGAGCATACGGTGAAAAAGGATGAGGACCAGGTTCTGGGTGTCAAGACGATTACGCTGCGGGGGGCGTATTTCGGTGGGTCTGCGGTTTCGGTGACCGGGACGGCGGCGGCTGCGCAGGTTCAAACGGCGGC